>CABYVU010000005.1 GCA_902522525.1 uncultured Pelagibacteraceae bacterium | reverse complement strand
TTAAAAAAAAATAACTAAATATAGTAAAACAAACAAAAGACCTTGTTTTTCAATATTTTTAGAGCAAAATACCTTCAGATTTGAGTAATTTTCTCTTAGTATTAATCCCACCTTTACCTGAATATCCGCCCAATGAACCGTCTGACCTGATTACCCGGTGACAAGGTATTTTTGGGGCATATGGGTTCTTTCCTACTGCATTTGCCACAGCTCTCACTGATTTTGGTTTATTTATAGCCTTTGCTACTTGGGAATAGGTCCTTAATTGACCTTTAGGAATAGACCTTAAATATTTCCAAACTTTTAACTGAAATTTAGTGCCTTTTAGAACCATAAAAAGAAAAAACCCTGTTTCCTTGCACCTTTTCAGGTACAAAGAACAGTAGTTTTTGGCACGTCGTTTTATGCGCTACCGCCATGCCGTCCACTCTGCAATTTTAGCGCTACTCTGCAAAGCTTTCTGCCCTCTGGGCTTGAACCTCTCGGTTTTTCCCCAGATGGTCAGTTAAGAGTTGCCTCTTAATTCATTTTGAACTATATCAGATAGGGTAGGTTGTATGTATCACTTTATCGTTGAATTTACTGAGTTTTTAACAGGGACGAATATCGGGGATAACTTAATCTAAAGCTTTAAGTAAACCATCTAAAACCCTCATACATTGCAATTCCGTAAATTGAGTGTCTGATTAGAAACATAATTGATGTTTTAATGGGTATTCTAGTCTTATTTGCAAACACGCCCTGTCCTGTAAATGGTAGAAATATCAGTAATGGAGCTAGTGTTGTAAGAGCTCCAAATATAAAACCTGAAAAATATGTCATTTTTAGACCTACCATTAAAAAACAAAAATAATAGATTACGGCCCAACAAATCGATACATAATAGTGAAAAATCCAACCAAGTAAGACCTCATACCTAAAATTGGGCATTTGTGCGATATTTGGGTTAAAAAAAGTAGCATTTTTAAGCATATAATAGGTCCATCTACCTACAATTCCCCAAGAAGGCTCCGGAATACCCATCAATTTGAGTAAATAACCCAGAATATCAAGAATTATGCACGAAAATATTCCAGCAACTAAAATACTAATTATATCTTCCAAATAACCTCAAAACATTAATAAAAATAGCAAAACAAATATGCTTATAAAAAAAATGCCGAAAATAATCATTAATATTCGATTTTTTGTTTGTTCTTTTAATTTTGGCCAATAATTCATGATAAGGAATGTTCCAATAACGACAATTAATCCAATTAAGACATATTTAGGCATTAAGGTTCTTTTACATCAAATGCTTGACTTATAAAATGTGATATATTATATTTCCGATAATTAATGGTTATCGGAATATATTATGAATGATATTGTTACAGACATAAAAACACTAGAATTAGAAACAGTTAAAAATCTAAAAAACTCAAAGGCAAATAATACAGTCAGAGCTTACGAATCAGACTTTAAGGACTTCTCACTATTTTGCGTTAAGAATGGTTTTAAATACCTACCAACTGAGCCAAAAATTTTATCACTTTATTTAACACATTTATCAAAAACTAGTAAATTTAGCACTTTAAAGAGACGTATAGCTTCAATTAAAGTAATACACAAAATGAAAGGTCATTATTTAGATGCAAATCACCCAATTATAATGGAAAATTTATTAGGAATTAAAAGAGTAAATGGAGCTTATCAAAAGCCAAAAAAACCATTATTAATCAATAATTTAAAATTAATTATTAAAGTATTGGATGAGAAAGAAAAAAATGAAAAAAAAAGAATTAGGAACAAATCATTAATTTTACTAGGATTTTCTGGAGGGTTTAGAAGATCAGAACTAGTTAATTTAGATTATGATGATTTAGAGTTCGTAGATGAAGGTTTAAAAATATTCATTAAAAAATCAAAAACGGATCAAGCGGGTATAGGAAGTATAAAAGCAATACCCTATTTCAGTAACAAAGATTATTGCCCAGTTATAAAAATAAAAGATTGGATAAGATATAGTAACATTACAGAGGGTAAAATTTATAATATTTCAGATAAGTTAGTTTCTCTAACAATAAAAAAATATGCATCATTGGCAGGATTAGATCCAAATTTATATGGAGGACATAGTTTAAGATCTGGATTTGCAACATCTGCAGCAGAAGCAGGTGCAGAAGAGCGTAATATTATGGCTATGACTGGACATAAAACTACACAGATGGTTAGAAGATATATACAAGAAGCAAACTTATTTAAAAATAATGCCTTAAATAAAATAAAAATTTAAATATTTCTAATAATTTTTCTTGCCGCTTTTTTTATATCACTGTTTAAAAAAGAAAAACCAAAATGCATGTCTTTGCACCATTCGGAATAACTGATCTTTTCATGAATAATATCTTCTTTCTTAAGTATTTTAAAATTGAATAAATTGTGACATTTTTTTTTAAGAAAAAAAGAAATATGACTATACAGACCTTCTTTTCCAAGATTCATTGTAGACTCATTTAAAACATAAAATAGATTTTCAGAATTAATATTTTTTAGATAGTATATATTTGGATTCTTTAAGTTTTGATTTTTTGTTTGAATTGTTAAATCAATTACAGAGTAATGTTTTATAAAATATTCATTATATTTTTTAATTTTATTATTGTTTTCAATATCTGAGGAAAATAGAATATACTTGTATTTTTTACTTAATTGAGAAATAAGATAATCAAATTCATCAATACCCCACCCTAGCTGTTCAAAAAAAAGATATCTAAATTGAAACAAAATATATTTTTTGGGCAATAAATTTTTTAACCTTTTTGTGATTTTAGGTATAAACAAAGCACTATGTTGGATATCTAAGACAATATCATCATCTAATAAGTCATTTTGTAATTGACGATAGCTTTTTTTGTTGATTTTATTTCTATAAATTACTTTATATTTAAATAAATAGTTTCTAAGATAATTAGAAGGTCGAGACCTCTCAAACCCATCGTAAACTATTGCATAGAATTTAATATTTCTAAAAATAAAAGGTAAGATAAAATAAAAACTTTTTGGGGTTAAAATATAAATTTTTTTATAATCATTAACCAAAATATCATAAAAAATTGAAAATTTATCAATTAAAGTTAAGTTAAAATTCACTTTATTAATTTTTTTATCTTTAAAAAAAAAAGAAAAGCCTGAATTTAATTCTGACAAATATATTTTCATATCTTTATATCTATGAATTAGTGAAGATATTAAGGTTAAGGAAGTAAATAAATCACCAGCTCTATCATTTTTTAGTATTAAAATTTTATCGCTCATTAATATTAATAATTTTTAAAAAATTTTTTGTTGCATTAAACCATGTTTTTTGCCCTCTTTTAGATAACAGATTATTTCTAAAAGTTAGCCACATTTCATTATTTGAAAAAATTTCAATTATATATTCACTAAATTGTTTTTTATTTTTTGCAATTAAACCAGTTGTATTGTGATCAACTCTTTCAGATAAAGATCCAATACCCATTGTGACTATAGGTATACATAATTCTTGTGCCTCTGATGCAGCAAGACAATATAATTCTGCTTTATGTCCAGGCAATAGAATAACTCTTGATTTTACTAATTGATTAACAAATTCATTTTTATCAACAAAATTTCTATTAAAAATTCCAAATTTTTCTAGGTTATTATTAACTGGAGTTACATAAAGTTTTAATTCATTATTTTTTTTAATGATGCTTGATTTCCAAACATCTATTAATAAATCTAAATTTCTATCTGTTCGCGAGGTAAACATTGCTAAATTATTTTCAATATTATTTTCAAGAGTTTTATTAAGAAATACTTTATCTAAACCATAGTCTATTGTTTTAGTTCCATAAATAGAAAACAATTTTGACATTTTTGATTCATGATATTTTCCGAGTAATAAATAAGTGGGCTTATTTTTAAAATACGACATAAATTGTTTTTTTCTAATAAACTTTTCGATATTTTGTAGACTATGTGATATTACGTATTTTTTTGATGAATTTATTTTATCAAGCAATCTTGTATCATTATTTGATATTGCGATATCGAAGTAAATATTATTATAATCAATTCTTTTAATATTTAACCATGAATAATTTTTAGATTTATATTCATTTGAACAATTATTAAAAACTACAACCTCATGACCTAGCTCACTAATACCTAATGATAAATTTATTAAGATATTTTCTGCACCACGTATGAAAGCTTTATTAATATCTTGATAATTATACTGAAATTCTGTTTTATCAATAAAACATACTTTCATAACTAATTTTCCCAGTAAAATTTAGACTTAATCCCTAATGTTTTATCGATAATAAATTTTGCAACCTTGTTTGAATTAAAATATTTATGATATTTTAAACTACCATTCTTTGCGATTTTACGTCTTAATTTATCATCTTTTTTATATTTATAAATTTTTTCAGAAAGATCATCTAAATCATTGTAAAATATCATTTCATCTTTTTTAAAGAAGTCATTATAACAAGTTTTTTTATCAATAAATGTAAGTAATCCGTTTCCCAATAGTTGAGCTAGCCTATCACTACTATAATATTTGATTGGTTTACCTCTACTTAGATTGAGACCCATTTTTGATTTTGCAAGTTCATTTAGAAAATTATCTCCCCATATTGGTTGCTTTCCGAACATTCCATATGTATCAATTTTTAGGTCTTTACATTTATTTTTTAATTTACTTATAAAAACCTCTCTTTCATCTTTTTTTCCTGTTCTTAACACTCCTCTATGAACACCATGACTAATTGCGTAGAAAATATCATTATGAGGTGTCAGGTTATAATTTTTGAGATTATCTAACGATTTATCACAAGGGTTTGGCATAAAGTGAGAATTTTTAATTTTGAAATTTAAAGCGCTTGGACTAGTTGTTGTGAATGTACAGTCCATTGCATCTATTTTATTAAGTATCCTGGATTTATTCTTTATATAGTCAGGACCTTGATTTGATAGAGGATCTAAAAACCACTGAGAAACTCTTAGATTTTTAAATTTTTCTTTTGAATCTATTAGCATTTCATTTTCGACTCTATCAGCATGACCAAGAATTACTAAATCAGGCTTGAAATTATTAATTGTCTCTGAAATCAAATTATTTAGGTACTTGGAGCCAGTGGGATCTTTAAAAGATTTTGATATATTTATTAAATCTCTATCAGATAAGCTTATTACATTATGTCCAAGCCTTATAAATCCATTATTAAGTCTAATACCCGTGTTGTATTGTAGTCTTCCGTAATATCTTTGATTAAAATTAGTTATGTGAATAATTTTTAATTTACTATTTTTATTAATGTTAAACCTATTGGTTTTGCTATCGGCTGAAATCTTTAATCTAGCTTTATCTATAATATTTGAAACATATTCATGAGTAAGATAAAATGATCTATGATTTAATTTTTGAAATTTCGATCTTTGTTTTGGGGAATTTATAAGTTTTTTGATTTCTATATACAAAGAATTTGAATCTAATTTTTTTAATAAAATTGGATGTTTTGTAGTTTCCGGTAGTCCGCCTCTGTCAGTAATTATGGTGGCGCAGGCCATGCTTGAGGCCTCTAGGCTAGATCTTCCAAAAGGTTCTTCCCACCTAGAACAGGCTATGAAAATACTGGTATACCTTAGAATATTTAACACATATGAATTTTCTTTAAAGTTGAAAACTTTAAGATTCTTGTGTCTAAACACATGTTTCTCTCTGGGTTCATCACCTATTACAATTGATTTCCAATTTGGGTATTCATTAAGAATTTTTAAAACTGCGTTACCAAATATGTCATAACCTTTTGCGGTGTTAAGCTTACCTACAAATGAAATAATATTTTTTTTTCTATTTATATTAACCTTATTTTTTTTTGTAGATTGGTAACAAATACCAAATTTTGAAATATATTTATTTTCATCAATATTGGAAAAAAATTTATTTTTAGTCCACTGACTATTAAAAAAAATATAATCACATCTATCTAACAATTCTAATCTATCTGGTAAAGTTTTTGAACCTAAAAGAGTCAATGGATTATTATGAAAATAAAGCATTATTTTTGATTTTAAATTTTCAGAAATAGCTTTTACATATGATGGCCTGTTATGTATTTCTATAAGATCTTGTGGTATTCTTTTATTAATTTCAATAAATTTTTCCAAATATTTTTTATTATTGCTTGAAAATATGTTTTTATTAATTTTAATATTAAAAAAATTTTTTGATAAATATTTTTTTTTTAAGGTGTTCCCAAAAACTGTAGTTGTATTTTTAAATTTGGAATATTTAATTAGATTTGAAACATGAATTGATACAGCGCCAGAATATTTTGGTGTATAATCTTCTTTATAAGGTAATAAAATTGCGATTTTCATTTTATTTTTTAAAATATTGTTTTTTTAGTGTATTTCGTAATTTATAATTTTTTTTTAATTTATATTCTTCTTTCATAGCTGTAATTTTATCATTGTATTTTTTGAAATATATTAATTTCCAAGTATTTCCTCTTGTAAATTTTGCTCCTTTGGAATTATTGTGAAGATACAATCTTTTTTCAATACTATTCGTATACCCCACATAAGATCTATATTTGTTGTGTTTTTTTGATAATATTAGATATACATAATATACCATTTTGTTTTATATACAGCGTAAATACTGTTAATTAAATATATAAATAATGTTTCCTAGAAAATATAAAAAATTAAGTAGTTTTAAGAGGTTTATTCTAAAACTATTAAATGTTTATGCTTTGGATAAAGAAACATTAAATCTTGTCAACCCAAATTATAAAAATTACGGCAATAATGTTTTTAAAATAAATAAGGAAACAATAGTTTTATCTAGAGGAATCCTAAAATTAGATAGAAAAATTAAAAGCTTAGACATATTTTATAGATATGCACCTAATAATCTAATGTGGAATTCATCAGCTAGATGGAAAAGAATAATTCCAAATATTACTAAAAGAGACCTTATATTAACAAGTTTAAATAGTCTAAAAAAAAGTATTTTGAAGTTCTCAAAAGATAATAAATTAAAAATTACTGTTAATCTAATATCTGATAGTTCAGATAAAAATTTTAATGACTGCATAAATAAATTATTAAAAAACGACTCATTCAGTATTAAATTTGTAGACTCTAAAATTATGGGTAATAGAGGTTCGTACGTGGAATGTTGTGACCAAGCAGAAAATTCTGAAGATTTAATATTCTTTATAGAAGATGACTATATATTTGAAGAAAATTGTATCGAAGAAATGATAATTACATTTTCTAGATTATCGACAATTTTTAAAGAAGATGTATTTCTATGCCCTTGTGACTACCCATTCTTTTATGACTCGAGTTATAAAACTTCTCTTTATATTGGTAACAAATATAAATGGAGAACAGTTGAAGAAACTTTGCTTACATTTATGATGTCTAAGAAATTATATGATAAATATAAAGAAAAAATTAGGTTAGTTGGTGAAAAAGAAAATTATCCTTTTGAAAAACCACTACACGAAATTTATAAAACAAATCCATGCCTATCTCCTGTTAATTCTTTATCTTATCATATTTCAAGAGGCCAACCTGCTACAACTGAAGATTGGATAAAGCTTTGGAACAATAACCAAATAAAGTTTGAAAGCTAAACTTTTAACCGGCAATAACAGCAAGTAAAAGTAAAGCTACTATATTTGTGATTTTAATCATTGGATTAACAGCTGGACCTGCAGTATCTTTATAAGGATCACCAACAGTATCACCCGTTACAGCTGCTTTATGAGCTTCTGAACCCTTACCACCAAATTTTCCATCTTCTATATATTTCTTCGCATTATCCCAAGCTCCACCACCTGCTGTCATCGAAACTGCAACAAATAAACCTGTAATAATTACTCCTAAAAGCATTGCACCAACTGCTGATAAAGCGGCTACTTGTCCGCCAATGAAATAAATAATTATGTAAAGCACTATAGGAGATAAAACTGGCAACAAAGATGGGATTATCATTTCCTTGATAGCGGCTTTTGTCAATAAATCAACTAATCTACCATAATCTGGTTTAGCCTTACGCTTCATGATACCAGGTATTTTTTTGAATTGTCTTCTTACTTCAATAACTACAGCCCCACCTGCTCTACCTACTGCTTGCATACCCATAGATCCAAACAAATATGGGAGCATTCCACCAATTAATAAGCCAACAACAACAAATGGATTAGATAAATCAAATGTAACTATAATACCTTCTAAGTTGGAACCTGCAACTTTAGAAAAATGTTTAATATCTTCCGTGTAAGCAGCAAATAAAACTAAAGCTCCAAGTCCAGCTGACCCGATTGCATAACCTTTTGTTACTGCCTTTGTTGTATTTCCAACTGCATCTAAGGCATCAGTAGTTTTTCTAACATTTTTTGGAAGATTAGACATTTCTGCAATTCCACCAGCATTATCTGTAACTGGTCCATATGCGTCTAAAGCTACAACCATACCAGCAAGCGCAAGCATTGTAGTAACAGCAATAGCAATGCCATATAAGCCAGCAATATGGTTAGTCAATAATATTCCACCGACAATTATTAATGCAGGAATAGCGGTTGCTTCCATTGATACTGCCAATCCTTGAATGACATTAGTTCCATGACCTGTTGTTGAGGATTGAGCTACACTTTTAACTGGTCTGTAATCTGTACCTGTGTAATATTCAGTAATCCATATAATTAATCCTGTTATAACAAGACCTATTATTCCACAAAAATATAAGCTTAATCCAGTAAATGATTTTTCGTTAACAATGTACTCAGTAGTAAAACCAATTACATGTTTAGTAATTGGATATAAGATAACTAGAGAACTTATGGCAGTTATGACAAATCCTTTATACATAGCCTTCATTATATTTTTATCACTTCCGAGCGTTACAAAAAAAGTTCCTAATATAGATGTAAGTATACATGCACCACCAATGGCCAAAGGATAAATCATCATGCTGAAGTCTCCAATAAAAAATATTGACGATAGAACCATTGTAGCAACAATTGTAACAGCATAAGTTTCAAATAAATCTGCTGCCATACCTGCACAATCTCCAACATTATCTCCAACGTTATCAGCGATTACAGCTGGGTTTCTAGGATCATCCTCAGGTATGCCTGCTTCTACTTTTCCAACTAAATCTGCACCAACATCTGCACCTTTTGTAAAAATTCCTCCACCTAATCTTGCGAAAATAGAAATTAAAGAAGCGCCAAAACCAAGCGCAACTAAAGCATTAACTATTTCTCTTTCATCTATACCAATCTTAACAAGAAAATAATAATAAACTGCAATTGACAACAGAGCTAGTCCAGCTACCAACATTCCAGTTACGGCACCTGATTTAAAAGCAATTGAGAGACCGTTTGCTAGGCTTTTTCTTGAAGCTTCGGCAGTCCTCACGTTGGCTTGGACTGAAACAAGCATTCCAACATAGCCAGCAATTCCAGATAATGCAGCTCCGATTAAATAACCTAGACCTACTAAAGGACTAAATGCAACAGAAATAATAATCAAAACAACTACCCCAACTATTGCTATAGTTTTATATTGCCTATTTAAATATGCACGAGCACCGACTTGAATAGCAGAAGCTATTTCAATCATTTTAGCATTACCAGAACTTGAGTTTAAAATATTTCGACCTGTAAAAAAACCGTAAATGATTGATATAATTCCAGCTGCTATAATGTATAAAAGTATTGTTTCTGTTGATGAGTTCATTAGTTCCTTTGTTAATTATATTTATGGGGTCAATGTAATACAAAAAAAATTATAAAACGCAATGTTTAACTTCATTAGAAATTATGGGAATATCCCTCATTATAGCTTCGTTTTATAAGGTTTTTATTATATACAATTTGGTTACTTCTGATTTCATTAGTTAAATCTCCTATTAAAGTCACTTTTTGATTCATTCGTTTAAATAAAGATTTGATATATCTTCTATTTGATTTTGATGAGGTAAATAGAATTTGATAATCATCACCTTTAGAGATAAAATTTATTTTTTTTTTGTTAGTTTTGACAAGATAAGTTTTAAGTTTTGATGAAATAGGTATCTTTTCAACATCCAATCTAAAATATAAATTACTTCTATTAATTAATTTAGTTAAATCACCAAATAAACCGTCAGATATATCAATTGATGAATTGGCAAATTTTATAAGTTTTGTGCTAATTCTTGTAGGTAAATCTGGCATATAATATTTTTGAATAAAATATTTTCTTTGAATAGTTTTTTTTAAAAATAGCTTTTTTTTCAAAATTAATAAACCCAAATAACTATCTCCAAGGTTTCCAGTAACATAAATATCATCATTATTTTTACATTTATTTCTTTGGACTATTTTTTTTGAATAACCCAAACTAGTAATTGTGAATGTTGTTTTATTTGATTTAGTTGTATCTCCACCTGATAATTTAATTTTATATTTTTTTTGCTCTTGATTTAAACTTTTGTATACAAGATTTAAATTTTTTTTTGAAAAAGATTTTTTATTTCCACTAGCGCCAATAAAAATAAACTTTGGTTTTACACCCTTGCAATACAAATCTGATATTGAAGATCTTAATATTTTCTTAATTACTAAATCAGGCTTTCTGAAATCAAGAAAATGAACACCTTCAACATAAGTATCAGAAGAAACAACAACGTTATTTTTTTTATCAAAAAAAACATCATCATTTAGATTTAATGCTGATGGGTTATTATAAGTTAATTTTTTAAAATACTTTTGAATAAGAGCAAATTCATTCATTGCTAATTCTAATTTTTTTTGAAATTTTATCCAATAATGCATTTAAGTATTTAGTTTGTGAGTCATCGATAAAAAAATTGGATGCCTTTAAATACTCATTTATGATGATTTTGATGGAGGTATTTGGTTTATATAAAAGTTCGAAAATTGCACTTTTGATAATAATTTGAAAAACTTTATCCATATTTTTTATTTTCAAATCCTGATTTAAATGGTTATCGATCTCTGCATTTATTAATTCTTCTCTTTCTATAGTGCCATTGACAATATCTTTAATAAATTTTTTGAACCTGTGTTTTGGAAAACTGATATTTTCTTCATTGTTATAAAGTTTTCCATAAAGTTTTTGAATAATTATCACTCTAGGATTTCTTTGTGGAGAAAATTGAACAGTCATAATTTATTGAAAAAGAACTGATAATACTGCTTCTGCTGCTTCAGATCCTTTCTTGCCACGTTCTACAGCTTGTTTTTTGCTCAAGCATGTGATCACTCCGTTTCCGACAGGTTTCTTAGATGTAATCGATAATGTCATTAATGCGTCCGTTGTAGATTTGGATATAAAATCAAAATGTGGTGTTTGTCCTTTAATCACACATCCTAAAGCTATAAATCCATTAAATTTTTTTAAATTCTTGGCGATCGTAACAGGAATTTCAAATGCGCCTGGCACCCTAATTACATCAATATTACACTTATTATTAATTTTATTTTTTGCACTTTTTAATAAAGAATTAGCAATGCTTTCATAGTAACTTGCAACAACAATTAGAATTTTTTTTTTCATTTTATAATTTCCTGTTTTTTAATTTTAATTCCATACCCGTCTAGTCCGATCACTTTTTTTTTTGATCTAGTAACAAGTATCATATTTTTTATGTTTAAAGATTTAATTATTTGGGCTCCAATGCCATAATTTCTAATCAATTTATCATGACCTTTTTTGTAGAAAGTTTTACTATTATACTGTTTGAGTGTTTGTGTAACTGATTTTAAATTAGGATCTCTAATAAATACAAGAACACAATTATTGTATTTTTTAAAATAAGTAATTGTTTTATCAAATGAATTTGGCAGTTTTTGGTTAATAAGATAATTTTGAACTACATTAGATGATATTACTCTTAATCGAGGCACTACTCCTTTTTTTAAAGTGCCTTTGATTAATGCAAAGTTTTCAGACCCATCAAGAATATTTTCAAATACTTTAATTTTAAATTTTTGTTTTTGAACAATAATTGAAGAGGTTTTTTTTAATTTGATTAATTTCTCTCTCTTCAATCTATAGGCAATAAGATCCTCAATCTTTCCTATTTTAAGTTTATGTTTTTTAGCAAAATTAAATAATGTTCTGCCTGTAGCCATTTTTCCATCTTCTGCCATAATTTCGCAAATAACAGCTGAATTATTTTTTTTTGCAAGTTTTGATATATCAACTGACGCCTCAGTATGACCTGCTCTGACAAGCACACCTCCATCTCTTGCTATAACTGGAAAAACATGTCCTGGAGATACAATATCATTTTTTTTTGCATTTTTATTTGATGCAGCTTTAATTGTTCTAGCACGATCATACGCTGATATACCTGTTGTAACACCTTTTTTAGCTTCTATTGAGTAAGTAAAAGCAGTTTTGCTTCTAGATTGATTAATTGGTGAGGCTAAAGTTAGCCCAATTTTTTTTGATTGCACACTATCCATTGCTAAACAAATTAATCCTCTTGCGTGTTTTGCCATAAAATTTATATGTTTAGGGCTGACTGCAGATGTTGAAATAACTAAATCACCTTCATTTTCCATTTCTTCGTGTTTGCTTTCATCATCTACAAGAATATACATCCCGTTTTTTTTAACAGTCTTAATGATACTCTCTATTGAACTAAAATTACTTTTTTTCATTTAGAAACTTTTTTATATATTTAGACATAATATCTATTTCAACGTTTACTAAATCATCTTTCTTTAAATTAATTAAATTTGTCAATTTTAATGTGTGAGGTATAACCCATATTTCAAATGAATTTTTTTTAATTTTAGAAATAGTTAGAGATACTCCATTTATAAGAATAGAAGCTTTTTCTACCAATTGTTTTATTAATAAATTACTAATTTTAAACTCTAATATGTTTGACTTATCTACTTTTTTTATACTTTTTAAAGAACAGACTGTATCTACATGACCCTGACAGATATGACCTGAAATATTATCACCAAATTTTAGGGGTTTTTCTAAATTAATTTCATCTCCAATTCTGATATTTCTAAATTTAGATTTAGCCAACGTTTCATTTGAAAGATAAAATTCTAAAGTCTTATTTTTATAAGAAATTAAAGTAAGACAAACTCCATCACAAGAAATTGAAATCCCGAGATTTTTATTCGAAACCTTCAATGAAGATTTTATAAATAAATTTACTCCTTTTACCCTTTTTTCGATTCTGTTAATTTTGCCTTTGTTAAATATAATTCCATTAAACATTTTAGTAATAGTGAGTAAGTATATCTTTATCTAAATATGTATTTATTTTTTTTTTATTCTTATAGTTTTTATTAATCATTTTCACTAACGAAGATATATTAATTTTATCTGTATTAGAGATTATTTTGTCGCTTTTAAAAAAGTAAAATTCATTTAATAAATTTTCATTAAGAAAATTAGTCATTAAATCTTTGCCTGTCTCTACTAATATCCTATGAAGTCCTAATGAATAAAGTTTTTGACTAATTTTTCTTAGATTGAAATTCTGGTTGTTATTCACATTTTGATAAATAAGCTTAACACCTCTATTTTTTAATAATCTAATTTTTGAGATATTTTTAGAACAGTGAAATATAATTAATTTATTTTTTATTGAATTTTTAATTACATAAGAATTAATTTTTATTTTTAAATTCTTATCGATTACAACTACATTTGGAGAAAATTTCTCTAATCCATTTAGTCTACAATTAAGTTTAGGATTATCTGTATTAATTGTTTTGTAAGAGGTCAGTATTGCATGATTTTGAAATCTTAAAATATGCGAAACATTTCTTGAATGTTCATTTGTTATCGGTGAATTATTTCTTAAAATATTTAAATTTGATGAACTTGCAATTTTACCAATTATATAAGGGGCTTTGTTAGATCTTATATAATTATATTCATTATAAAGTTTTTTAACATTTCGTTTTTGAAGTCCTGATATTGCAACTATTTTTTTAGAATTTAAAATTTTTTTGGTTTTATTAAAAGTTCGTAAATCTTTATCCTCAATTGAGTAATAAACTTTTTTGACCTTATTTTTTATTATTACATTTGTACATGGAGGTGTTAACCCGTAATGAGAACAGGGTTCAAGTGTCGAGTAAAGTGATGTCCCTTTGTTATATTTATTTTTATTTAACGCAATGCTTTCAGCATGCGGTCTTCCACCATTATTAGTCGTTGCAAAAGATAAAATTTTATTATTTTTTACAATTACACATCCTACAGATGGATTTGTCCCAGTTAAATACTTATTATTCTCTGCCAAGTTTATAGCAAAATTCATAATTTTTTTATCTGATGATTTAAAATTATCTTTTTTTAAAGACATCAATTCTATCCACAAATTGAACAAAGTCTTTTTCTTCTCTGAAGTTTCTATAGACTGATGCAAATCGAACATAAGCTACAGGATCAAGCTCTTTTAAACCCTCCATAACCATAGTTCCAATAGTATTAGATGAAATTTCACTCTGACCCAATTCTTCTAATGATCTACTAATTTTTGAGATGAATTTTTCTGCCGTCTCAGTATCAATAGGTCTTTTCTTTAAAGCGACATAAATTGATTTTGAAAGTTTTTCTCTATCAAAAGATGATTTTCTACCATTTTTTTTAACTACTGTAAGTTCTCTAAATTGAACTCTTTCAAATGTTGTAAATCTTTCACCACAGCTACAGAGTCTTCTTCTTCTAATTGCAGTTCCATCTTCTGTTGGCCTTGAGTCAACAACTGAAGTGTCACCTTTTTTACTGCATGGACAGATCATAAATTAATTAGCCTAAGTGTTTATAGATAGGGAAATTAGAACAAAGGCTTACAACTTCTTTTCTTACTTCATCTTCGGTTTTAGAGTTATCTTCGGGGTTTTCAGCTAAACCTTTTATAGTTTTTGTTATTAAATCACCTACTATTTGAAATTCTTTTAACCCAAATCCTCTTGTAGTGGCCGCCTGTGATCCTAGTCTTATTCCAGAAGTAATCATTGGGCTTTCACTGTCAAATGGAATACCATTTTTATTACATGTAATATTGGCTCTAGAGAGGCTTTCTGCTGCAACATTACCTTTTACATTAAAAGGTCTTAGGTCAACTAACATAAGATGTGTATCTGTCCCACCTGAATAAATTTTAAAACCATTATTTTTTAACGTTTCAGCTAAAATTTTTGCATTAGCTAAAACAGTTTTTATATATTCTTTAAATTCAGGTTTTAATGCTTCTTTAAATCCAACAGCTTTAGCAGCTATAATATGCATAAGTGGTCCTCCTTGGTATCCAGGGAAAACTGCAGTATTAAATTTTTTAGATAAGTCTTCGTGATTAGTTAATATAATTCCACCTCTTGCACTTCTAAAAACTTTATGAGTAGTAGATGTAACTACATGAGCATAGTCACATGGGTTTGGATATCCTTTACCAGCAACCAAACCGGAAAAATGGGCCATATCAACCATTAGGTATGCTCCAACTTTATCAGCAATTTCTCTAAATTTTTTAAAATCAATTACTCTTGAATAAGCACTTCCACCAGCAATTATAAGTTTAGGTTTGTGTTCAAGTGCAAGTTTTTCAACATTATCATAATCAATAAGCTCGGACTCTTTATCAACCTCGTAGCCTATTGCATTAAACCATTTTCCTGACATAGAAATTTTTAAACCATGAGTAATGTGTCCTCCTGAATTTAAACTCATTCCCATAAAAGTATCACCTGGTTTTAACAAAGCTAAAAACACTGCACCATTTGCCTGTGCTCCTGAATGAGGTTGAGCATTGGCAAATTTGCAATTAAATAATTCTTTAAGTCTATCTATAGCTAATTGTTCAGCTACATCGACATGTTCACAACCATTATAATATCTTTTCCCAGGATAACCTTCAGCATACTTGTTTGTTAGTACCGATCCTTGAGCTTCAAGAACTGCTTGAGATACAATATTTTCAGATGCAATTAATTCTATATGATTTTGTTGTCTTACCAATTCATCATTAATAGCTTTATAAATTTCTGGATCACTATCTAATAAACTTTTTTCAAAAAAGTCTTTATACTCACTATTTAAATATTTTGTTTCACTTGACATATTTTTTATATTTTTTTAACTCTTTTTAAATGTCTTCCACCCTCAAACTTAGTATTTAGGAATACATTTATACATTTAAAGGCTAAATTTTTACTAATCAACCTTTCTCCTAGTGTAATAACATTTGCATCATTATGCAATCTAGATAATTTAACATTTTTCACCGAATAACATAAAGCAGCTCTTATATTTTTATGCTTATTAGCAGTCATTGACATACCCATACCCGAACCACATACTAAAATGCCAACATTCTTTTTTGTTATCTTTTTTGATAATTTGTGGGCATAATCTGGATAGTTTACTGATTTTTTTGAATACTTTGGACCTAAATCCAAAACCTCAAATTTTGAAGAAAATTTTTTTTTAATACTTTCTTTTAACTTAAATCCAGCGTGATCAGATGCAATATAGATTTTTTTCAAATTAATTAAATTTATAATCTAAAACACATGCAACAAGGTGTATTCTATTTTCTTCACCACCATTAAATGCATTATGATATTTCGTATTGTTAGTAACCCAAACAGATCCATCAGCAGGCATATGCTTAGCTACATTATCGATAACCATTAAACATCCTGGATTTGTTATAATTGGTATATGCAATCTAGGCTCTGGATCTCTATGCCAGCTTAATGTTGATCTTGGTTCTTTTAATAAAATTCTTACTCTACCCAATTTATATCTGGATGAAAGAACATCATAAACTTCCTTAAAATAAGTATTTTCATAATCTTTTATAAATTCACTGTATTTAGATTCATCTATATCTACATCCCTTGAAACTTCTTTCCCAGATTTGTCTGGTTTAGTCCAATAAACACCTCGAGCTTTACTTCCTTTTATTGAGTCAGGATCACCTGGTATCTGAGTCAAAGAAATTGCACCAAAGTTAGTTACACCTCCACCATCATCAAATTTTTTAATTTTGATTATTTGATTATAAGCATCTTGGAGTTTATCAATATCAAATTGCAAGGTTTGTTTCTGAAAATCACTAAAGTCTAAAACTCTGTCAGTCTTATTATGTAGGTTTAAGTTTACGATTTTATCTTTAGTATTGATCATGAAGATTGTTTTCTACTCATTTATATATATATTTGTATAATAGATTTTGTCGCATAATAAAATACAATATGATTACAGGTAAATATCCAAATTTAAGGCTTAGAAGATCAAGAAAATATGCTTGGTCTAGGAAACTAGTCCAAGAAAATTCTTTATCTTATAGTGATTTGATCCTACCAATTTTCTTGATTGAAGGAAAAAATAAAAAAGAATCAATAAAATCTTTGCCAAATGTATTTAGGTACAGTGTAGACAAACTGAATGTAGTTGTAGGTAAAGCAATTAAAAAAGGAATACCTATGGTTGCTTTATTTCCATACACAAGCAAAACAAAAAAAGATGAAAATGGTTCTGAAGCTTTAAATCCAGACAATTTAGTTTGTAGAGGGATAAACTTTATTAAAAAGAAATTTAAGAATAAAATTGGTATTATGTGTGATGTGGCCCTAGATCCTTATACTTCTCATGGCCATGATGGATTATTAAAGAAAAGGATTATTCTTAATGATAAAACTGTAGAAATACTTACCAAACAAGCGGTGCTGCAAGCCAAAATGGGATGTGATGTTATTGCACCCTCAGATATGATGGATGGCAGAATTGGTAAAATTCGATCAGCATTAGATAAAAATAATTTAAATGACGTGCAAATTTTATCATATGCAGTTAAATTTTCATCTAGCTTTTATGGACCATTTAGAGACGCTGTTGGATCAAAAAAATTACTAAAAGGTGATAAAAAAACATACCAAATGGATTTTAGAAATTCAGATGAATCTTTGAGAGAAGTTTCATTAGATATAAAAGAAGGTGCTGATATGGTTATGGTTAAACCTGGCATGCCCTATCTTGATATAATAAAAAAAGTAAAAGATAATTTCAAAATACCAGTATTTGCATATCAAGTTTCAGGTGAATACAGTTTGATAATGAATGGAATTAATAAAAAATTAATTGATAAAGCTTCAATAAAAGAGTCTCTTATTTCATTTAAAAGAGCTGGAGCAAATAGTATTGTAACTTATTTTGCTGATCAGATTGATCTTTAATTATTTTAACAAATTAAGGAAATCATTTCTTGAAGTAGGATAATTTTTGTTGTTAGGTTTGATAATTGTTTTATCCAAAAAATCTCCAACTATAGAAAAACCACTATGTATATCTTTTAAATTTTCAGGACTGATATTTTTATCTATTAGAAAATTTGGTATGATTTTTTGACTTGAGTCTACAATATATTTAGTTTGACCATTAATACTTTTATCAACCACGTAATCTTTAAAGTTAATATCATACCCAATAGACTTAAATATATTTAGCTCTAAATATAAAAATTCAACAAGCCAATTATCAAATTCAATTATTTTGAATAATTTTTCTAAAAGATTATATATTTCAACATTATTCTCATTTTCAGCGGTGAGAATTTTAACTAAATTCATACAATAAATAATACAAAATAATTTTTTTTTATTTTCCAAATAAACAGGCGTTTTAATTTCATCTATTTCAACCTTAAGATATCCAAGCCGACCATCCTCTCTTATCTTTGAATTTATGTGAAATTTATTACCTATTAATAAATAGCTCTTAATCTTTTTTGATGTAGATCCAAAAATCACACCAACTATTTTTCCATTATTTTCTGTATAAAATTCAGCTATGGATGAATTTTCATTGTATTTGTTTAAAGACAATAAATATCCTTTATCTTGCCAATTCATTTTTGATAAATTTTTTTAAGAAGTTCTGAGGCTGCAGATTGTTCTGCATTTTTCTTTGATGATCCTATTGAGTAAACATATGCGCTATTTTTAAGTTTAACCCCAACTTTAAAATTTGGTTTATGTCTTGGACCTGTATTAGAGATTAATTTATATATAGGTAACATTTTATAATTTTTTAAAGAGTATTCTTGAAGTTGTGTTTTAGCATCAATAAAAGTAGTTTCTGCATCATTTATTAAATTTTTCCATAATTTAAGAATAAAACTTTTAGAAACTTCAAAACCTTTGTCTAAATAAATAGCTCCGATTAATGCCTCACAACAATCTGAGATAATTTTATTTTCAACTATATTTTTGCTAGACTTAGAATTACCTGTAATTACAAATTCTTTAAGGTTTAATGAATTTCCAATTTCTAGACATTTATTTTTATTTACCAATGATGCTAGTTTTTTGTCTAAGGATCCTACTCTTTCATTTGGATATAGTTCAAAGAGTCTTTTTGAAACAACAAGTCCTAGTACTCTATCACCTAAAAATTCAAGATTTTCATAATTGTCATTTGGATCATGGCTTTTATGAGTAAGAGCTTGCAAAAGGATTTTTTCATTTTTGAAATTTATTTTAATCTTTTTTTGAAGGTTTTTAAGAGTGCTCATAATTAATCAATAAATTTGAAAAACCTACTTAACCTTAATATTTCATCCCAATTCCAAAATTTAACAATACTTCCTACAAATGGATCTGACGAAAAAAATAATATTTGAGCTTTACCAACAAGGTTATTTTTATGGACATATCCAACTTCAGATAAAAATCTACTATCCTTTGAGCAATCTCTATTATCTCCTAAGAAAAATAGATGGTCTTTTGGAACCAGGTATTTATCAGTGTTAGCAAAAGTAATATCTGTTCTATAAGATGCTAAATAAACTTTACCATTTGGAAGTTTTTCTTCAAAGGTATTAACTTTTATTTTTGATTTGCCACAATAATTAGTGATGTTTTTTGATTTAATTGTTTTTAAAATTTGATTTCCATTAAGGTAAAGTTCACCATTGATAAACTGAATTGTGTCACCTGGCAAACCTATAATACGCTTTATATAGTCAGTTCTATTATCTGCTGGCGTTTTAAACACAGCAACATCACCTCTTTTAGGATTCCCAGTGAAAATACGATTTTTAAAAATAGGTGGACTAAATGGAAATGAATGCTTGCTATAACCATATGTGAATTTAGTTACAAAAAGTCTATCACCAACTAATAAATTTGGTTCCATTGATGATGAAGGAATATAAAAAGGTTGCAACAAAATAGATCTAATTAAAACTGCAATGATAAGCGCATAAATTATAGTTTTAAGATTTTCTATTATTATTTTTTTCATATTTTTTTATCTATAACAACAAACGCTATTGAATAATCTTTCTCATCTGAAAGTGATAAAAAGACCTTATATTTTTGTATTTTAAATTTTTTTTGCAAAAAATTGTTTAATTTTTTTGATAGTGAGATATATGGCTTTCCATTCTTATAATTTTTAATTTCTATATCTATAAAATTTATATCTGATCTAAAACCGGTCCCAATTGCCTTAACAAATGCCTCTTTTGCAGCAAATCTTTTTGCATAAAAGTTAATTTTATTTTTTAATTTTTTGCCCTGTTCAATTTCTTTTTGTGTAAAAATTCTATTTAAAAAACCTTTAATTTTTAATGAATTATTTATTCTACTGTTTTTTATAATATCAACACCATTACCTATTATATGCATTATCTTAATATTTTAATAAATTGTTTAACTACTTTTGATATGCTATGCGATATAGATTCTCCAATTATAAAATGGCCTATATTAAATTCCTCAATTTGTTTTATCTTATTTAGTATTTTTGTTGTCTTATAGTCCATACCATGTCCTGCATGAACCTCTAATCCTATATTTTTTGCATAAATGGCACATTTTTTTATTTTAATTAGTTCACTGGAATAATTTTTTTTTTGTTTTATTTGATTTGAAATCTTACCTGTATGTATTTCTATACATTTACTTCCTAGAGTTTTCGATAATTTTATATCTTGAAGAGATGGATTTATAAATAAGCTAGTTCTAATATTATTTTTATTAAAAATTTCTAATATTTTTTTTATTTTTTTTTTATTTTTTTTTAAATTTAATCCACCTTCAGTTGTAATTTCATTTCTTTTTTCAGGCACAATACAAATGAAGGAAGGTTTATTTTTAAGTGCAATTTTTACCATTTTTGGGTCTGAAGCTATTTCCAAATTAACAGGGATTGATTTATTAGATGATAGAATTTTTAAATCTATATCTTTAATATGTCTCCTATCCTCTCTTAAGTGAACAGTAATGGAGTCTGCACCAGCCTTTAAAACATCTAAAGCTACAGTATACGGATCAGGATGTTTTTCACCTCTAGCATTTCTCAAAGTCGCAACATGGTCTATGTTTACTCCAAGTCTTTTTTTCATTTTAAAAATCTACTTCCAGGTTTGGTAATTGGAATTTTTTTTAGACTTTCAGGAATATTTTTTTCTTTATAGGTTGGAATTTTTAATTTTACTTGTGAAACAATTTTTTTTCTTTTTATTTTTAAAGTTTGCATATTAGATCTATCAATTAAACATGCAAATCCTAATAAAATTGCATCAGATTTTTTTATTAGCTTAGCACATTCTAAACTTGATTTTCCTGTCGTTATGACATCTTCAATAATTAAAACTCTTGATTTTTTTTTTATATTAAAACCTCTTCTTAATTTAAAATTTCCATTAACTCGCTCACAAAAAATAGTTTCTTTTCTTAAAACTCTACCTATCTCATAGCCAATTACAATTCCACCCATTGCTGGTGAAAGAATTAAATCAATATTTTTAAATGTTCGTTTTATTTTATTTGCTAAAGATTTTGTAAATTTTTCAGACTTATTTGGAAAGCTAAGTAATTTTGCGCATTGAATATATGAAGGTGAATGTAGTCCAGATGACAAAACGAAATGTCCGTCTAACAAAGCATTAGTTTTTCTTAAAACTGCTAAAGAGTTTTTTAAAGAAAGCATATTTTTTATTTTTGTGTCTAATAATTTTAAATTTATATTCTTTTTGTTTTAGTTCACTTATCAATTTTGTAAAGTTCTTAAGGTCATGTATGATTAAATTAAATTTGAAATTAATCCTGCCATTGAGCTTTTCTACCATTTCTACACTTGAAATATTAACAAAGTTTTCACCAATCATAGTTGTTACATCCCCCATTTTTCCAGGTTCGTCTGGAAGTGAAATCCAAAGTGTAGTATTATATCTTTTTTCCTTAATCGGTTTACTGTTTTCACGGTACTGCCAATAACGTCTAATTGCTGCTCGTGCTTTTCCTGTTTTTGTACTAGTTAACCAATGTAGAGAGGGGGAAGCTTTTTTAGATGTTATAATCTTAACAACATCACCATTTCTTAATATTGATTGCAAAGCGCTTTCTTTTCCGTTTATTTCACAACCAACAGCAGCATCTCCTATTTGGGTATGGACTGCATATGCAAAATCTATGGGTGTAGCATTTTTAGGTAACTTAATAATTGATCCTTTTGGAGTAAAACAAAAGGCGTTTTCTTGAAACATTTGAAGTTTTGTATATTCATACGAGTCATCTGGGTTTTCGTTTTTATCTATAATTTCTACCAAATCTGCTAACCAATCATATTCCTTCCAAGTTAAAGAATTAAATTTTTCAGATGATTTATATTTCCAGTGTGAAGCAATACCTCTTTCTGCGAACTCATGCATTTGCTTTGTTCTTAATTGTATTTCAATAGGTCTTTTATTTGGCCCAATAATAGCTGTGTGCAATGATTGATATTTATTGATTTTAGGAGATGAAATATAATCTTTAAATTTACCTGGTATACAATTCCATTTACTATGGAAAATTCCTAGAGCTTTATAACAATCATCAATATTATCTAAAATAATTCTAAAACCAATTATGTCTGTTATTTGCTCAAGAGAAGTTCTTTTTTTTTGAATTTTTCTCCAAATTGAAAAAGGAGTTTTTTCTCTTCCAACTATTTTTGGCTCAATATTTTTTATTTTAAGTATTTCAGAAAATTCATCAGAAATATTATTGAAATTTATAAGATTGTTTTCTTTAATTTTGTCTAATCTGTCTTTGATTAATTTTCTTGCGTCTTCATTTAAAACTTCAAAAGAAAGATCTTCTAACTCATCTCTTATACGATGCATCCCCATTCTGTCTGCAAGTGGGGCATAAATTTCCATAGTTTCTTTTGCTTTTCTAATCTGCTTTTCTTTATTAACAACCTTGATTGTGCGCATATTGTGAAGTCTATCAGCCAACTTAACCAATAAAACTCGAATATCTTTAGATGTTGCAAGTATTAATTTTCTAAAATTTTCTGCTTTAGAGTTTGATATAGCTTGATTTTCAAACACTGAGATTTTTGTGACGCCGTCTACTAAATCAGCAACCTCTTTTCCAAATTCTGCCTCTATTGTGTTGTAAGTTGCATGAGTATCTTCTATTGTATCATGAAGTAATCCTGTGGCTATAGTTGCACTGTCTAGCTTTAACTCAGTTAAAATATTTGCAACTGCTATTGGATGAATAATATATGGAGAGCCTTCATCTCTTTTTTGTTTTTCATGAGCCTTTAAAGCAAAATCATAAGCTTTTGACAAAGTTTCTGGATTAAGAAACTTGTTATAATTTTTTACCTTATTAATTAATTCTTCAGATTTAAGCATTACTATTTATATCATTTTATTAAGCAATTTTAATACCCAATAACTGATCTGAGGTTAAATTTGACATTAAATTAACTATATTTTTATTAAATTTAGGGTGAACCCAATCTTTATCTAATTCGTATAAGGGAAACAGAACAAAATTTCTATTATGCATTCTTTTATGCGGAGTATTAAGTTTATGTTTTCCAAGTTTTATTTGTTTAATTTCACCATTAAAATCAATTATATCAATATCGCATACTCTTGGGTGATTTCTTTTTGACTTAGTTCTACCTAATTTTTTTTCGATTTTTTTAATTTTTAAAAATAATTCGGTTAAACTAAATTTTGTCTCAACAAGTATGATAGCGTTAATAAAGTTTGGAAAATTTTCATTTGGCCAAGATTTTGTGCTATAAAATTTAGATCTTTTCTTTATAAAAATCTCCTCTTTTTTGATTAAGTCTGTACATTTATTTAGATTAATTTTCTTGTTTCCAAGATTAGAACCTAACGCCAAATATGCTATATTAACTTGATTTTCTAATATATCTTGCCTTTTCACGGTTCCAATCTCTTGTTTTTTTTGTCAGTCTTTTATCAAATTGTTTTTTACCTTTTGCTACTGCAATCTCTAATTTTGCCTTGCCCTTTTTAAAATACATTTTTGTTGGAACAATAGTTAAACCATCTTCATGAATTCTGCCAATAATTTTATTTATTTCTCTTTTATTTAATAATAGTTTTCTTTCAGAGTAAGGATTATGATTTGAATAACTAGCTTGTTTATAAATAGGTATATGAGAATTAATCAAAAAAATTTCTCCAGCTTTATCTACAGCATATGATTCAGCTATGTTAATTTTACCTAATCTTACTGATTTTATTTCAGATCCCTTTAAAACAATACCGGCTTCAAATACTTCTTTAAAAAAATAATTAAAAGATGCTTTTCTATTAATTGTAATAATTTTTAAACCAGGAATGGTTTTTTTATTCATTAATTAATTTAGCAGATAAAAGTGCCTTTTTCACCTCGACTTTTGTTGGTTCTAAAACTGTTACTAAAGGTAATCTCACATTTTCATCACAAAGACCGATTAATTTAGCTGCATATTTAACTGGAGATGGGTTACTCTCAAGAAACAAAGATTTGTGAACAGGTTGAAGAATTTTATCTATCTCTTCTGCTTTTTTTTGCTCATCTTTATCTTCAGATTTTGAAAATTTTTGCATATCAGAACACATTTTAGGAGCTATATTAGCTGTAACAGAAATACATCCTACGCCCCCTCTTTTATTATATTCATAAGCAAGACCATCCTCTCCTGTTAGTTGGATAAATTCATTTCCAATTTTTTTGAAAGTCTCATCTACTCTATTCAAATCACCAGTTGCATCTTTAACTCCAACAATGTTCTTCAGCTCAAATAACCTTGCCATAGTATCCACTGTCATATCAATAACTGATCTGCCAGGAATATTATAAATTATAATTGGTATGCCACATTTATCATTTATAGCCTTGTAATGCTGATATAAGCCCTCCTGAGTAGGTTTATTATAATAGGGTGTAACTATCAAGGCTCCGTCTGCACCTGCCTTTTCTGCGTGCTCAGTGAGTGATATGGCCTCTGCAGTAGAATTTGATCCGGTACCTGCAATTACAGGAATTTTTCCTTTTGCTTCTTGTATGCATAATTCTATAACTTTTTCATGTTCATTATGTGAAAGAGTTGGAGACTCACCCGTTGTACCTGCTGGCACAAGCCCATTTGTTCCATTTTCTAAATGAAAATTAATAATTTTTATATAAGTTTCCTCATCAAGACTATCGCCTTTAAATGGTGTTACTAAAGCTACATTTGAACCTTTAAACATAAATATTTATATCATAAGTTATTAAAAATGATTTTTAGAAAATCTATATTACTACTAACAACTATATTTTTTTTAAGCTTTTTTCAATCATCATATTCAAATGAAATAATAATACCTAAGATAAAACCTACATTTAAAAATCAGATAGTAATACCTCCGTTTAAACCTGGAACATTTGATGAAAAACAAAGTTTAAAGGATGATAAAGATTTACCTAAAGAAATATTTGGAATTTTATTACCTCCAAAAAAACCACTTGTTGTTAAAAAACAGTTATTAAGAACTGCAAAAAAAACAAAATACTATAGCGAGAGAGATTTTGAGTATGCAAAACAAGCAATTAGATTTATGGAAAAATCTAATTGGAAAGATGCAAAAAATACAGCAAAAAAAGCTAGAGCTCAATCCATATATAATTTCATTGAATGGAGACATCTACTTACTTCAGGAAATAGAGCAACTTTCTCTGAATATAAAAGGTTTATCGAAAGAGTTAAGGATTATCCAAGATTTGATAGAATTAGATATCTTGCTGAACACAAAATAAATTTACAAAACCATTCTTCTACAGAAATCATTAATTGGTTTCAAAGTAACGAACCATTAAGTGGATATGGAAAAATGATGTTAGGTGAAAGTTTGATTAAAATTGGTAAATCGGGGCAAGGTATTAAACTAGTCAAAGAAGGTTTTGTAAATGCTGACTTAAATACAAATAGTTTAAAATATTTTAGAAAAAAATTTAAAAATATTTTAGATACTTCTGATTATATCAAACGAGCAGATTATTATGCGTGGGAAGGTAAACACTGGGACCTTAAAAGAATTATTAGATATTTACCAAAGGATTATCAATTACTTTATACAGCTAGACAAATATTAATTAGTAGAGGCTATGGTGTTGATGAGGCAATAAAAAAAGTACCACAAAAATTAAAAAATGATCCAGGCCTAAAATATGACAGATTAAAATGGAGACGGAAAAAAGGTCGTGTAGATAGTTCATTAGAAATATTAAATGATATTCAAAATACAAAGAAATATTTGGTTAGACCTGATAAATGGTGGAAAGAAAGATCAATAATTGGAAGATCTTTATTATATAAAAAAAAATATAATACTGCTTATAAAGTAGTTTCAAAACATGCAATGTCAGAGGGCCCTGAATATGCTGAGGCCGAATGGATGAGCGGCTGGATAGCATTGAGTTTTTTAAAAAAACCTGAGCTGGCAGAAAACCATTTTAAAAATTTTTATTACAGTGTTAACTACCCAATAAGTCTTTCAAGAGGTGCTTACTGGTTAGGAAGAACTTATGAAAAAATTGGTGATAAAGAAAATTCAAACAAATGGTATTTTGAAGGATCAAATTATTTAACAACTTATTATGGTCAACTTTCACATATGAAAGTTAAACCGCAAGAAAAATTTGAACTAGATAAATTAATGTTTGTTGATGATAAATATGAGCAAGAATTTTATTTAAAAAAACTTGTGGCAATTGTGGATCTACTTGATTATCTAAATAAAGATAAATACACCAAACATATATTAAGACATTTAGCTAATGATAATATAGAAAAGGGAAGCGAGGTTTTGGCTGCGAAACTGGCGTCCGATATTTCACGATTTGATTTTGCAATACAAGTTTCTAAAATAGCATCATATCAAAAAAGATTTCATAACCAATTTAATTACCCAATCATGAGTGTCCCAAAATTTGTTGGTGGCAGGAAAATTCCTGATCCAGCTTTAATATTATCTATTATAAGACAGGAAAGTGAATTTGATACTTCAGCTAGAAGCAGAGTTGGCGCTCAAGGATTGATGCAGCTTATGCCATACACTGCTAAAACAGTTTCAAAACAAGCTAAACTTGGTTACTCTAAATCAAAATTAACAACCGACCCTGAATATAATATAAATTTAGGATCTCATTATATAGCTGGATTGATTAGTAATTATAAAGGCTCGTACCCTTTTGCTACAGCTGCTTATAATGCAGGGCCCAAAAGAGTTAAGTACTGGAAGAAATTAAACAAGGATCCGCAAAAAAAACAAATAGATTATGTGGATTGGGTTGAGCTAATAAAATTTAAAGAAACCAGAAATTACGTTCAAAGAGTTTTAGAAAATTATAATGTCTATAGGTACATATTGTCTCAAAAACCAATTTATCTAAGCGATTTTTTTAAAAATAAGCCACTATATTAATGGCGGAAGGAGAGGGATTCGAACCCTCGGTACACCTTTTCAAGCGTACGGCGGTTTAGCAAACCGCTGGTTTCAACCAGCTCACCCATCCTTCCGTACTTAGATGTGTAACTTGAAATCATTGAATATTCAATATTAATCAAGTAATTTCTGGCAATTATGAAAAACAAATATTCGATATTCTCACTAATTAAAAATGCTTTTTCGCAGCATGAAAACTGGAAGCAAGCTTGGGGAGATCCTGAGCCAAAAAGAGAATATGAAGCTATTATAATAGGTGGCGGTGGCCACGGTCTAGCAACAGCTTACTACCTAGCTAAAAAGCATAACATGAGAAATATTGCTGTTTTAGAAAAAGGCTGGATTGGTGGAGGAAATACAGGAAGAAATACTACAATTATACGATCAAATTATTTGTGGGATGCAAGTGCTGGATTGTACGACCATGCATTAAAGATTTGGGAAAATTTATCTCAAGAATTAAACTACAATGTAATGTTCAGTCAAAGAGGAGTTATGAATTTAGCCCATAACCTTCAAGATGTAAGAGATTTAAAAAGAAGAACTCACGCAAACAGACTTAATGGCATTGATGCAGTGTGGTTAAATACAAATCAAGTAAAAGAATTTTGTCCAATAATAAATACTTCTCCAGATATAAGATACCCTGTTCTTGGTGGAACATTACAAAGAAGAGCGGGAACTGCTAGACATGATGCTGTTGCATGGGGTTATGCAAGAGGTGCAGATGAAATGGGTGTTGATATAATACAAAATTGTGAAGTTATAGGTATAAAAAGAAATATAGATCAAGTTGAAGGTGTTGAAACATCAAAAGGATTTATTAAAACAAAAAAAATTGGTGTTGTTGCAGCAGGACACTCAAGTGTAATTGCTAACATGGCAGGATTAAAATTACCGCTGGAAAGCAAACCTTTACAAGCATTAGTTTCAGAACCAGTCAAACCAATAATTGACACTGTAGTAATGTCTAATGCTGTACATGCATATGTTAGTCAGTCTGACAAAGGTGAACTAGTAATTGGCGCTGGTACGGACGCTTATGTTTCTTATACTCAAAGAGGTAGTCACGATGTTGTTGAAGGAACATTAAAAGCAATATTGGAGCTGTACCCTATTTTTAGCCGAATGAAAATGTTGAGACAATGGGGTGGAATTGTTGATATATGTCCTGATGCAAGTCCAATAATTAGTAAAACAAATATAAAAGGACTCTATTTTAACTGTGGTTGGGGCACTGGAGGTTTTAAAGCAACACCTGGATCTGGTGATTTATTTGCACACACTATTGCTAATGATGAACCACATAAATTAAATGCTGCATTTAATCTGAATCGATTTGTGAGTGGAGATCTAGTTGACGAACATGGTGCAGCCGCTGTAGCACACTAATGTTTTTAATAAATTGTCCATATTGTGGTGAAAGAGACCAAAGTGAATTTTCATGTGGAGGTGAAGCTCACATAGTTAGACCCAAACAACCAACTGAGCTAAGTGACGATCAATGGGCAGAATATCTATTTATGAGAAAGAATATTAAAGGGGTTCAGTTCGAAAGATGGAACCATGCTCATGGATGTAGGAAATGGTTTAATATGGTTAGAGACACATCAAATGACAAGATACATGCGGTTTATAAAATGGGTGAAAAACCACCGGTAGAATAAATGACAAAATTTAGAGTTAATAAGACAAAACATGTAGATCAAACTAAAACAGTTTCATTCAATTTCGATGGAAAATCTTATCACGGTTTTGACGGTGATACTTTGGCATCTGCACTACTTTCAAATGGAGTTCATTTAGTTGGTAGAAGCTTTAAATATCATCGACCAAGAGGGATAATGTCTTGTGGATCGGAAGAACCTAATGCGATATGCCAAATAAACGAGGATACAGATTTAACAGAACCTAATGTTCGAGCTACAGAGATTGAATTGTACGAAGGTTTAAAAGCCTCAAGTCAAAATTGTTGGCCAAGTGTTAATTTTGATATAGGGGGAATTAACAATTTTATATCTCAATTTATACCTGCAGGTTTTTATTATAAGACTTTTATGTGGCCTAAAAGTTTCTGGAAAAAAATTTATGAACCGCTGATAAGATGGTCTGCGGGACTAGGAAAATCACCAACAAAACCCGACCCTGAATTATATGACCATAAACATGTTCATTGTGATGTATTAATTATAGGTGGTGGTATTTCTGGAATTATTGCATCAAAAATTGCTGCAAAAAACAATTTAAGAACAATATTGATTGAAGATAAAAATATTCTTGGTGGATCAACAATATTTCAAAAGAATGAAAATTATAAAATTAATAATAAATATTCTAGTGAATGGTTAGATGATGAGATTGCTGAACTTCAAAAATTAGATAATTTAACAATCAAAACTAGAACAAGCTTAGCTGCTTATCATAGTTATAATTTCCTCTTAGCAAAAGAAAATATTTCAGACCACCTACCATTGGATAAAAAAAATGGTGGCATCAGACAGAGATTATGGAAAATTAGAGCTGATAAAGTATTAGTAGCAACAGGTGCTATTGAAAGACCGCTTGTATTTAATAATAACGATAGACCAGGAATAATGCTTGCTAACTCTGTAAAAAAATATTTAGATTTTTATGGTGTATCTTGTGGATTTAATAATGTGATATTTACTAATAATGATAGTGCTTACGAAACAGCTGTTTCATTGAAAGAAAAAGGAATATCTGTCGAAATAATAGATATAAGAAAAAAATCTAATTCCAAAATTGTTAAAAATGCTGAAAAACTTGGAGTTAAAATCTATTGGAACTCAACAATAGTTAATACTTTTGGTCATAGAAAAATAAATTCTATTGAGCTAATGAATTTATCAGAAGATGGATCAAATGTTGTTGGAGATAAAAATAGAATTAACTGTGATTGCTTAGCAGTAAGTGGTGGTTGGACGCCAATGGTTCATATGCATACACAATCTGGTGGAAAATTAGATTTTAGAGAAAATGATCAAACTTTTATACCAACTGAAATCGACGAAAATCATATTAATGTTGGTTCATGTAATGGTGACTTTGAGCTTGAAGAAATAATTAATAATACAAATAAAAAGGTAAAGAATTTTTTGAAGGTCAGCGAAACTGAATTTGACAACACCTCTGTACTCAACTCAAAAGAATTAGATAAAAGAAATATATGGCTACTACCAAATTATATATCAGAGGGTAAATGTAAATCTTTTATTGATTTTCAAAATGACTCTACTGCAAAAGATATAAAACTTGCGCTTAGAGAAGGTTTTAAATCTATTGAACATGTAAAACGTTATACAACAACTGGTATGGCAACTGACCAGGGCAAACTATCCAACATGCATGCATTGGGGATTATTGCTGATACTGCTGGTGTTAAAATGGGTACATTAGGAACAACAACATTTAGACCACCGTTCACACCATTAACTTTTGGGTCAATAGTTGGAAGAAGTGTAGGTAAATTTTTTGATATTGTAAGAAAAACGTCAATTCATGAATGGCATAGTCAAAATAATGCTAAATTTGAAAATGTTGGACAATGGAAAAGGCCTTGGTACTACCCTATTAATGACGAAGGTCTGCATGATGCTGTTCAAAGAGAAAGTAAGGCAGCTAGAGATAGTGCAGGAATTTTAGATGCTTCTACACTTGGAAAAATAGACATTCAAGGAACTGATGCATCTGAATTTTTAAATAGAGTTTACACAAATGCATGGTCAAAATTAGGAATTGGAAAATGCAGATATGGATTGATGTTAAATGAAGATGGCATGGTATATGATGATGGTGTTACGACAAGATTAGGTGAAAATCATTACTTAATGACTACAACAACAGGAGGAGCGGCGAATGTTCTTTCAAAACTTGAAGATTATTTACAAACTGAGTGGCCTGAATTAGATGTTTATTTAACTTCAGTCACTGACCACTACTCAACAGCAAGTATATGTGGTCCAAACTCTAAAAAAATATTAACCAAAATATTTCCTGATAAAGATTTTAGTGATGACGCTTTTCCACATATGTCTTACCAAAATGCCAAAATTGATGAGATTAATTGTAGAATAATGAGAATAAGTTTTACTGGTGAACTTAGTTATGAAATTAATATAGAGTCAAAATACGGAAAATCGTTATGGGAGAAATGCATTGAGGTAGGAAAAGAATTTAAAATTACTCAATACGGAACAGAAACAATGCATTTATTAAGAGCTGAAAAGGGTTTTATTATTGTTGGTCAAGATACAGATGGTACTATGACACCAATTGACCTTCAAATGGATTGGATAGTTAGCAAAAAAAAATATGATTTTATTGGAAAAAGATCTCTTTATAGAAGTGATACTATAAGAGAAGATAGAAAACAACTTGTAGGATTACTCACAGATGATCCAAATGAAGTTTTAGAAGAAGGAGCCCAGATTGTTTCTGATGTGAACAAAAAACCAATTGAAATGGTTGGACATGTAACATCGAGTTACTTTAGCCCAAATTTAAATAAATCAATCGCACTTGCTGTCGTTAAAAGCGGAAAAAAAATGAATGGCCAAAAACTTATTGTGCCAATGGAAAATAAAAACATAAATGTAACAGTGTCTGACTCAGTTTTTCTAGATAAAGAAAATAAGAGGATTTATGCTTAATCAAGAATATCCTAAATTTGAAAAAGGTTCATTTGAAGGTCTCGAAATTTCTTTATCTGAACCAATTGTAAAAATAAATTTAAGAGGAAAAAAGAAAGAATTTTTTACCAAAATAGGAAAAATCTTATCTATAATTTTACCTATTGAGCCAAATACAAGTTTATCAAATCAACAATACAGTACGCTGTGGTTAAGTCCAGACGAATGGTTAGTATATTTCAACGGTGAAGATCGACAATTATTCAATAACCTTTTTAATGAAATTTCAAAACTTAATTTTGGTTCAGTCGTTGATGTTTCAAATCAATGGATTTGTGTTAATATTAAAGGAAATAAGACTTTTGATCTTCTTTCGTCTGGATCGCCATTTGATTTTAATTATTTCAAAATAACTAAAAATTCAGTTACTCAAACGCTGTTAAACCATACAGATGTGATTATCCACCATAAAGAAATTAATGAAATTAATCTTTTTGTAAGAAGATCCTTCTCAGAAGATTTATTGTTGTGGATTAAGGATAGCGCTAGGTTTATCTAATTTTTTTTTTATGTAATAACTCACATAACTAAATAAAAGTATCGAAAGCGTCCATTGAAAAATAAACCACAACCAAAAAAAACTATCAAAATCTGCAGATAAATATTTGGCTAAGTAAAAAACACAAATTGGAACAAAAACATTTCGCAACATATTATTTATCATTGCATAATTAGATTTTTTTAATCCCATAAAAAAACCGTTTGATAAAAAGAAAATTGGGTAAGCTGGTAATATAAAAGCTGCGATTTTTAAATACCTTCTTCCATATTCTAATACCACTTCGTTGCTAGAAAAAAATCTTGGAACTATATCAGCTGTTAAATAAACTAATATTCCTGAAAAAACCATCAAGATAAGTCCATATTTAATTGAAATGAAGTAAGTTTCTTTAACTCTATCAAAGTTATTTGCACCGTAATTTTGAGCTATAATTGAGATTATTGCAGTATTTATTCCCAGTATTGGTAGTAAAACAACCTGCTCTATTCTTGTAGCTGCACCATAACCAGCAACTGCTAGCTCACTTGTTTGACCAACATAAGTAAATATAAATGTAGCAGCAACTGCATATCCACATATTGCAATTGATATTGGCATTGATTGAAAGAAAATATTTTTTAAAAAAATTAATTTTATTTTAAAAAATTCAATTGTAATTTTTTTTACTCTTGTGTTTTTTAAAACTTTAAAAAGAATAATAAGAAAAGCGATTAATTGCGCAATAATTGTTGATAACCCTATTCCCATCATTCCCATTGCTGGAATAAATAAAAACCCAAATATTAAGATAGGATTTAAAATTATATTTAGTAGAAAGCTTAAAACCAAAACATTTCTGTATGTTTTTGTATCTCCTTCTGCATGTAATAAAGAGTTAAGTGATACAACAAGAAAAAAAAGAAATGATCCATAAAACATAATATTTGTATATTGAAGTCCTAAATTTGTAATTTCCTCATTCGAACCCATTATGTTAAAAACTTTTTCAGCAAAATATAAACCTATGAATGTAATAAAAACTGATATAATCAGTCCATAGATAACAATATGAGTGAAATAATAAGATACATTTTTTTCATTTTTTTCTCCAATACTATTCCCTATTAAGGAAGTTCCCGCAACTGTTACTCCAATAGATGTTGCTACAATAATAAAATATATTGGAAATGATTTACTGAGCGCAGAAAGTGCTTCGGGTGAGATTAATCCTGAATAAAAAGTATCAACAATATTGTATAATGTTTGAAAAAGCGTACCTACACTTGCTGGAATTGCAAGTTTTCTAACAAGTAAAGGTATATTTTCTTTAAGCAAATCCATAAAATTATAATTTAATTAATACTCTTTTTTAAAGATATGTCTCTTGCCAGTTTTTTTTGCAAGTATTATTTGCTTTTGTCTCATTGCAAATCTTGATTTTTGATCATCTGTTAAATAATCGTGACATTTTGGACAATGAATGCCTTCTAAATATTTAGAAGATTTTTTTTCTTTGATAGAAAGAGGTTTTCTGCAACCACTACAAATTGAATAACTGCCCTGCTTCAAGCCATGTTTTATTGAAACTCTATTATCAAAAACAAAACATTCACCGTTCCATTGACTATTTTTTTTATTAGTATTATTCAGATAGTTGATAATTCCACCTTTTAAAATATATACATTTTTAAATCCTTTTTTTTTCAAATAAATATTTGCTTTTTCGCACCTGATACCACCTGTACAAAACATTGCTATATTTTCGCTATTTTTAAATTGATTTAAATATTTAGGAAATTCACGAAAGTTTTCTATATTTGGATTTAAAGATTTTTTAAAGGTTCCCACATCATACTCAAAAGATTTCCGTGCATCTATCAAAACTGTGTCTTTTTTTTTAATTATTTTATTCCATTCCCTTGGATTGAGGTTGTTCTTTGGATAATTATAGTTTCTAACTTTAAAACCCATTGGAACAACTTCCTTTTTGATTTTAATTTTAAGTTTATGAAATGGATTAAATTTACTATTAGAATTATTTTCTGAATTAAATTTTTTTATAGATAATATTTTTTTTAGAAGTTTATTGAATTTTGAAAGGTTATTTTTTTTATCTGAAATTGTTCCATTAACACCTTCAGATGAAATTATTATTGTTCCTCTAATTTCATAATCTTTAAGATTATTTTCTAATTTGTTTTTTATTTTTTTAAGATTATTAAGTTTTTTAAATTTATAAAAACCAAAAATATTAAACATTATAAAACCCTACAAACAGTCATTCCATCTCCTAATGGGATAATTATTTGTTCTACCCTTTCATCAGTTGATACATGCTTATTTAATTCTCTAATGTTTAATGTAAATTTATCCATATTATCTTCATCTGCAACTTCACCATGCCATAAAACATTATCAATAATGATCAAACCACCTTTTTTTATTATCTTTAATGATTTTTCATAATATTCTTTATAGTTAAGCTTATCAGCATCAATAAAAACCATGTCATATTTTTGTTTTTTTAATTCATCTAAACTATCTAGCGCAGGTTTTACAATCGTTTGAATTTTTTTATCTTGATTAGCTTTCTTAAAAAAACTTACTGCGATCTTGTTTGTCTCTTTGTCTTTATCAAGCGCTGTAAGTTTTCCATCATCAGGAAGTGCAAGGGAAATAGAAAGTGCACTTAAACCAGTAAAAGTTCCAATCTCAAGCACATTTTTTATATTAGATATTTTTATTATTAAATGGAGAAAATGACATTGAGATATTGCTACTTGCATTCTCTTTTCATTTCCAAGGGTATTATTATACTCTATGATTTCTTTTTGAACTGAGTTTAGTTTAAAACTAAAATTATTAATATATTTTTCAATTTTTTCAGAAATTTCAATATTCTTTCCCATCTATCTTAATTATATAATGACTATAGGTTTAGTTAAATTAAAGTTTCTTCTTTAATATTTCGTTAATTAATTGAGGGTTAGCCTTTCCACCTGAAGCTTTCATTGCTTGTCCCACAAAGAAACCAAATAGCTTTTCTTTTCCCTGTTTATACTCAATGGCTTTTTCTCTATTATCATTGATTATTTTATCAATTAATGCCTCTAGTGCTTTAGGATCACTTTCTTGCTTTAATCCTTTTTCCTCAACAATTATTTGAGGATCTATGTCACCATCCAACATTAATTCAAATATTGTCTTAGCAATTTTTCCTGAGATTGTTCCATTTTTAATTAAATTAATCAATTTTGCTAAGTTTTTTGCACTTATTGGACTTTGAGCAATTTCAATATTTTTATCATTTAAAACAGCAAATAATTCTCCTGTAATCCAATTTACGGCTAGTTTCATGTCACTGTTTTTACCCATTTTGGCAACAACTTCCTCAAAATATTTAGCTGTATCGATATCAGAGACCAATATTGTTGCATCATAAGGTGACACTTTAAATTCATCAATAAATCTTTTCTTTTTATCATCTGGTAATTCAGGGATTTCAGATTTTAGTTTAACAATAAATTCATCCGTAACTTCTAATGGAAGTAAATCTGGATCTGGAAAGTATCTATAATCATGAGCATCTTCTTTCGACCTCATTGATCTTGTTTCATTTTTTTTTGTATCAAAAAGCCTTGTTTCTTGATCTATTTCTTGACCTTCTTCTATTAAATCGACTTGTCTATTTGCTTCATAAATAATTGCCATTTGCATGAATTTGATAGAATTAACATTTTTAATTTCACATCTTGTTCCTAAATCTGTTGAGCCTTTTATTCTTACAGATACATTAACATCAGCTCTTAATGATCCCTCTTGCATGTTCCCATCGCAAGTTCCTAAATATCTCATGATAGATCTAAGTTTTTTTATGTAGGCATTTACTTCATCTGGTGATCTTAGATCAGGCTTACTAACAATCTCCATTAAAGCTACACCTGATCTATTAAGATCAACTAGTGTATTGCTAGGATCAATATCATGAATACTTTTACCTGCATCCTGCTCTAAATGTAATCTCTCTATTCCAATCTGTTTTTGACCTTCAGGCATATCCAAAATAACATTACCCTCACCCACGATTGGGTATTTATATTGTGAAATTTGATAACCCTGAGGTAAATCTGCATAAAAATAATTCTTTCTATCAAAAACAGACTTATTATTGATCTTAGCTTTTAAACCAATACCAGTTTTTATAGCTTGTTTAACACAAAATTCATTAATTACTGGAAGCATGCCTGGAAAAGCTGCATCAACTAAGCTTACTTGAGTATTAGGTTCAGCACCAAATTTTGTAGAAGAAGATGAAAAAAGTTTTGAATTTGATGTTACTTGAGCATGAACTTCAAGTCCTATAACAACTTCATAAACATTATCATTTCTTTCAATTAAATATTCCGAATTATTTTTAGACATTATTTCATCCACCAATCAGTTATATTATTTTTATAATTGATTTTTTCCTCCATTGAATAAGCAATATTTAAAACTGTTTGTTCATCAAACGGTTTACCTATTATTTGCAAACCCAATGGATAATTATTTTTATCTACACCTGCAGGTATTGAAATCCCAGGTAAACCTGCAAGGTTTACTGGAACAGTAAATATATCATTTAAATACATTGAAACTGGATCATTAGATTTTTCTCCTATTTTAAATGCAGAACTAGGTGTTGAAGGTGTCAAAATAGCGTCTACTTTATTATAAGCTTGGTCAAAATCTTGTTTAATTAATTGTCTAACTTTTTGAGCTTTAAGATAGTAAGCATCATAATATCCAGAAGATAAAACATAGGTGCCAATCATTACCCTTCTCTTTACTTCTTCACCAAATCCTTCTGATCTAGTTTTTTCATACATATCAATTAAATTTTTCCCGGAAGATCTTAGACCATATTTAACACCATCATATCTTGCTAAATTAGATGATGCTTCAGCTGGCGCTACAATATAATAAGTTGGTAAAGCATAGCTAGTATGAGGTAATGAAATGTCAATTATTTCTGCTCCACAATCTTTTGCATACTCAATACCTTTTTTCCAAAGTTTCTCAATTTCGTCTGGCATCCCATCAACTCTATATTCTTTTGGAATACCGATTTTTAAACCTTTAATATTTCTAGTTAGCTCTGATGAATAATTATTTCTTTGAAAATCAATTGAGGTTGAATCTTTTTTATCAAATGATGATATCACCTCTAAAAGAATGGAGCTATCTTTAACATCTTTGCTCATTGGACCAGCTTGATCTAAAGATGATGCAAAAGCAACAATTCCATATCTTGAACAGCTACCATAAGTAGGTTTTAGTCCTACTGTACCAGTGAAGGAGGCAGGTTGTCTAATAGATCCACCAGTGTCAGTACCTATTGTTACAGGTGTTAAATTAGCTGCTAAAGCCGCTGAAGAACCACCAGATGATCCACCAGGAACTAAATCTTCTGCGATTGGGTTTTGAACATTACCAAAAAAACTTGTTTCATTAGATGATCCCATTGCAAATTCATCACAATTAAGTTTGCCGAGCAATATGCCTCCTTCGTTCCATATATTTTGTGTTACAGTAGATTCATAGGTTGGTACAAAATTATTTAAGATATTGCTTCCAGCTGTTGTTCTTACTTCATTTGTACAAAAGAGATCTTTTACAGCAATTGGAATGCCTGGAAGTTTTAAATCAAAATTTGGTTTATCATCAAACTCTTTTGAAAGTTTAAGACAATTTTCAAAATTTTCTGTTACATATACATTTATTTTTTTTGACTTTTCAGCTCTATCTACAAAAGATTTTGTAGCTTCATTTGAAGATATTTTTTTCTCTTTAATATTTTTAATTAATTCATAAAGTGTTAAAGATGTTATTTCAGACATTACTCAACAACTTTCGGTACAACAAAAAAATCATCATTTTTTTCAGGTGAATTTTTTAATATTTTTTCTCTTATATTTTCACTAGTTATTTTATCGTCTCTAAATCTTAACGTTGTTTCGGCTATAGAAGTTAATGGTTCAACATTATCTGTATTTAATTCATTTAATTTTTCAATAAATTCAAATATTGAATTCATATCAGTTGCTAGTTTTTCTGCTTTTTTCTCATCTAGTGAGATTCTAGCTAATTTTGATATGTGTTTTACAGTTTTAAGATCTATAGTCATATGGTAAAAAATATTGTCGCAAACTACCACTTAAGTTAAAAATATACAATATGATCACAATTAATGAATTCAAATTAAAAGTATCAGATGGATCAAGAATTATAGGTATAGATTTGGGTTCAAAAAGGATTGGAATTGCAATAAGCGATGGCAATCAAAAAATTGCTACACCTTATAAAACTTTAGAAAAAATAAAGTCTTCTAAATTAATTGAAGATATTAAGAGTATTATCAAGGAGAACGATGTCAAAGGCATAATAGTTGGGAATCCAATAAATATGGATGGTTCATATGGAAAATCATCACAATCAGCTAAAGACATAGCAATCAATCTTGCAGATAAAATTAACATTCCTGTTTGTCTATGGGATGAAAGATTATCTACAGTTGGAGCTTTTAATTTGTCAAGTGAATTAGATATAAACGTTAGCAAAAGAGAGAAAGATATAGATAAATTTGCTGCAGCATTTATTTTACAAGGAGCCCTAGATTATTTACAGAATTAATGCTTGCATAGTTAACTCTATATAGTTATAGAGTTAATTTTAATGGCAATTAAATCTAAAAAAGCTATTAAAATTTCTCAAAAACATTTGTTAGGTATTCAAGACTTATCAGTCAATGATGTAAATATAATTTTGAATGAAGCCTCAAAATTCATTGAGTTAAACAAAAGCAAAAACAAAAAGCTTGATATTTTAAAAGGTAAAACGCAAATAAATTTATTTTTTGAACCTTCGACCAGGACTCAAAGTTCTTTTGAATTAGCAGGAAAAAGATTAGGTGCAGATGTAATGTCAATGAATATTACAAACTCTGCTATAAAAAAAGGTGAAACTCTAATAGATACAGCAATGACATTAAATGCAATGCATCCAGATATCATCGTTATAAGGCATCAAGATTCTGGTGCTTGTAATTTGTTATCTCAAAAAGTTAATTGTGCAGTTCTAAATGCAGGAGATGGACGAAGAGAACACCCTACTCAAGCTCTACTAGATGCGTTAACTATAATAAATAGAAGAAAAAAAATAGAAGGTCTTAAAATAGCTATATGTGGAGATATTCTTCATTCAAGAGTAGCAAGATCAAATATTTATTTACTAAACATGTTAGGTGCTGAAGTAAATATAGTAGCTCCAACTAATCTTATGCCAAATGAAATAGAAAGATTTGGTGTCAATATTTTTTCAGATATGAAAAAAGGGGTTAAAGACTGTGATATAGTGATGATGTTAAGACTTCAGAATGAAAGAATGACAAGTTCTTTTCTATCTTCTAACAGAGAATACTATGAATATTACGGTTTAACACCAGACAAAATAAAATTTGCTAAAGAAGATGCGCTTATAATGCACCCAGGCCCAATGAACAGAGGAATTGAAATTGATACAAACTTAGCAGACGATATTAATAAAAGTGTAATTAAAGAACAAGTTGAATTAGGAGTAGCAGTAAGAATGGCTTGCTTAAAAATATTTTGTGAATAAATGAAAAAAAAATACTTTATAAATGCAAATATAATTGATCCGTATAATTCGTTAAATGAGACAGGTGGATTAATAATTGACGAAAATGGAAAAATTGAAGGTGTTGGTAAAAAAGTAAATACTAATAATATTCCATCTCGAGAAAAAGTAATCGATTTAAAAGGTAAGCATATATTCCCTGGTTTGGTAGATATGCGTGTATTTGTTGGTGAGCCTGGTTTTGAATATAAAGAAAATTTTAGAACATTAAGCGAAGCTGCTTTATCAGGTGGAGTGACATCCGTTGTAACAATGCCTAACACAAATCCAGTGATTGATAATGTTTCGATTGTTGATTTTCTTAGAAGAAGAGGAAGAGATAAATCTAAAATAAATATTTTTCCAACTGCTGCATTAACTGTAAATACAGAGGGAGAGAACATGACTGAATTTGGGTTATTGCAAGGAAAAGGGATTATTGGATTTACAGATGGAATCAAAACTATTCAAAACCCAAGAATAATGAATAGAATTATAAATTCAGCCTCAGATTTAAATTCTTTAATTATACAACATGCAGAAGATGCAGAGTTATCAAAAGATGGAATGATTAATGATGGCATAATTGCTACAAAACTTGGTTTGCAGGGAATTCCTGTAAGTGCAGAATTGTTAATCTTAGAAAGAGATTTAACTTTATTAGAATATAACAATTGCAGATATCATATATCACAAATTTCATCAGCAAGTTCAGTTGAAATAATTAGAGAGAGAAAGAATAAAGTTAATTTTAGCTGCGGTGTTTCAATTAATAATTTATCTTTAAACGAAAATGATATTGGTGATTTCAAAACATTTTTAAAGTTGTCTCCACCTTTAAGAACTGAAGATGATAGAAATGCTCTAGTTCAAGGGTTGGTTGATGAAACGATTGATGTAATAGTATCAGATCATAAACCTGAAGACGAGGAAAATAAAAGATTAACTTTTGCACAAGCAGAAACTGGTGCATCAGGTATCGAAACTTTATTACCTTTAAGTTTAGAGTTATATCACAATGGATCAGTAAATTTAGAAACTATTATAAAGGCTTTAACATCTAGTCCTGCAAAAATACTTAAAATTAACAAAGGTAATTTATCAATAGGTAATGATGCTGACTTTTGTATTGTAGACATAAAGAAACCATGGGTAGTGAGAAAAGAAAAATTAATATCAAAATCGAAAAATACTTCAATAGAAGATAAAAAATTGCAAGGTAAAGTAATGAATACTTTTGTTAATGGAGAAGAATTATTTAAAGCTGAATAATGGATTACATAATTACAGCTTTAATATCTTATTTATTTGGTTCAATTCCTTTTGGATACATATTTACAAAAATATTTCTTAAAAAAGATATAAGAGATGTGGGGTCTGGAAATATAGGAGCAACAAATGTTTTAAGAACAGGTAATAAAAGATTAGGATATTTAACCCTAATACTAGATATTTTAAAAGCTGTTATACCTGTTATTTATGTAAAGCTTTATTATCCTGATTTAATTTTTATTTCAGCACTTTGTGCTTTTTTAGGTCATTTATTTCCAGTTTGGTTAAAATTTGATGGAGGTAAGGGTGTTGCAACATTTGTGGGAATACTAATTTCAATAAATATTTATTATGCATTAATATTTGGGATTATTTGGGTTTTAACCTTTATTATATCTAAATATTCTTCCCTATCTTCCTTAATTGCATCAATCTCAATACCAATTTACATATTAATTTTAGGTAATGGTAATTTTATTTTTTTTACCATTATGTTTGTTTTAATTTTTTATACACATAGAGAAAATATAAAAAGATTAATAAACAAAGAAGAAACAAAGAGTAAAATTTATTAATTTGACAGTTAAGTAGTTATAAGTAGTTTCAACAATAATGAATCTTGTAATTGTTGAAAGTCCTGCAAAAGCTAAAACTATTAATAAATATCTTGGTGCAGATTACACAGTTTTAGCTAGCTATGGTCATATCAGAGATTTACCATCAAAGAATGGTTCTGTTGATCCAGAAAATTCCTTTAAGATGGTTTGGGAAGTTGACAGTTTTTCTAAAAAATATTTAAAAGAGATAACTGATACAGCCAAAAATTCAGACAAAATTATACTTGCTACAGATCCTGATCGTGAGGGTGAAGCAATAGCGTGGCATGTAAAAGAATTTTTAGATGAAAAAAAACTTCTGAAAGACAAAAAAGTTGAAAGAGTAGTCTTCAACGAAATCACTAAAAAAGCTGTAACAAATGGGATAGATAATCCTAGAAATATTGAGAATGAACTTGTTGATGCTTACATGGCAAGACGTGCTTTAGATTATCTAGTAGGTTTTAATATATCACCTATTTTATGGACAAAGCTACCTGGATCAAAATCAGCAGGAAGAGTTCAGTCTGTAGCACTTAGATTGCTTACAGAGAGAGAGCATGAAATAGAGGTATTTCAACCTAAAGAGTTTTGGACACTAAATATAAATTTTTTAACAAAAAATAATTTAATAATAAATACAAATATTAATCAACTTGATGGAAAAAAAATTGAAAAGTTTTCATTTAAAAATAAAGTGGAAGTTAATTCAGGAGTAGAATTAATAAAAAACAAAAAATATAAAATTAGTGATATAACTTCTAAAACATACACTCGAAACCCATCTGGTCCATTTACTACTTCAACTTTACAACAAACTTCATCTAGTAAATTAGGGTTTGGGGCATCAAGAACAATGCAAATTGCACAAAGATTGTATCAAGGTATAGATATAGATGGTGAAACAGTTGGTTTAATTACATATATGAGAACGGATGGTACAAATATCTCAAAAGATGCTGTTACCTCATTTAGAGATTTCATTACTCAGAACTACGGGAATGATTATTTGCCACCATCACCATTAAATTATTCAGGAAAAAAAGCAAAAAATGCTCAAGAGGCCCATGAAGCAATTAGGCCAACAGAGATAAGTAGAGTTCCAAATGATATGAAAAAATATCTAAGCACAGATCAATATAAATTGTATAATTTAATTTGGTCAAGATCCCTGTCCTCACAAATGGAATCTGCAAAATTTGATAGAAAAACTATTACTATCTCATCTGATGATGAAAAAAATATATTTAAAACAAGTGGCTCTACTTTAAAGTTTGATGGTTTTTTAAAAGTTTCAAATTTAGATGGAAATAAAGAAGAGGAAAATATTTTGCCAGATGTAAGTAAAGGAGAAATATATTATAAAGATTTTAATGATGAACAACACTTTACTCAACCCCCATCAAGATATTCTGAAGCTAGTCTTGTAAAAAAACTTGAAGAATTAGGAATTGGTAGACCGTCTACTTATGCCAGTATCATATCTGTTATTTCAAACAGAGGATATGCTGATATAGAAAATAAAAGATTTTTTCCAACAGATAGAGGAAAATTGCTATCTGCATTTTTAGTAAAATTATTTTCAAAATATGTTGATTATGATTTTACTGCAAAATTAGAAGATCAATTAGATGACATAACATCGGGTAAAGAAAATTGGATTAAGGTTTTAGAGGAATTTTGGAGAGACTTTAATTTAAATGTAACAGATGTTAAGGAAAAAAGAACAAGAGAAGTTTTAGACTTACTTAATGAAAGTCTGGGATCATTAATTTTTGAAGTAGATAAAGATGGAAATATAAATAGAAAATGTAGAGTTTGTGATAGTGGCCAATTAAGCTTAAAAAATAGTTTCAGAGGTGGTGCATTTATTGGATGCTCAAATTATCCAGAGTGTAGATTTACCAGACCTTTATCTAAATCTAAGGCTGCTCAGCAATTAACATTGGCAGAACCAAAGCTAATTGGTCAAAATGATCATGGTAAAGATATATATTTAAAAAATGGAAGATTTGGCCCTTATTTGCAATACGAAAAAGAAAAAGAGGAAGAGGAAGCAAAAAAGAAAAAAAGAAAATTGAAAAAAGAGGAAAATAATATGAAAAATGTCTCAATACCAAAAGGGATAGATATAAAAAGTATAGATTTAGAGAGAGCAAAATATTTGTGCTCATTGCCATTAAGCCTAGGTAAAAATCCTGAAAATGATAAAGATATAACAGTCAATGTTGGAAGATTTGGTCCATATTTAAAATGTGAGAATAAATCTGCTCGTTTAGAGAACGTGGAAGAAATATTTAGCATTGGATTAAATAGAGCTGTGACATTAATTGCTGAGGCAAAACCTGGTAGAATTTCATCTTCACTAATTAAAGATCTAGGAGAACACCCAGAAGATAAAAAACCAGTAAGAATAATGAAAGGTCAATATGGGCCATATATTAAATATAAATCATTAAATGCTACAATTCCCGAGGAGAAAGACCCAATTGAATTAACAATGGAGGAAGCGCTTATTTTAATTGAGAAAAGAAAAGAGTACGATAAGAATAAAAAGAAAAAGAAAGGTAAATAATGTCTATTGATGCAAAAATAAAAGCAATGGGTTTAGTGCTACCAAAAGCTACTGATCCTGTTGGCTCATATGTTGCCACAAAAATTTCTAACAATTTACTTTATATTTCAGGACAAATATCAATTGATGCAGATGGACAATTAATTAAAGGTAAAGTTGGAAAAGATTTTAATACTGAACAAGGTTACAAAGCAGCACAAAGATGTGCATTAAATATAATTGCTCAAGCTAAAAAGGCATGCTCGGATGATTTATCAAAAATTAAATCATGCGTTAAATTAACAGGTTTTGTGAATTCTACTGATGACTTTATAGAACAACCTAAAGTAGTTAATGGAGCATCAGATTTAATCAAAGATGTCTTTGGAGATAATGGCACACATACACGTGCTGCTGTGAGTACTAATAGTTTGCCTTTAGGTGTTGCAGTTGAAGTTGACGCAATATTCGAGATTAAATAGTTATCTGCCTATACTATAATATTTGATATTTTTATTTTTCATTTTTGAAGGTGAATATAAATTCCTTAAATCGTAAATCTTAAATTTTTTTTTATTATTTAACTTATTAAAGTTAATCTGTTTAAACTCATTCCACTCTGTATGAATTATTATAAGGTCGCTCTTTGTGCATGCATCTTTGATATTATTAAAATAAGATACTTTCTTCTTATCAAAATTATTTTTAATTCCTGTAGGTTCATAGTATGAAACTTTTGCACCATTTTTAGTCAAATATGGGATTAATTTTAGGGATGCTGAGTCTCTCATATCATCAGTACCAGCCTTAAAAGTAACACCCAAAAATGTAATTTTTTTATTTTTCATCTTATTATTTAATATTTGTTTAATATTATTTAATAAATATTTGTACCTATTATCATTAGAGTAAATTGTTGATTTTACTATTGATAAATTGGTTTTAAATTTTTTTGAAGTAGAAACTAATGCACGTGTATCTTTTGGAAAACAAGAGCCACCATAACCTGGTCCAGCTCTTAGAAATCTTCCTCCAATTCTTTCGTCGGCTCCCATACCAACTGAAATATCAGTAACATCAACGTTAAGTTTTTCACATAAATTTGAAATTTCATTTATAAAAGTAATTTTTGTTGCTAGAAATGCATTAGATGCATATTTTATAACCTCTGCTGCACGTCTTGATGTATTGAAATATCTTCCTTTTTTTTTAATAATTGGAGAATATAAATTTTTTAAAACATTATTGGCCTTTTTACTGTTAGTCCCAACTACAACACGGTCAGGAAACATGAAATCTCTGATAGCTTCACCTTCTCTTAGAAATTCTGGATTTGAAACAACATCAAATAATTTTTGATTATTTTTTGTTGTTAATAAATTTTGAATTTTATCTCCAGTAGTTACTGGAACTGTGGATTTAGTAACTATTATTTTATATTTATTTAAATTTTTTTTTATATCCATTAAAACTTGATAAACATGTTTCAAATCAGCTTTATTAGATTTAGGATTGGTAGGAGTGCCAACACATATAAATATAAGATCTGATTTTTTAATTGACGCTGATATATTTGTTGAGAATTGTAACCTTTTTTGTTTCAAATTTCGTTTAATAAGTTCTTCTAAACCAGGTTCATAAATAGGAATTTCTCCATTTTTAAGTTTAGAAATCTTATTTGAATTATTATCAACACAAATAACATTATTGCCAAGTTCAGCAAAACATGTTCCACTAACTAATCCTACATAGCCTGCTCCAATCACACATATTTTCATAACTTTGCTATTTCTATTGATGAATTAATGTAGCCATTCATAGAACCGCAATCTAAATATTTTCCAGAAAATTTATGTCCAATAAATAGAGATTTATTATCAATCATTGTTTTAATTGAGTCGGTAATATGTATCTCCCCACCCTTTCCTTTTGTTTGGCTTTTTAAAATTTTAAATATATTCTTGCTCAGTATATATCTACCAATTACAGCATTAGTTGATGGTGCTTCTTTTGTATTTGGTTTCTCAATAACATTAGATATTACAAAGTTTTGTTTATTCAGTTTTTTTGATATTGAATATATGCCCCAACGATTTACATTATTTTTTTTAACTGTCATACTAGCCATTATTGAGGCTTTGTATTTTTTGTGCAATTTGATCATATCTTTAGAACAATTTTTTTGAATGATTAAATCATCTGGCAAGAGCATTAAAAAAAATTTATTTTTAATAAATTTTTTTGTCTTTAATACAGCATCGCCGGTACCTAAGGGTTTATTTTGATAAACAAATTTAATTTTTTTTTTATACTTTAAAATTTTTTTGTATTCTTTTATTATACGTGGATCTTTTTTCTTTTTAATGAGTGATTTATAAAATTTGTCGTTATAAAAATATTTCTTTATCATCTCTTTCTTTTTAGAAATAATAAAGATTATTTCTGTGATACCAGCATCTATACATTCATCAAGAATATACTCGATACCGGGCTTTCCATTTATTGGCAATAGTTCTTTCGCAAAGACACTGGTTAAGGGTAAAAGTCTTGTCCCTAATCCAGCCAGAGGAATAATGGCTTGTTTAATCATAAAGATAATTTATTTATAAGCATATATTTAAAATATGAAAATAATTACAAGTATTTTTAGTTTAAATAAAGAGATTAAAGACTATAAAAATGTGGGATTTGTGCCTACAATGGGTGGAATACATGCCGGTCATAAATCTTTAATAAAAGCTTCACAAAATAAAAAAAGTAAGACCATTGTAAGTATTTTTGTAAATCCTACTCAATTTAACAAAAGAGATGATTTCAAAAAATATCCAAGAAATATTAGGAAAGATATCGCTATTTTAAAAAAAATGAATGTAGAATATTTGTTCAAGCCAAGTGCCAGAGAAATATACAAATTTAAGGCTAAGAAATTTAATTTAAAAAAAAAAGATAAGATATTGTGTGCTAAATTTAGAACTGGTCATTTCGAAGGTGTTTTAAATGTGATGAATAGACTGATGACTATTATAAAATCAAAAGATTTGTATATGGGTGAAAAAGATTATCAGCAGTTATATTTAATAAAAAAATTCTTGTCAAAAAAGTTTAAAGCAAAGATTAATTCATGTCCTACTGTAAGAGTAAATAAAAATATTGCATTATCTACAAGAAATAAATTATTAAAAACAAATTCCCTTAAAAAAGCTGCAGAAATTGCATTATTTTTAAAAAAAATAAAGTATAAATCCAAATTACATGGTCCTAAATTGGCTTCTAATTTAATTGATTATAAAAAAAAATTAGAAAATAAATACAATATTAAAATAGATTATTTAGAATTTAGAGACGAAAAAAATTTAAAGCTTAACAATTTTAAAAACAATTATAGACTATTTGTAGCTTATACTATCGACAATGTTAGATTAATTGATAATTTTTAATTATAGAAAATAAGCCCCAACACCTAAAAATGAGACAAAACCAATGACGTCAGTTATTGTTGTAACAAAAACACTTGATGATATTGCGGGGTCTATATTCATTTTTTTTAGAGTTACTGGTATTAAAATTCCAAAAAGTCCAGCAACTATCATTGTCAAGACCATTGAGATTGATATTATTAATGCAAGCTGAATATCATTAAACCAGAAGTAAACAATTACCGAACTTATAATTGCAAAGATAATTCCGTTTAAAACACCAATATTAAATTCTTTAATTATATTATTAGTAAAATTAGTCTTTGTTAAATCTTGTGTTGCCAATGATCTAACTGTAACAGCCAAAGTTTGCATACCAGCATTTCCACCCATAGAAGCAACAATTGGCATTAAAAAAGCTAATACTACCATTTGTTCAATTGTTGCTCCAAATAAACTAATACAATAAGTTGCGAGAAAAGCTGTAAATAAGTTTAATAATAACCAATTGAATCTACGTCTTGTCTTTGTAATTACTCCATCTGTTATTTCTTCATCTCCAACTCCAGCTAGTCTTAAAGCATCCTCTTCAGCTTCCTCTTTAAGAACTGTCAAAACATCATCATAGGCAATCATACCTACTAATTTATCATTTTTGTCTGTCACAGCTGCTGAACTCAAATTATAGTTTTCGAATAAGTTACCTACCTCTTCTTTATCCATATCAACAGGAATTAACAGCTGAGACTCTGACATAATAGACATCATTTTTGTATCTCTAGGTGTTCTTAAAACTTTTGATGATGGAACAGTACCAATTGGTTTGAAGTCCTGATCTACTATGAATATTTCAAGAAATTCTTCAGGAAGATCTTTGTTTTCACGAAGATAATCAATAGTTTGACCAACAGACCAATTGCTTGGTATTGCGGTAAATTCTCTCTGCATAATTCTTGCAGCTGAGTCTTCTGGATAACTTAAACTTTCAAGTAAAGCAAACCTATCTTTTGGTGGAAGTGATCCTAATATTGTATTTTTATCTTTTTCATCAACATTTTCTAAAATTTTGATTGCATCATCCGACTCTAAATTTTTTAAAATATTAACAATGGTATCTGAAGATAAATAATTAATTAATTCAGATTGTATAGACTCATTTAATTCAATAAAAACTTCTGGATCAACTTTAAAATTATTTAATTTTATTAAATTCTCTCTATCATTTTCACTTAAATGTTCGATAATATCAGCTGCATCTGCAGGGTGCATATCATTAAATGAATTTGTAATAAATTCTGCATCATTATCCGAAATCTTGCTAGTTACAACTTTGATGAATTCCTTATTAAATTCAAAGTTTACTTTTTTATCTTTAATTTTTTTTACTAAAGTCATAAATTTATCTATAATTTAGTTGGCACTATTAATGCAAAATATTAATATTACAATTTTATAATGATGATTGAGATCAAAAAGTCAATAAAACCAATAAAATATGAAAATGCAATTTATTTATTGGAAAAAAGATTAAATGAAATGATCCAAAAAAAGAGTAATGAACTCATATGGATTTTAGAACATAAAGAAGTTTATACAGCAGGTGTAAGTTATAAAAAAAATGAATTATTAGATAAATCTATAAAGTTAGTTAAAACAAATAGAGGTGGCAAAATAACATATCATGGTCCTGGGCAATTAGTTTTTTATTTTGTTATTGATTTAAATAAAAGAGACAGAAATATAAGAAAACTTATTACATCTATAGAAAATACAATAATTGATACTTTAAAAGAATTTAAAATTAATGCGTTTGCAGATAGGAAAAATATTGGTATTTGGCATAAAAGTAAAATTGAGAATAAAACTAAAATTGAAAAAATAGCAGCTATAGGAATAAAAGTAAAAAAATGGATTGCTTATCATGGTTTTTCAATAAATATATCAAATAATTTAGATGCTTATAAAAAAATAATCCCATGTGGTATAAAGGATAAAGAAGTCACAAATCTAATTAGTATAAAAAAAAAAAAATATAATAATTTATCAGATATATTAATTAAAAAGTTTATAAAAGAAATTAAAAATTAAGTCTTTTTGCTTTTAGCATATTCCTAAAATATTCAGGTGGTATAGCTCGAAATGTATATTTTTTTTTATTCATTTGAAATTTAATTTCATATGAATGTAGCATAAGATTTTTATTATTTTTTTGTATTTTAAAAGAATTGTATTTTTTATCACCTATAATTGAGTGACCTAAATCAAATAATTGCTTTCGTAACTGATGTTTTCTTCCTGTAATTGGTTTCAACTGAATAAAAGTAGAATTATTATTTTTATCTAAGATTTCATATTGTGTCTCAGCATTCTCTACTATCTTTTTTTTTTCATCATATCTTATAAGATTATTTTTTATTGAACCTTTGTCTTTAATAGTTATTTCTCCATGACATATTGCAATGTAGGTTTTATAAACTTTTCTTAATCTAAACAAGGTTGTGAGCAGTTGTGCAGTTGGTCTATTTTTTGCTATTAGAAAAACTCCAGAGGTTTCTTTATCTAGTCTATGTACTGAATATGGCTTTTCATCTTTAAAAATTTCACTGTTTGAAAAAATATCTATAAGATTTTTTTTTGACTTTGTACCACCTTGAACAGATATACCTGCTTGCTTATTAAGAACAATAAAGTTATCGTTATTTTCAATAATAAAATCCTCATTTTCCTTAATTATTGTATTTGAAGGTTTAAATTTGATCTTATTAGTAATAATTTTTTTTTTAATCTCAAAGTTATGAAGTTCAATCAAATCGTTAATTTGGAGCTTGATTGAACTTTTGACTTTTTTTTTATTAAGTTTAATTTTTCCACCTCTAAGACTTTTCTCTATTAAACTTTGAGGTATTGACTCAAAATGTTTCCGTAAGAATCTATCAATACGCATACCAGCGTACGTAGCATCTACGTTGATAGATTTTTTCATAATGAATGTTATTTAGGCTGTAGCTTCTTTGGGTGCTTCAACTTTTTTATCTGTTGCTTTAGTTTTTTCAGTTTTCTTTTTATCAACTTTTTTTGCTTCTATATCACGATCAACAAATTCTATTACTGCCATAGGTGCGTTATCACCATACCTAAATCCTGCTTTAATAATTCTTGTGTATCCACCTTTTCTATTTTGATACCTTTTTGATAAAGTTTTTCTAATTTTACTTGCTGATGCTTCATCTTGAAGTTTAGAAATTAAAGTTCTTGTGTTTTGTAACGTATCTTTCTTGCCTAGAGTAATTAATTTATCAGCCTGTGGTTTTAAAACTTTAGCTTTAGGCAATGTTGTGGTGATTTGCTCATACTTTACTAAAGAATTAAGCATATTTTTTATTAAAGCTTTTCTATGTTCTGATGTACGATTTAGTTTTTTGTAACCAAATTTATGTCTCATTAAATTGCTTCCTCAAGTTTTTTTGATAATTCAGCTATATTGTCTGGAGGCCAATTTGGTATCTCCATACCTAAATATAGCGACATACCTGTTAAAACTTCTTTTATCTCATTCAAAGATTTTCTTCCAAAATTTGGGGTTCTTAACATCTCTCCCTCTGATTTTTGAACTAAATCACCAATATAAATTATATTATCATTTTTCAGGCAATTCATTGATCTTACTGAAAGTTCCAACTCATCAACCTTTCTAAGTAGATTTTTATTAAATTCTGGTTCAGTTGGTTGTTCTCTAACAATTACTTCCTGTGGTTCATCGAAGTTTACAAACATTCCTAGCTGATCTTGAAATATTCTGGCTGAGTAAGCTACAGCATCCTCAGCTGATATGGATCCATTTGTTTCAACTTCCATAGTTAGTTTGTCATAGTCTAAAGCCTTACCTTCTCTTGCTGTACTTACTGAATATGAAACTTTTTTTACTGGACTGAATAATGAGTCTATAGAAATAAGTCCTAAAGGTGGTTCATCAGGTTTATTCATATCTGCTGAGACATAACCTTTTCCGTTACTTACTGTCATTTCCATGTGGAAATTTGTGTTTTCATCCAAATTACATATTACTAAGTCTGGATTTAATATTTCAATATCTGCTGATGTTGTAATATTTGACGCTTTAATTTCACCTGGACCTTTCGCATCCAAGACTAGTTTATTTGTTGTTTCAGAATTACTTTTTAAAGCTAAAGATTTAACATTCAAAACTATATCTGTTACATCTTCTCTAACACCTTTAATTGAGGTAAATTCATGCAGAACACCATCTATCTGTATAGCAGTAACTGCTGTTCCTCTAATTGATGATAAAAGAATTCTTCTTAAAGAATTACCAAGTGTAAGACCATAGCCCTTTTCTAAAGGTTCTGCTATAATTTTGGCATAAGATTTATCATCACTTAAATTCACATCAAGTTTTGGTGGTTTAATAAGTGACTTCCAATTTTTTATATTTACCTCTGATGTTTCCATTTATACTCTCCTTTTTTTAGGTGGTCTTGCACCATTATGTGGCATTGGTGTTGTATCTTTTATTGATATAATTTTAAATCCTCTAGCCTGTAACGCTCTTAGAGCAGTTTCTCTTCCTGATCCAGGACCTTTAACTTCTACTGATAGGATTTTCATTCCAACATCTAAAGCTTTTGCCGCTGCCGAGTCTGCTGCTACTTGAGCAGCATAAGGTGTTGACTTTCTTGAACCTTTAAAACCCTTCTGACCAGCAGATGCCCAAGAAATTACATTTCCATTTGTATCTGCTATTGTAACAATCGTATTGTTAAAAGTTGATTGAACATATGCTATACCATTTAAAATATTTTTTTTATTTTTCTTTTTTTTTGAATATGAGCTTTTTTTTGACTTTTGCTGTGTTTCTTTTATTTGATCTTTATTATCTGTATCTTTAACCATATTATTTTTTTAGTGGTGTTAATTTTTTACCAGCAATAGCTATTGCCTTTCCTTTACGTGTCCTTGCGTTACATCTTGTTCTTTGCCCTCTAACAGGTAATTTTTTTCGATGTCTTGAGCCCCTGTACGATGCAAGGTCTATTAATCTTTTAATATTTAAAGAAATATCTCTTCTCAGATCACCTTCAACAGTGAACTTTTGGTCAATAAACTCTCTAATTTTTAGAATCTCTTCATCAGTAAGTTCATTAACTCTTTTAGTTTTGGGTATATCTAATGACTTACAAATATCTTTAGAGTTCTTTTCTCCAATACCATAAATATAAGTTAGGCCAATTCGAACTAATTTATTTTGTGGTATGTTAACACCTGCTATACGAGCCATAATACTGAGATAAAAATTTAGCCTTTTATATAATAAGTTTTTTTAAAGTCAATGTCTTAAACTGATAGAATATGCTCTATTTTGCTTGATATTACATGTATTTCCTCATCACCATTTATTTCATAAAAATTTTTATTTTTAGAATAGAAATCTAATACAGGTTTGGTAGTTTCCATGTAGGTATCATATCTTTTAAGTATAGTATTGGGATTATCGTCAGATCTTTTTTCCAACATTTTCCTTTTCTCAATTCTTTTTATAATAGTATCTTTGTTTACATTAAGAAAAAAAATAAAATCTATTTTTTGATCAGAATTACTCAATAATAAGTTTAAATTTTTCGCCTGATTTAATGATCTAGGATAGCCATCAAATATCAATTTATTTTTTTTATTAGGATCAAATATAGCCTTTTTAATTAGTTCATTTACTATTTCATCAGTTGCAAAATCTCCTTTTGAAATAATATTTTCAATATCTTTACCCAATTCAGTTTGATTTTTAACTTCATTCCTCAGAAGATCTCCAGTTGAAATTTGATATAGATTAAATTTTTTTACAATATTGTTGGATTGAGTACCTTTACCTGCTCCTGGTGGTCCAAATATTATTACATTCACTTAAATTTATCTTCCAAATTTTGTTTTTTTAATCAATTGCTCATACTGGGAGCTCATTAACCTAGTTTGAACTTGTGTAACTGTATCAATAGCTACAACGACAACTATTAAAACTGAGGCTCCTCCTAAATAAAAAGGGATAGGATAATTTGCAATTAAAAATTCTGGCATTAAACAAACTAATGTAAGATATAAAGCTCCAATTGTTGTTAATCTGGTTAATATTGTGTCTATATACAGAGCTGTGCTTTCTCCTGGTCTTATCCCTGGAATAAAACCACCATATTTTCTTAAATTTTCTGCTGTTTCGTTTGGATTAAATGTTATTGATGTGTAGAAAAAAGTAAAAAAAATTATACCTGATGCATACAAGAGCATATATAAAGGTTGTCCTTGGGAAAAATAAGAAGAAAAATTTATAAAAGTTTCATTTTGTGAAACATTAAAATTTGAAAAAGTCACTGGTAATAATAAAAGTGCAGATGCAAAAATTGCAGGTATTACTCCAGCAGAATTAATTTTAAGAGGTAGATGCGAAGATTCTCCTCCATACATCTTGTTTCCCATTTGTCTTTTTGGGTAATTAATAAGAATTTTTCTTAATGCTCTTTCCATAAAAACAATAAATAAAATTGTCAAGACCAATAGAATAAATATAAAAATTATCATCAATGTTGAGATTGCACCTGTTCTACCTAATTCAAATGTTGTAACTAAAGCTCTTGGAATTTCTGCAACTATTCCAGAAAATATTATTAATGATATTCCATTACCAATACCTCTTTGTGTTATTTGCTCACCTAACCACATTAAAAATATAGTTCCTGCTACAATTGTCGTGACTGTCGAGATTTTAAAAAATGCTCCCGGGTTTATTACTAAGTCAGCTGAGGACTCTAGTCCTACTGCAAGGCCGTAACCCTGCACTGTAGCTAATAGTACTGTTCCGTATCTTGTTATTTGTGTAATTTTTTGTCTACCAATTTCACCTTGAGCTTTTAAATTCTTAAAATATTCAGTAACTCCTGTTAGTAGCTGTATAATAATTGATGATGATATATATGGCATTATTCCTAGAGCAAATATTGCCATTCTGCTGACTGCACCTCCAGCAAATACATTAAACATCCCAAGCAAACCTTTTTGATTACTGTCCATCATAACCTGCAACTGTTCAGGATCTATTCCTGGTAATGGGACAAAAGTTCCTAATCTATAAATAGCTAAAATGAATATAGTAAAAAGTATTCTATTTCTTAAATCATTCTTTTGAGATGATTCGCTCATTTTTATTTAAGATTTTTTAATTTTAAGTTACCACCTAATTTCTCAATTTTTTCTTTTGCTGAAGTAGAGGAGAAGTCAGCCAGTATATCAATTTTTGATTTTAGATTGCCATTTCCTAGAATTTTATATTTTAAATATGATTTTTTAACTATCTTACTTTGTTTTAAAACATCTAGATTAATTTGAGTAGCTGAGTCAATTCTTTTCTTGTCTACAAATGTTTGTATTTGCTCAAGGTTAATTTTAGCCACTTTCATTTTTCTAATTGGATTAAAACCTCTTTTAGGAAGTCTTCTATATAAAGGCATTTGTCCACCCTCAAAACTTTTAATTGCTACACCAGATCTAGACTTTTGGCCTTTCACGCCTCTTCCTGACGTCTTGCCCTTCCCTGATCCAATACCACGACCAAGTTTTTTTTTTGAAATTTTAACCTTAGATGTATTATTTAAAATATTCATTATCCTCTTTTCTCAATTATTTCTGAAATTTTTTTATTTCTTATTAATGAAATATTTTTTGGGGAGTTTTGTTTAATTAATGCTTTCATACAAGCTCTGATTACATTGTGAGGGTTTGCAGTTCCAAGTGATTTTGCAACAATATCTTTAATCCCGAGTACCTCGCATACTGCTCTTACAGCCCCTCCTGCTATAATACCAGTACCTTTTGGTGCAGCTCTTAGTTTAATTTTGCCAGCACCATCTTTTCCAAAAATATCATGATGAATTGTTCTTCCTTCTCTCAATGGGATTTGAACAAGGTTTCGTCTTGCAAGTTCATTAGCTTTTTTGATTGCATCTGGAACTTGTTTTGCTTTAGCATGTGCGACACCTATTTTACCATTTTGATTGCCAACAACTACTAATGCAGAAAAACCAAATCTTCTTCCGCCTTTAACTACTTTAGTAATCCGGTTTATATGAACTAATTTTTCAACAAATTCAGTATTTTTTTCCATTATTAAAATTCCATTCCATTCTTTCTCAATTCATCTGCTAGCAATTTTACTCTTCCATGATATTTGTATACACCTCTGTCAAAAAAAACTTTGGTGATTTTCATATCTTTTGCTTTTTTTGCAAGTTGTTCGGCTACCACAGCAGACAATTCTTTCTTACTTATTTTTTTAGATTTTATTTCTTTTGTATTAGATGTTGCTGAAACTAATGTAATTTTTTTTGCATCGTCAATTATTTGAGCACTAATATTTCTCGACGATCTACTGACGCTTAGTCTAAATCTTTCAATAGAAGAGACTTTCTTAACTTTATTTCTTACCCTAAATTTTTTTCTATTTGATTTTGATAATTTCATTATTTCTTTTTTCCCTCTTTTCTTAATATATATTGACCTCTTTCTTTGATACCTTTTCCTTTATATGGCTCTGGAGGTCTAATACTTTTTATCTCCGAGGCTATCATTCCAACTTGTTGCTTATCTGTTCCTGAAATTTTTAAAACAACTTGCTTCTCAACAATAATTTTAACACCATCTGGAATATCAAAATTAATGTCATGACTAAAACCTAGTTGAAGATTAAGCACATTTCCCTTTAATGCCGCTCTATAACCTACACCCGAAAGTTCAAGAATTTTTTCATATCCTTTGCTAGTGCCAATAATTGCATTATTTATCAGACTTCTATTCATTCCCCACAATCTTTTAGCATCTTGATTATTTTGCTTTGGTTTAATTGAAACATCTTTTCCATCGTTAATTTTTAAATCAAAAAGATCTAAATCAATACTTAATGATTTTTTACCAAGTGGTCCTTCAATATTAATCATATTTCCACTCAATAACACTTTCACTTTTTCAGGTATAGATATATTTATTTTTCCAATCTTTGACATTAAAAAACCTTACAAATTATTTCACCACCAACTTTTTGCTTTCTAGCATCAATATCTGTCATAACTCCCTTGGGTGTCGAGATTATTGCGATGCCTAATCCATTATTTACTTTAGGTAAACTTTCAGCGCTAGAAAATATTCTTCTTCCAGGTTTTGAAACCCTTTCAATTGAACTTATCACTGGATTTCCTGAATTATATTTTAAATTTATATGTAAATTAGTTTTGTTTTGATTTGATTTAACCTCATAATCAATTATGTACCCCTCTGATTTTAAAATTTCAGCAATTTTTGTTTTAAATTTTGATGAGGGAAGTTCTATTTTCTTGTGATTTCTCATTTGAGAATTCTTTAATCTTGCTAACATATCACCTATTGGATCACTTAAACTCATAATATCCTTTCTACCAACTTGATTTCACCAGCCCGGGAATTTTACCTTCAAGACCTAATTGTCTTAATGCAATTCTCGATATTTTTAATTTACGATAAACACCATGTGGTCTACCTGTTATTTGACATCTATTTCTTATCCTAATTTTCGAAGAATTTCTTGGCATTTTTGATAATTTTTGCTGCGCCTTAAATCTTTCTTCAAAGCTTAATTTTTTGTTCATAATTATTTTTTTTAATTTTTCTCTTTTTTTAAAAAATTTATCAGCAAGTTTTATTCTTCTATTATTTTTGTTTATTGCGCTTAATTTAGCCATTAGTTGTTCCTACTTTCTTTAAATGGGAAATTTAATTTTTTAAGAAGTTCGAAACTATGTTTTTTGTCCATTGATTTAATAACGATGGTAATATCCAAACCTCTAATTTTATCAACTTTATCAAAATTAACTTCTGGAAAAATAATTTGCTCTTTAATACCAAAAGTATAATTACCAAATTTATCAAATGCATTTGCATTTAAACCTCTAAAATCTTTAATTCTTGGTAGTGCAATGTTTACAAGTCTATCAATAAACTCATACATTTTATTTTTTCTAAGGGTAACTTTTAAACCTGAGTTAGTATTTTTTCTGGTTTTAAAATTTGCGATAGATTTTCTAAATTTTGTAACAATTGGTCTTTGACCACTTATACTTGCTAAATCATCTTGGCATGAGCTTAAAATTTTTGTGTCATTACCATCTAAACCTAATCCCATGTTTAATACAACTTTTTCAATTCTTGGTCCCATATATTGACTTTTATATCCAAATTTTTCTTTTAAACTTGGATTTATTTCATTAATTATTAAATTTTTAAGTCTTGGTTCCATTATTTTTTAGCCTCTATTTTTTTTTTGTCTTCTAAAATCATTAAATTAGACAAATGTATAAAATTTTCTTTAGAAACAATGCCACCTTTTTTCTCTTTGGTTGTTTTAATATGTTTTTTAATAATATTTATTCCCTTAACTTTAGCTCTTTTGTTTTTTCTATCAATTTCTATAACTTCACCCTCTTTTTTTTTGTCTTTTCCAGCTAAAATTTTAACTTTTATTCCTTTTTTAATCATTACAAAACCTCCGGAGCTAATGAAATTATTTTCATCTGTCCCCTATTTCTCAATTCTCTAGTTACAGGACCAAATATTCTTGTTCCAATAGGTTCTCCCTTATCATCTGTCAAAACTGCTGCGTTATTATCAAATCTTACTTTGGAACCATCATTTCTATGAATACCTTTCTTTACTCTTACAACAACAGCTTTATGTACTGCACCTTTTTTAACTTTTCCTTTTGGTATTGCCTCTTTTACAGCAACAACTATTGTATCTCCAATACTTGCATATCGTCTTTTAGAACCTCCTAAAACTTTAATACACTCAATTTTTTTTGCTCCAGTGTTATCAGCTACCATTAATTCTGTTTGTACTTGGATCATTTTGCTTCCTCTATTACTTCAAATTTTTTATTTTTTGAAAATGGTCTACTTTCTATTATTGAAACTTTATCTCCTATTTTAAATTTATTATTTTCATCATGTGCATTATATTTTTTTCTAGCTTTCATTACTTTTTTTAGCATGGGATGTTGGTATTTTCTCTCAACTAAAACTGTTATTGTTTTGTTTGGTTTATCACTCACAACAACTCCACTTAATACTTTTTTAGGCATTTTTAGCTCCTATAAATGTTTTTAATCTAGCTATATTTTTTTTTGTTTCTGTAATTTTGGTTGGACTTTTTATTTGACCATTAACTTTTTGAAATCTAAAATTAAATAGATCTTTTTTTAGTTTGTCTAAATTTTCTAACATTTGTTTTTTTGTTAATTTTTTTATTTCTTTTTTTTTCATTTTAAATTCTTTTTATAAATTTACATTTAATTGGTAATTTTGCTGATGCTTTATAAAGGGCCTGTCTTGCTATTTCCTCTGAAACACCATCGACCTCAAATAGTATCCTGCCTGGCTTCACTCTACATGCCCAAAATTCAGGTGAACCTTTTCCTTTACCCATTCTAACTTCTGTTGGTTTTTTTGATACCGGTATATTTGGAAACATTCTTGTCCATACTCGGCCTTGTCTTTTCATATGTCTTGTTAATGCTACTCTCGCTGCCTCAATTTGCCTAGAGATTATTCTCTCGGGCTGAATTGCTTTTAAACCAAAAGAACCATAATTCATTGAATTGCATCTAGAAGCATTTCCATGAATTCTTCCTTTATGGGCTTTTCTAAATTTAGTTCTAGTTGGTTGTAACATTATTAAGATTTATTCCTTTCTTGACTGAATTCTTTTGTGAAAATTTCACCTTTATATATCCATACTTTAATACCGATAATTCCATATGTTGTTAAAGCTTCAGCCTCTGAATAGTCAATGTCTGCCCTAAGTGTATGTGACGGAATACTTCCCTCTCGCAACCATTCAGTTCTTGCAATTTCATTTCCTCCTAATCTTCCACTTATAGAGACCTTTATTCCCTTTGCACCTAACCTAATAGCTGACTGCATTGCTCTTTTCATTGCTCTTCTGTATGAAACTCTTTTAACTAATTGTTGAGCAATATTTTCTGCAACTAAATAACTATTCGTTTCAGGTTTTTTAACCTCTTTAATATTAAGAACAACTTCATTAGAAGTAATTTTTGATAAATTACCTTTTATTTTTTCAATATCTGATCCTTTTTTTCCAATTACAAAACCAGGTCTAGATGTATAAATTGTTACAAAACATTTTTTAGATGTTCTCTCAATCATTACTTTTGATACACCAGAGTTCACTACATTTTTTTTTATATATTCTCTTATTCTAAAATCCTCGATTAAATTATTACCAAAATCTTTCTTTTTAGCATACCAGACGGAGTCCCATCCTCTATTAATGCCTAATCTTAGACCTATTGGATTAACTTTTTGTCCCATGACTCTCCGTTTGTTTCTCTTTTTCAGTTAGAATTATTGTTAAATTTGAATATGGTTTCATAATTTCTGCGGCTCTTCCTTTTGCTCTTGCTCTAAATCTTTTCATAACAACTTGTTTTCCACAATAAGCCTCCTTAACAATTAATTTATCAATGTCATACTGATAATTGTTTTCTGCATTTGCAATTGCAGAGGAAATAGTTTTTCTTATATCTTTTGATATTCTTTTGTCTGAAAAAGTTAAATCCCTTATTGCTATATCAACTTTCTTTCCAACAATTGATTTTAAAATCGGATTAAGTTTCCTTGTGCTTGATCTCACATTTTTATTAACTGACTTAACTAATTTAGTATCAATTTCTTTTTTAATTTTTGACATTATTTTTTATCCGCTCCACCTTCTACTTTAGCTTTTTTATCAGCTGGTGTGTGACCAAAAAATTGTCTAGTTGGAGCAAATTCTCCAAGTTTATGTCCCACCATATCCTCTGATATTGTTATTGGTATAAATTTTTTTCCATTGTAGATTAGGAAACTTATTCCAACAAAATCTGGAATAATAGTTGACTTACGTGACCAGGTTTTAATAGGTTTTTTCACTGCTTCATTTTTTAATTTTTCTACTTTTTTAATCAAGCTCTCTTCTACAAATGGTCCTTTCCATACTGATCTAGCCATAGTTTATGCTCTCTTTTTCCTTTTTCTTCTTATTATAAATTTATCTGTTCTTTTATTGTCTCTAGTTTTTAATCCTTTAGCAGATTGACCTGTTGGTGAAACTGGATGCCTTCCACCTGCAGATTTCCCTTCACCACCACCATGAGGGTGGTCAACAGGATTTTTTACAACACCTCTTGTATGAGGTCTCCGTCCCAACCATCTTGATCTGCCAGCTTTTCCTATTTTTATATTTTTTTGATCAGGGTTTGATAAAACACCGATGGTTGCTAGAGAATTTGAGTTAATTTTTCTAACCTCGCCTGAGGTCATTTTTATTATTGAATAGTTTCCATCTATACCTGATATTGATACAGATGTTCCTGCTGATCTTGCAATTTTTCCACCACCACCAGGATTAATTTCAACATTATGTATATCAACACCCACAGGTATGTCTTTCAAAGGTAAACAATTTCCAATTTTGATTTCTGAATTTGATCCATTCTGAATTTTATCACCAATTTTAATATCTTTAGGTGCTAAATAATAAAATCTTTCTCCATCCTCAAATTTAACTAACATTATATGGCATGATCTATTTGGATCATATTCAATTCTCTCAACTTCAGCTATTGATGTATTTTTTTTTCTATAGAAGTCAATCTGTCTATATTTATGCTTATGGCCTCCACCGTGATTTCTAGATGTTATTCTCCCATAATTATTCCTACCTTTAGAAGAATTATTAGGTTTAGTTAAATTTTTGAAAGGTTTCCCTTTCCAGAGGTCTTTTCTACTGACTAGAATTGTTCCCCTTGTAGATTTTGTATATGGTTTAAATGTTTTCAATGCCATTTGATTAAATTCCTGTTGTAAGGTCTATATTTTGACCTTTTTTTAGTGTAATTATTGCTTTTTTGAAGCCTTTAACTCTTACTTTTTTTCCTCTTGTGGTCTTAGTTCTAGATTTTTTATTTATTATATTTATTTTTATTACATTAACTTTAAAAATTTTTTCAATATTATTTTTAAGATTTTTTTTATTTGCGTTTTTATTAACTTTAAATACGATCTTATTCTGATCTGAAAGATTTGTTGATTTTTCAGTTACAATTGGTGACAAGATTTTATCGTATAAATGTAATTTTTCCATGATTAATATCTTTTTTCTAATTCTTTTATAGAAGTTTCTGTAAATATAATTTTTTTAAATTTAGCTAAATCATAAGCACTAAAGTGATTTACATCTGTTAATTTAACATTGGGAATATTTCTTACTGATTTAATAATATTTTTTCTTGACTTTATATCTGCAATTATTATTGAATTTTTTGCTTCAAATTTGATTAATATATTATTCATCTCTTTTGTTTTTTGTATTTCTTTTTGAATATCGTCGATAATTATTAAATCATTTAATTTATTTTTTTTACTAATTAGGGATGCAATACCTAATTTCTTTTCACTTTTATTAAGTTTTCTTTTTTTATAACTCAGTTCACCCTTTGGTCCATGTGCAACTCCTCCTCCGACAAATATAGGAGCTTTTTTACTTGCATGTCTTGCATTTCCTGTACCTTTTTGTGCATATATTTTTGATGTAGATCCAGTAATTTCATTTTTTTGCTTAGTTTTTGCTTTCCTGCCTTTATAGTTAGCATTTGTTTTATATAATACATTGCTAACTAGTTTATTATTAATTTTGGCTCCAATTATTTTATCTGAAACTTCAATTTGATCTTTTTTTCCCTCAAAATTAATTTTATTTATTTTCATCTTTTATTTTTTTTTATCTTTTGTTTTTTTTGATTTTTGTAATATTTCTATTTTTTCTTTAATAGTCATTTTATTTATATTCTTTACAGCTTTTTTAAGTAAAACTTCAGAATTTTTAGATCCGGGTATCGAACCTTTTAAATATATAAGCTCGTTATCTAAGTCAGTTTTTATAATCTCAAGATTTTGCATGGTTCTAATTTTATCACCCATATGACCAGCCATTTTTTTTCCTTTAAAAACTTTTCCTGGATCTTGATTTTGTCCAGTTGATCCATGTGCTCTATGAGATATTGATACACCATGTGATGCTCTAAGACCTCCAAAGTTATGTCTTTTCATAGCTCCAGCAAATCCTTTTCCAATGGTTTTTGATTTTACATCTAAAAATTTGATATCTTTAAAAATTTCAATTCCAAATTCGTTACCCTCTTTATACTCATTTATGTTTTTTACTCTGAATTCTTTTAAAGTTTTTTTTGCTTCTGTATTTTTTTTCGAAAAATATCCTTTCATTGATTTTGATAATTTTGAATTTTTAATCTTACCAAATCCTACTTGGATTGCATTATAGCCTCTATGATCTTTGTCAATTATTTGTATAACTCTTCCTTTTTCAACTTTTAGAACAGTAACTGGTATAGACTGTCCTGTTTTAAAAAACTCTCTTGTCATACCTATTTTTTTTCCAATTAATGCAATTTCACTCATTATATTTTTATCTCCACATCTACGCCTGATGCTAAATCTAATTTCATCAATGCCTCCACTGTAGCTGGTGTTGGTTCAATAATATCTATTAATCTTTTATGAGTTCTTGTTTCAAATTGTTCTCTACTTTTTTTATCAATATGGGGTGATCTCAACACAGTATATCTTTCTTTTTTTGTTGGTAATGGTATTGGACCTTTAATATTTGCACCTGTCCTTTTAACTGTGTTAACGATTTCCTCTGTTGATTGGTCTAACACTTTATTGTCATAAGCTCTCAGTTTTATTCTAATATTTTGTTTTTCCATATTTATCCTGTTTTTTTTGTAACTTCGTCTTGAACATTTTGTGGAACTTTATCGTAATGATCAAAAAACATTGAATACTGTGCTCTGCCCTGTGACATAGATCTCAAACTATTTATATATCCAAACATATTTGCTAGAGGCACCATTGCCGTTATTACAGTTGCATTTCCTCTTTGCTCCTGAGTGCTAATTTGACCTCTTCTACTATTCAAATCACCAATTACATCACCCATGTAGTCTTCGGGTGTAACTACTTCAACTCTCATAATTGGTTCTAGTAATTTTAGTGTAGCTTTAGTACACGCTTCTTTAAAACATTGTCTAGATGCTAATTCAAATGCTAAAACACTTGAGTCGACATCATGATGTAATCCATCAACTATTGTTACTTTATAATCAATCAATGGGAAACCGGCCAAAATTCCTCCATCTGCAACTGTTTCCACTCCTTTTTCTACACCTGGTATAAACTCTTTTGGAATTGCTCCTCCTTTAATTTTACTTTCAATTTCTCTTCCCTTCCCAGGTTCAAGTGGTTCTACTGTCAATTTAACTCTTGCGAATTGTCCAGCACCTCCACTTTGCTTTTTATGAGTATAATCATTTTCTGCTGTAGATAATATAGTTTCTCTATATGCAACTTGAGGAGCTCCTACATTAGCTTCAACTTTAAATTCTCTTTTCATTCTATCAACAATTATATCTAAATGTAATTCTCCCATTCCCTTAATAATGGTTTGGCCTGACTCTTCATCAGAGGTAACACGAAAAGATGGATCTTCTTTTGCTAGTCTTCCTAAAGCTTCACCCATTTTTTCTTGATCTGCCTTAGTTTTAGGCTCAACTGCAATTTCAATTACAGGGTCTGGAAATTCCATAGGTTCTAATAATACGGGTGTTTCTTTGTCTGCAAGTGTATGTCCAGTAATAGTATTTTTTAAACCTGCTAATGCAACTATATCACCAGCATTTGCCTCTTTAATATCTTCTCTTGAATTAGCATGCATTAATAGCATACGTCCAACTCTTTCTTCTTTATCCTTAGATGTGTTATAAATCCCAGTACCAGACTTAACAGTGCCTGAATAAATTCTAATAAATGTTAGACTGCCAACGAATGGATCATTAGCAACCTTGAAAGCTAAAGCTGAAAATGGTGCACTATCATCAAATTTCATCTCAATTTCGTCCTCAGAACCAGGTTTTGTTCCTTTGATAGAGCCAATATCTTTTGGACTTGGCAAATAGTTTACAACTGCATCTAATAATGGTTGAACTCCTTTGTTTTTAAATGCTGATCCGGTTAAAACTGGGACAAAATCAAATCCTAAACAACCTTTTCTAATACATTTTTTTAGATCATCTTCAGAAATGTCTTTTCCACCTAAATAATCTTCCATAAGTTTTTCATCTTGCTCTACAGCAGTTTCAACTAATTCTTGACGATACTTTAAAGAAATTTCTTTTAATTCTTCTGGTATGTCAGTTAGTTCCCACGCTGCTCCTAAGTCCTCATTCTTCCAAACTATAGCTTTCATCTGCACAAGATCTACAACACCTTTTAAACTCGCTTCAACACCTATTGGTATTTGCATTACGAGAGGCTTGGCTCCTAGACGGTCTTTAATCATACTGACACATCTAAAAAAATCTGCACCAGTTCTATCTAATTTATTTACAAAACAGATTCTAGGTACCTTATATTTATCAGCTTGTCTCCAAACTGTCTCTGACTGAGGTTCAACTCCAGCAACCCCATCAAACACAGCCACAGCACCATCAAGTACTTTTAAAGACCTTTCAACTTCAATAGTAAAATCAACATGTCCCGGAGTGTCAATAATATTAATTCTATGATCATTCCAAAAACAAGTTGTTGCAGCGGAAGTAATGGTAATACCTCTCTCTTGCTCTTGCTCCATCCAGTCCATAGTTGCTGCACCATCATGAACTTCACCAATTTTGTGACTCTTACCTGTATAATAAAGGATTCTCTCTGTCGTAGTAGTTTTTCCAGCATCAATGTGCGCCATGATGCCAATATTTCTATACTTATCTAATGTATGAGTTCTTGACATAATAAATTACCACCTAAAGTGAGCAAAAGCTTTATTAGACTCAGCCATTTTATGAGTATCCTCTTTTTTTTTTATAGCTGAACCACGATTTTGATACGCATCGTATATTTCATTAAATATTTTATCTGACATTTTTTTGTCTTTACGCTTTCTTGATGCATCAACTAACCATCTTAATGCAAGAGCTTGAGATCTTTTTGATTTCACTTCGACTGGAACTTGATAAGTTGCACCACCTACTCTTCTTGATCTAACTTCAACTGTGGGTCTTATATTATTAATTGCATCATTAAAAACGTTTAAGGGTTCATCTTTTGATTTACTTTTGATTTTTTCAATAGCGTCATAAATTATTTTTTCAGCAATAGTTTTTTTACCATCGTACATTATTGAATTTATCAATTTTGGTATTATTGTTGATTTATATTTTGGATCTATAACAGCTAATTTTTTTGGAGCTTTCCTTTTTCTTGACATTTTCTATTTTCCTTTTTTCGTTCCATATAGAGAACGTCTTTGCTTCCTATTTGCAACACCTTGTGTATCTAGATTACCCCTTAGGATATGATAACGTACACCTGGTAAATCCTTAACTCTTCCTCCTCTTATTAAAACTACAGAGTGTTCCTGCAAGTTATGACCTTCACCTGGTATATAGGCAGTTACCTCAAAACCGTTTGACAGTCTAACTCTAGCAACTTTTCTTAAAGCTGAATTTGGTTTTTTCGGTGTAGTTGTATAAACTTTTACACATACACCTCTTTTTAAAGGTTGCTTCTGTAAAGCGGGTACCTTATTTCTAGTAACTTGTTTATCTCTACTTTTTCTAACTAACTGGTTAATAGTTGGCATAAAAATTTGTTTAAATTATATTTTTGATGAAAATAACTGACATGTTATTTGTGGCAGCGTTTAGTGAACTAGTCACTACATTCCAACCAAAAACATGGCCAAAATACATTAGAAATTGTATTTGTCAAACTAAATAAAGGAAAAAAAGGGTTAATTTTATTGGTTTATTTGAGCTTCAGATGAATCTGAACTTTCTTGCTCAGATAAAAATTTCTGGTCATCGTCAATTGCTTTTTTATTCCAAGTATTTTTAATTGATCCTGTTCCTGCTGGAACTAGTCTACCAACAATAACATTTTCTTTTAGACCTGTTAGTTTGTCAACTTTACCTTTGATTGCAGCATCTGTTAGAACTCTTGTTGTTTCTTGGAATGAGGCCGCTGAAATAAATGACTCTGTTTGTAATGATGCTTTAGTTATACCCATTAAAACTCTTTCACCTACTGCAGGTTTTTTTCCATCAGCGACTAACTCCTCATTCATTGTATCAAATTTTATTCTATCTACTACTTCACCTGGTAATAATTTACTATCACCTGTTTCTTTTACCTCTACTTTTTTCAACATTTGTCTTAAAATAGTTTCAATATGTTTATCATTAATTATAACTCCCTGAAGTCTATAAACATCTTGAACTTGATTTACAAAGTATTCAGTTAACTCCTCTATTCCTAAAATTCTTAGAATATCATGAGGTAAAGGTTGTCCATCAAGCAAATATTCACCTTTTTTAATCTTTTCACCTTGATTAAAATTAATATGCTTACCTTTAGGAATTAAATAACTTGAAGTGTCTCCATCTTCTGACTCTATTGTTACCCTCTGTTTTCCTCTTACTTCTTTTCCAAAAATAACGCTTCCATCATTTTCTGCAATAATAGCGCTATCTTTGGCTTTTCTTGCCTCAAACAATTCTGCTACTCTAGGTAATCCTCCTGTAATATCTTTGGTTTTGGTAGTTTCCTTAGGTAGTCTTGCTATTACATCACCTGCTGATATTTTTGCTCCATCTTTTACTGATAAAATAGAGTCTGGCACAAGATAATACCTTGCTTCGTTATCATCTGCTTTCTTAATAACATTTCCCTTTGCATCTCTTAATGTAATTCTTGGTTTAAGATCAGTATTTTTAGATTGCGTTTTCCAATCAACAACTGCTTTTGTAGAAATACCAGTTGCATCATCAACAGTTTCGGCAATTGAAACGCCATCTATTAAGTCAACATAGTTAGCAATACCATCTTTTTCTGCAATTACTGGTGTAGTGTATGGATCCCATTCACAGATTTTTGCACCTTTTTTTACTTTTTGGCCATTTTCAAAAAATAGTTTAGATCCATATGGGACTTTGTAAGATGCAACTTGTAATCCTTTATCATCTTCAATTGATATCTCTGTATTTCGACCCATAACTATTTGATTGTTTTTTGAATCTTTTATTAAATTTGTATTAACAATTTTTAGAGTTCCCTCAGAATTAGATACTATTTGTGACTCTTGCTTTACAGAAGCTGTACCACCTACGTGGAAAGTTCTCATAGTTAGCTGTGTTCCAGGTTCACCAATTGACTGTGCAGATATCATACCTATTGCTTCACCAACATGAACCATTTTTCCTCTTGATAAATCTCTTCCATATGATGTAGCACAAACACCCTCTTTTGCACCACACGTCATTACCGAGTATACATTTATACTTTTAACTCCAGCTGCATCTATTTTTTCACAACCGCCTTCATCAATCATTTGGTCTTTTTTGATTAAAATATCACCAGTTAATGGATTTTTTATTTCCTTTGCGGCAACCCTTCCTAATGCTCTTTCAGAAAGACTAACCATTATATTTCCACCTTCAAGTACTTCTGTGAGTTTTATAGAACCACAGTTCATATCACATTTTGGCTTTGTTATTGTCAAATCCTGAGCAACATCACAAAGTCTTCTTGTTAAATAACCTGAGCTAGCAGTTTTTAATGCTGTATCAGCCAAACCTTTTCGAGCACCATGAGTTGAATTAAAGTATTCTAATGCTGTCAGACCTTCTTTAAAGTTAGATGTAATCGGAGTTTCAATAATTTCACCTGATGGTTTAGCAATTAAACCTCTCATTCCTGCTAATTGTTTCATCTGTGCTGCTGATCCTCTGGCACCACTATCGGCCATCATAAATACTGAATTAATTTTTAATCCCTCATCTGTAACTTCAGTTGCTGAAATTCTTTTCATCATTTCAGATGCAACTCTATCAGTACATTTAGACCAAGCATCAATAACTTTATTATACTTTTCACCTCTTGTTATAAGTCCTTCAGCATACTGGCTTTCATAGTCAGCGATAAGTTTTTTAGTTTCATCAATTAATTGTTCTTTATTATCTGGTATTAAAAGATCGTCTTTTCCAAATGAAATTCCAGCTTTAAACGCATGTTTAAATCCAATATCTTTTAATTTATCACAAAATATTACAGTACTTTTTTGTCCTGAAAACCTGAATACATGATCAATAACTTCAGAAACTATTTTTTTTGGAAGCAATCTATCAATCAAAGAAAATTTATTGTTTACATTTTTTGGAATTATGCTTGATAATAAAAATCTTCCAGCTGTGCTTATATGTTTTTCAAATTTAGCATTTCCTTTTTCATCAATAGTTTCAAATCTAGACACAATTCTTGAATGCACTTTAATCTGCCCAGTTTCTAATGCATGTTCTATTTCAGATGTGTTTATAAAATATCCTTCAACCCTCTCAGTTTGAACTGGGGGTTGAGATAAATAATAGATCCCTAGTATCATATCCTGACTTGGTACAATTATTGGCTTACCATTAGAAGGACTTAAGATGTTGTTTGTAGACATCATCAATACTCTAGCCTCTAATTGTGCCTCTAAACTTAATGGAACGTGCACTGCCATTTGATCTCCATCAAAATCAGCATTAAATGCAGCACATGTTAAGGGATGAAGCTCTATTGCATTACCCTCTATTAGTTTTGGTTCGAAAGCCTGAACACCTAATCTGTGAAGTGTTGGTGCTCTATTTAATATTACTGGGTGTTCTCTCACTATAAGTTCTAGTGCATCCCAAACTTCAGTTCTTTCCTTTTCAACTAATTTTTTTGCTTGTTTAATAGTTGATGCTAATCCTAATTTATTTAATCTTGCATACAAAAATGGTTTAAATAACTCTAAAGCCATTTTTTTTGGTAATCCACATTCATGTAATTTAAGATCTGGACCAACAACTATTACAGATCTGCCTGAGTAATCTACTCTTTTTCCTAATAAATTTTGTCTGAATCTGCCTTGCTTACCTTTTAACATTTCGGCAAGTGATTTAAGTGGTCTCTTACTAGTACCTGTTATAACTCTTCCTCTCCTACCATTATCAAATAGTGCATCAACAGACTCTTGCAGCATTCTTTTCTCATTTCTGACAATTATGTCAGGAGCTTTTAAATCAATAAGTCTTTTTAATCTATTATTTCTATTTATAACTCTTCTATATAAATCGTTTAAATCAGATGTAGCAAATCTACCTCCATCTAATGGTACCAAAGGTCTTAATTCAGGTGGTATAACTGGTACAGTAGTTAATATCATCCACTCTGGTTTATTTCCAGTTTCAATGAAAGATTCAATTAATTTTAGTCTTTTTATAGATCTTTCCTCTGATACTTTGGATTTAGTCTCTTTAATGCTTTTTATAAGAGTTTCTCTCTCCTCTTCTAAATTTATAGATTTTAAAATTTCCAATATTGCCTCAGCCCCTATACCAGCGGTAAATGCTTCTTCACCATAATCATCTTGATATTTAATTAATTCTTCCTCCCCTAATAGTTGATTCTTTTTTAATCCGGTTAAGCCAGGTTCAATAACTATAAAATTTTCAAAATACAAAACTCTTTCAACTTCCTTAAGTTTCATATCAATTGCTAATGAAATTCTACTAGGCAAAGATTTTAAAAACCAAATATGGGCTACAGGTGTTGCAAGGTTAATGTGGCCCATTCTTTCTCTACGAACATTTGATTTTGTTACCTCTACTCCACATTTCTCACAAATTATTCCTCTGAATTTCATTCTCTTATATTTACCACATAGACATTCATAATCTTTTATAGGACCAAATATTCTAGCACAGAAAAGACCATCTTTTTCTGGTCTAAAAGTTCTATAATTTATTGTCTCAGGTTTTTTAATTTCACCAAATGTCCATGACTTTATTTTTTCAGGGCTTGCCAATGTAATTTTAATACTATTAAAATTTTGTGCTTCTGAAATCTCTGAGGATTTAAATAAATCTGATAGTTCTTTACTCATATTTTTTAATTAAGCTCCACATTTAATGCTAAAGATTTAATCTCTTTTACTAATACGTTAAATGATTCTGGTATTCCAGACTCGAAATTCTCTTCACCTTTAACAATAGTTTCATAAACTTTTACTCTACCTGCAACATCATCTGATTTGACTGTTAATATTTCTTGAAGAGTATAAGAGGCACCGTAAGCTTCTAAAGCCCAAACCTCCATTTCTCCAAATCTTTGGCCACCCAATTGAGCCTTTCCTCCCAATGGTTGTTGTGTGACTAAACTATATGGACCTGTAGATCTTGCATGTATTTTGTCTTCTACAAGATGGTGTAATTTAAGCATATAAATTATTCCTACTGTAACTGGTCTATCAAATTTTTCTCCTGTTCTACCATCCCACAATGTGGTTTGACCCGAATTTGGTAATTTTGCTAAATCCAGCATTTTTGTGACATCTTGTTCTTTTGCACCATCAAATACAGGAGTTGAAATTGGAACACCGTTTTGAATGTTTTGGCACAAATCTTTAAATTCGGTATTTGTTAATGTGTCAATATTTTTAGAATATACATCATCTCCATAAATGGATTGTAAAAACTTAGTAATTTTCTGATCCTTTTCTATTTTTTTTTGATTTTGATTAATTATATCTGTTAATTGTTCACCTAATTCCTTGCAAGACCATCCAAGATGGGTCTCCAAAATTTGACCTACATTCATCCTACTTGGCACGCCTAAAGGATTTAAAACTATATCAACAGGTTTCCCATTTTCTCTATAGGGCATATCCTCAACTGGAACAATTTTACTTACTACACCCTTATTACCATGTCTTCCTGACATTTTATCTCCAGGTCTTAATCTTCTTTTAATTGCAACAAATACCTTGACCATTTTCATTACGCTTGGCAATAAGTCATCGCCTTGTCTTATTTTAAGAACTTTATCCTCAAATCTTTCTTGAATATCCTCTCTAGCTCTTTCAAATTGTGACCTTAATTGAAGCATTGCATCTGTTTTTTTTGTATCTTCTATCGTAATTCTAAAAAGATCCGAAACTGATAATTCAAAAATTATTTCTTCAGTCAAATTCGAACCTATTTCATAATTTTTGATTTTTTTGACAAGTTTTGTATTGGTTAATATTGATGATGCTCTTTGTTTAATACTTCTTTCCAAGATTTCCTCTTCTACATTCTTATCTTGTTGAACACTCTCAATCTCTGCTCTTTCGATTGTTATTGATCTTTCATCCTTTTCAATTCCATGTCTATTAAATACTCTTACATCTACAACAATACCACCACTTCCACTTGGCATTTTAAGAGACGTATCAGTTACATCAATAGCTTTTTCTCCAAAAATAGATCTCAACAGTTTTTCCTCAGGTCCAGAAGCTGAGTCTCCTTTTGGTGTAACTTTACCTACTAAAATATCTCCAGGTTTTACCTCAGCACCAATATATACAATTCCAGATTCATCTAAATTTTTTAGTGCCTCTTCGTTTATGTTTGGTATATCTCTTGTTATATCTTCCTCACCTAGTTTTGTATCTCGTGCCATTACCTCGTATTCCTCTATATGAATAGAGGTGAATACATCATCTGTTACACATCTTTCAGATATAAGTATCGAGTCTTCAAAATTATAACCCTGCCAAGGCATAAAGGCTACAGTTACATTTTTTCCTAAAGCTAACTCTCCGGTTTTAGTCGATGGCCCATCAGCTATAATATCTCCTGACTTTACGCTATCTCCAACTCTTACTAGAGGTTTTTGGTTTATGCATGTATTTTGATTAGATCTCTTAAATTTTTGTAGATTATAGATGTCAACCCCAGATTCTGAATAATCTTTTTCATTTGAAGCTTTTATTACAATTCTTTTTCCATCAATTTTATCGACTACTCCATCTCTTTTAGCTACAATTGTAACTCCTGAGTCTAATGCAACATCACTTTCTATGCCGGTTCCAACTAAGGGTGCTTCTGGTTTAAGAAGTGGCACTGCTTGTCTCATCATATTTGATCCCATTAGAGCTCTATTGGCATCATCATTTTCCAAAAATGGTATTAAAGAAGCTGCAACTGATACAAGTTGTTTCGGAGATACGTCAATATAATCTATATTTTCAGGTTTTGAGAGAATAAAATCTAAGTTTGCACGACTTGAAATTAATTCTTCAACAAACTTTCCATTTTTATCTAAAACTGAATTAGCTTGAGCAATTGTAAATTTTGTTTCTTCCATTGCTGACAAATATTCAATTTTGTCCTGCACAACACCATTTTCAACTTTTTTATATGGGCTTTCAATAAAACCATACTTGTTAATTTTTGAGTAAGTTGACAAACTGTTTATAAGTCCAATGTTGGGACCTTCAGGTGTCTCTATTGGACATATTCTACCATAATGGGTAGGATGAACATCCCTGACTTCAAAACCTGCTCTTTCTCTTGTCAGTCCACCTGGACCTAATGCTGATACTCTTCTTTTATGAGTTATCTCAGAAAGTGGGTTAGTTTGATCCATAAATTGAGAAAGTTGTGAAGTTGCAAAAAAATCTTTTAATGAAATTGTTAAAGGTTTTGCATTTATAAGATCTTGAGGCATTGCAGACTCAACATCTAAAGTGGTCATCTTTTCTTTTATAGCTCTTTCCATTCTATAAACACCAATTCTTGCTTGATTTTCAACTAATTCTCCAACAGATCTAACTCTTCTATTTCCAAGATGGTCAATGTCATCAACTTCGTCCTTTCCATCGCGTAGATCTAGCATTTTTTTAATTATTGCTAATATGTCATCATTTCTTAAGATTGTTATTTTGTCAGAGCAACTTAATTCAAGTCTAGAGTTCATTTTTACTCTACCAACATCGGATAAATCATATCTGTC
>CABYVU010000004.1 GCA_902522525.1 uncultured Pelagibacteraceae bacterium | reverse complement strand
GACGCCTTTAATAATTTCAGGAGCAACTGAAGATAAAACTAATCAATATATAGCTGTTGATAAACTTGTGAAAAATTTAAAAGAAGAGGATTTTGAAATAGATGAGAAAGATAGAAATATTCTATTAACTAATAAAGGTGTGGATAATGTTGAAAATATATTTTCTAATGCTGGTATACTTAAAAATAAAAACTTTTACGATCCAGAAAATCTTCATATTGTTCATTTAGTTAATCAATCGTTACGTGCAATACATCTTTTTCAGAATGGTAGAGATTATATTGTAAAAGATGGACAAATCATAATAATTGATGAACAAACAGGTAGACAATTGCCAGGAAGAAGGTTTGGTGATGGCCTTCATCAAAGTCTAGAGGCAAAAGAAAATTTAAAAATTAATGCTGAAAATCAAACTTTAGCATCAATTACCTACCAAAATTTCTTCAAGCTTTATAAAAAAATAGCTGGATGTACTGGTACAGCATTAACTGAATCGGAAGAGTTTTTTGAAATTTATAATCTTCCAGTAGTATCAATTCCTACTAATAAGCAGATGATTAGAAAAGATTCGAATGATCAAATATTTAGAACTAGTAAAGAAAAAGATGAAGCAATAATTAGTAAGATTGTTGAATGTAATGCAAAAGGACAACCATTATTAGTTTTCACTTCAAGTATTAATAAGTCTGAACACTTCTCAAATCTATTAGATAAAAAAAATATTAAACACACAGTTTTAAATGCAAAAAACCACCAAAGAGAAGCTGAAATTATTGCAGATGCAGGAAAAAGAAACTCAATAATTATTACGACAAGTATTTCAGGAAGGGGAGTTGACATCAAATTAGGAGGTCAAGATGAGAGTGATAAAGCTGAAATTAAAAAATTGGGAGGATTGTTTGTTATAGGTACAGAAAGGATGGAAAGTAGAAGAGTAGATAATCAAGCAAGAGGTAGATCGGGAAGACAAGGTGATGAAGGTAGCTCTATATTCTATGTAAGCTTAGAAGACGATTTAATGAGAATATTTGGGTCAGAGTCTATGAATAAAATACTTGAAAAACTTGGACTTAAAGATGGAGAAAGCATAGATCATCCATGGATAAATAAAGCGTTAGAGAGAGCACAACAAAAAGTTGAAGCTAGAAATTTTGATATTAGAAAAACTCTTTTGAAGTTTGACAATGTTTTAAACGATCAAAGACAAGTAATATTTTCGCAAAGAAATGAAGTAATAGAAAATAAAGATTCTAAGCAATATTCTGAAAATTTTCTGAGTGAAATTATTGATGATTTGAAGCTAAAAAAAACAAAAAAGTTAGCGAATGCAGGATCAAATGAAATCCATATGCAATTAAAATCTTTATTTGGAAAATCATTTGAAGAAAGTGAAATTAATGAATTAGTTAATCTTGAAAATAGGGCGTTTGAAGAAAAAATAAAAAATAAATTTAAAAGTTCAAGAGAAGAGAGAATAAAAATTTTAAACGAGGAACAATATAACGAGATAGAAAAAAGAATTTTTTTACAATTAATTGATCAAAATTGGAAATTACATATTCAATATTTAGAGCAATTAAGACAAGTGATTGGTTTAAGATCTTATGGACAAAGAGATCCTTTGGTAGAATATAAGAAAGAGGCATTTACACTTTTTGAAAATTTATTAAGTAAACTTAAGTACGATTTAATTACAATTTTATTTAATTTAAAACTTATAGAAAAAAATGACGATCAAAATGAAGTTCAAAATGAAAAAAGTATAAATACAAATAGTAATCCAAAATGTTTACTTGCAACAAATAGAGAAGGAAAAATTTCTAGAAACGAAAGATGTGAGGCAACAGGGAAAAAGTTCAAGCATTGTTGTGGTGCTTTATAAAAGAATGCTTAAAAATAATATTAATAAAACTGCAGCAGATACACCATAATAAATTTTAGAATTCTTTTTAAAGTTTTGATAAATATTTTCTAATGCACTTGCTTTCATGGATAAATCATTTCTATCATCTGATTGTGTTGTAAATCCTTTATTTCTTCCAATTGACAAAAATTTATTTTTTCTATGATTAAGAATTTCATCTTTATCCATTGTCTGAAAAAAATCTAAATTTTTCTTTAATGAAACTCTTACGTTATCCAAAATCAGGTCTTTGTCTCTGTGAGCACCGCCGACTGGTTCTGGAATTATTTCATCAATTATATTCAATTTTAAAAGGTCGCTAGATGACATTTTCATTGCAGTTGCAGCCTCTAAAGTTTTTTTTGGGTCTCTCCATAAAATGGTAGCACATCCTTCTGGAGAAATGACTGAGTATATTGCGTTTTGAAGCATAATCACTTTATTAGATGATGCTAAAGCTATCGCTCCTCCAGATCCGCCCTCTCCAATTATTATCGCAATTGTAGGGACTGTTAACTTCATAGAGCATTCAATAGATTTTGCTATTGCTTCAGCTTGACCTCTTTCCTCTGCGCCAACTCCTGGATATGCTCCTGGAGTATCTACAATAGAAATAATTGGAATCTTAAACTTGTTAGCTAACTCCATAAGTCTAATTGTTTTTCTGTAACCCTCAGGTCTCATCATTCCAAAATTATGATCTATTCTTTTATTAAGATCTGAACCCTTTTCTTGACCAATTACTAAAACAGATTTGCCATCGAATTTTGCAAAACCAGCTATGACGGCTTTGTCCTCACCATAATACCTATCCCCAGAAAGTTGGATAAAATCATCAAAAAGATTTTCAACAAAAAATTTTGCTTTAGGTCTATCTTCATGACGAGCAACTAATGCTGTCTGCCATGGATCTAAGTTAGAATAAATTTTCTCTAACTTTTCATTTATTTCTTCTTCAACTTTACTTATTCTTGAAGTATCGACTTCAGATAAACCTTCCTGATTATAAGGGTCTTTTAGTTTATCTAATTCCTGCTCAAGATTTTTAATATCTGTTTCAAAATTTAGGTAATTTTTCATTTAAAGTATCTATTATAAACAAAAAAGGCAATAAATTGTTAAAATAAGTAATTTTGATTGCGCAAAAAGGACAATTTATTATAAGATTTTCAATTTATGAGAGAGCAATACATCAAAATCAACAACTTATCTGTAGCAAAAGATCTGGCTGATTTTGTCAAAAATGAGCTTTTATTGGATACTAATGTTGGCTCTGATGAGTTCTGGAAAGGCTTTGACAAAGTGGTGCATGAATTAGCACCTAAAAATAAAAAATTACTCGAAATCAGAGAAACATTACAGCAAGAAATAGATCTGTGGCATAAAAAAAATAGAGATCACGAGATTGACTATAATAAATATAAAAATTTTTTGGAAGAAATAGGTTATTTAAAAAAAGAAGGTGAAGATTTTAAAATAGCAACTAAAAATTTAGATGAAGAAATATCTAATATAGCAGGACCACAATTAGTTGTTCCAATAATGAACTCTAGATATACCTTGAATGCTGCGAATGCAAGATGGGTAAGCTTATATGACAGTCTTTATGGATCAAATATAATAGAGTCTGAAGAAAGTGGAAGTGAAAAATATGATCCTTTAAGAGGACAAGAAGTAATTAAATACACTAGAAACTTTTTGAATAAATATTTTCCAATAAATGATCTTGACTGGAAAGATATTACTGGTTTAGCAGTAAATAATAAAAGACTCACAATATATAAGGAAAATAAAGAACATAATTTATCAGACTTAGAGAAGTTTATTGGTCATAGAGGGGATGCAGCCAAACCAAATGCTATAATCTTAAAAAATAATAATCTTCATCTTGAAATAATTATTAATCCTAGAGCATTTAGTGCTGCAAGAGATGCCGCTGGTATAAGTGATATTATAATTGAGTCTGCTGTATCAACAATTTGTGATCATGAAGATAGTGTAGCCGCAGTAGATGCTGAAGATAAAGTAACTTGTTATAGAAATTGGCTAGGATTGATGAAAGGAAATTTAAAATCAATATTTGAAAAAAATGGTAAAGAATTAGAGAGAAAACTTAATCCAGATAGGAGTTACACTGCATTGAATGGTGAAAAGTTAAAACTTCACGGAAGAAGTCTTTTGCTTGTGAGAAACGTTGGACACTTAATGACAAATCCTGCAATCACTTTAAATGATGGATCAGAAGTTCCAGAGGGAATAATGGATGCTTTCATAACCTCAGCAGCTTGTATTCATGATTTAAAAAGAAAAGGTAATTCGAGAGAAGGGTCAATTTATATTGTTAAACCAAAAATGCATGGTCCAGAGGAAACAGAATTTACTAATTTAATTTTTACAAAAGTTGAAGAAGTTTTAAAATTAGAAAAAAATACAATTAAGTGTGGAATTATGGATGAAGAAAGAAGAACATCAGCAAACCTTAAGGAATGTATTAGAACACTTAAGGATAGAGTATTTTTTATCAACACTGGATTTTTGGATAGAACTGGTGATGAGATGCATACTTCAATGGAAGCTGGACCTATGATCAAAAAAGGAGATATGAAAGCATCTAAATGGATTAAAACTTATGAGGATAATAATGTAGATATCGGCCTAAAATGCGGATTTTCAGGAGTTGCTCAAATAGGTAAAGGAATGTGGGCCATGCCTGATAAAATGAACGAAATGATGGAACAAAAGATTGGACATGTCAATGCAGGTGCAAATTGTGCATGGGTTCCTTCCCCAACTGCCGCTGCATTGCATGTTATGCATTATCATGAAGTAAATGTATTTGAAAAACAAAAAGAAATATTAAAAAGAGAGCCATCAAAATTATCTGATCTTCTTACTATTCCTATAGCAAATCGTCCTAATTGGTCTGTTGATGAAATTAATACTGAAATTTCAAATTCTGCTCAAACTATTTTGGGTTATGTAGTCAGATGGATTGATCAAGGTATAGGTTGTTCCAAAGTTCCTGATATAAATGATATTGGGTTAATGGAAGATAGAGCAACTTTGAGAATTTCATCTCAACATATCGCGAATTGGCTTCATCATGGCTTATGTTCGAATAGACAGGTTCTTGAAATTTTAAAAAAAATGGCAAAAGTTGTTGATAAACAGAATGAAGATGACTCTAACTATGAAAGTATGTCACCAGAGTATGATAAATCTATTGCTTTTAAAGCGGCATGTGAATTAATTTTTCATGGAAAGTCACAGCCTTCTGGCTATACAGAACCTCTCTTACATTTAAACAGATTAATTAAAAAAAGCTAATTAAGCCTCTATCTTTTTTCTATTTTTAAATGCAGATATAAGAGTACCATCATCTAAATTTTCGATTTCTCCACCTACTGGTAAACCTTGAGCTAGTTTTGAAACTTTGACGTCAGTTTTTTTAAGACTATCTTGAATATAAAATGCTGTAGTTTGACCTTCTACAGTTGCGCTTGTTGCTAAAATTACTTCTTCGATATCATCTTTATTTATTCTTTCTATAAGAGAGTTAATAAGCAAGTCCTCTCTATTACTATTATTATTGTTTGAGAGAGTCCCTCCTAAAATATGGAAGTAACCTTGAAAAATTGAAGAACTTTCTATTGCCCACTGATCTGAAATATTTTCTACAACACAAATTTTATTATATTTTTTTTCTACTATTTTGCAATTATTATAACTACACTCAATTGTATTAGGCTTCAATGTTCCACAAATTTTACATCTAACAATATTTTTAAAAACTTCACTCAAATTTTGAGCCAAAGGCTTTAGTATTTCTTGTCGGTTATTAATCATTTTCAAAATCATTCTTTTTGCAGACTTAGGTCCTAGCCCTGGTAATTTAGATATTAGCTTAATTAAATTTTCTATTTCAGGAATATTTTGCATTTAAATTATAAAGGCCACTTAAATCCAGGTATTCCAAAATTTCCTGAGGCCTTAGAAATTTCCTCTGCTGTTTTTGATTTAAGTTGCGATTTTGCGTTATTGTGAGCAGCAGTAATAAGATCTTCTAGTATTACTTTTTCTTCTTTTAAAACATTTTCACTAAGTTTAATTGAGATCATAGTTCCCTCTCCATTTAATGTAACCTTTACATCATTAGCTCCAGAAACACCTTCAACCTCTATCTTTTTAATGTTTTCTTGGCTTTCTTTCATTTTACTCTCAATTTCTTTAGCTTTTTCCATTAATTTTGAAAAATCTGTCATTCTAATCCTCTTTTAACTCAACATTTATTAATTCTGCATCAGGAAATGCTTCGATCACTTTTTTATAGGCTTCAGACTTTTTAACATCATCAAATATTTTTTTCTCGTCAATTTTATTTTTTTCTTTTTTTGAAATTTGTCCTTGGTTTTTTGATAGAGAGATAATCCATCTCTTGGATGTCCATTCGTACAATTTGTTAGATAGATTTTTAATAAAGTCTTTGTCTAAGTTTTCATTAAAAGATATTTCTATTAAACCCTCAGAGAATGAAACTAAATTTATATTAGTTTCAAGCTCATATTTAAGCTTAGCTTCTTTTTTCTCCGTACATAAATTTATCAAATTTTCAAATGAATCTATTTTAAGTTCATTAATTACTTCATCTTTATTTAAATTTGGTTCAATTTTTTCTTGTTGTGAAACATTTTTGATTTGATCTATTGTTTTACTTATAATTTTTTTTTCAGGTTCTTTAATTAAAGTATCAGGATTTTTCCCAGTAAAGCTTTCCTCAATATCTTTATCCTTAAAACCTTTTATTCTCATTAATCTGAAAAGGAACATTTCAACTGATAAATTTGGATTTGAAACTATGTTAATTTCCTCAATTGTATCAAGTGTAAATTGCCAAAAAAGGATTATGTCCTTTGAATCTAAATTTTCAGATATTGTGGAAAGATTACTAAAATCTTGATCATTTAAAGAAAAATTATTTCCGTCTAATTTTATAAAATTAATATTTTTTAGGTAATATAAAACCTCAAGAAAATCATTCAAAAAAATTTTGGGATCTACACCAGAATCATAAATTTTTCTATACAACTCAAATACTTTCTTTTCATCACCACTAAACAGATTTTGTATTAATTCTATCAGAGAACTTTTATCAAAATATCCATAAATACTTTGTGCTTTGTCTAGATTTAATTCCTCATCATTTTGATTGGCTACAAGTCCACGGTCTAACAAAGATAATGCATCTCTAACAGATCCTTCTGAAATTTTAACAATTAATTTTAAAGCTTCATCAGAAACTTTACCGCCTTCTTTGTCTTTAATCATTTTTATATAATTAAAAAGCTCTTCAGATTTCACTCTGGAGAGATCAAAACGTTGACATCTCGATATTACTGTTACAGGAATTTTTTTGATTTCGGTTGTTGCAAAAATAAATTTTAAATATTTTGGTGGTTCCTCGAGAGTTTTTAAAAGTGCGTTAAATGCTTGTTTGCTTAACATATGAACTTCATCAATAATAAAAATTTTATATTTAGCAGTTGTTGGTCCATATCTTGAAAATTCAATAAGCTCTCTTACATCATCAACACCAGTCTTGCTTGCAGCATCCATCTCTAAAACATCAATATGATTTGAGTTTGTAATTGCATCACAGTTGCTACATTTTTTCTTACACATGTTTTCAATTCCATGCTCACAATTTAATGACTTTGCAACTATTCTTGCAAAAGTTGTTTTTCCTACTCCCCTAATACCTGTAAACAAGAATGCATTAGGTGACTTGTCTGAAATTATTGAATTTTTAATTGTTTCAGCAATAATCTCTTGGCCAATTAAATCCTCAAATACTTGAGGTCTGTATTTTAAAGCTAGTACTTTCGAATTTTCTGTCATTTTTAAGGAGACCAAACAACCTGGAAAATACTCACTACCCTTGCTATCTTTCGATCCTGGGGGATTTGTGGTAACACCACCTGATTGGCCTCCAACTTTATTATATCAATAAAAATTTCTATTCTACAAGAAAGTTATAAATTTATTTTTGTCTAAATTTATCAGATTTATAAACACCTAGAACGTGCATATCTTGACAATGGAGACCCAATTCCTCAAGTGAATTTTTAATTTTAGGATCCTCTATATGCCCATCAATATCACATAGAAAAAAATATGAGGAAAATGAGTTCTTTTCAGGAAAACTTTGTAGTTTACTCATATTAACTCCATTTATTGCAAATCCTGACAGTGCAGAGTAAAGAGCAGCGGGTTTACTTTTCAACTTAAATAATATTGATGTAATATGATTATCATCAGAAAAATCTGGCTGAAAAATATCTTTACCAAGTAATAAAAATCTAGTCACATTATCTTTATCATCTTGGACATTTTCTTGTAGAATTTTAAGACCATATATATCTGCACTTAGACTAGAAGCTATAGCAGCTTTAGATTTGTCTTTAGTTTCTGAAACAAATTTTGCTGAACCAGCTGTATCTGCTCTAACATTTTCTGTGAATTTTTTTTTCTTAATAAACCTTGAAGATTGGCTTAATGCTTGTGCGTGTGAATAAACATCTTTTATGTCTTCTATATTTGAACCTTTTAATCCTAAAAGATTATGATTAATTGGAAAAAAATGCTCTGCATAAATATTTAATCTGTATTTAAAGATTAAATACTCAACACCAATATTTCCAGTAGTTTTATTTGACTCTGGAATTAAAGATTTAATTGAATTATCTTCACTAGATCTTTCAAAGCATTCATCAAATGTTTTGCAGGGTATTGTTTCACTCTCTGGATACATTTTTTTAGCACAACTTTCGCTATAGCTTCCTGCAACACCTTGATAAGCAATTTTCATAATTTAATTTTTATATTCCATAATTTTTTTTATTTCTAGATAATCTTCAGCTGTATCTACACCAATTGGTTTAGTTTTCGCTAATCCTACATCTATTTCAATATTATTATCTATTAGTCTCAATTGCTCTAATTTTTGCAATTTTTCATTCTGAGTTTGCTCTAATTGCACGAACTTTTCTAAATATGAAACATTATAAATATAAATTCCAATATGGTGATAAATGTTTTTTTGAGTATTTTCAATTTCTCTCGTGAATGATGATGCTGTTGAAAGATTGTTTTGATGAAGTTCCTGTTTTGTAATTACTTTTACAATATTTTTATTTAAGAAAAATTTTTCATCTTCAATTTGACAAGCTAATGTTGAAATCTTAGATTTTTTTTTAATAGTTTTTTTGAGAAGATTAGAAATATCCTCGATATCAAGCATTGGTTCATCTCCCTGAAGATTTATTACATATTCAATATTGTCATCTCTTAACTCTTTATAAGCCTCAAAAATCCTGTCAGTTCCAGTTTTATGATCTTTTTTGGTTAAAATACATTTTCCTCCAAGCTTAGTGACCTCTTCAAATATTTCTTTATCACCTGTTGCAACATAACTTTCTCCAATAAGAGATGATTTTGCAATTTTGTAAACATGATTGATAATTGAAATATTATTGATTTTTAATAAAGGTTTATTTGGTAACCTTGTTGCAGCTAATCTTGAAGGGATTAAAATTACTGTATTGCTCATAAACTAAGTATTATGCGTCTTTCAGACGCAATAATTAAATTTAAATTTAGTTTTTTTTTTGTTTAACATGTTATACGAGGATAATAATTAAAAATCATGGACTCATTTGAAATTAATAAAATTATAGCAGCTATAGTTGTTATTTTTGTTGTTATATTTGGAATAACTAAAATTTCAGACATTATCTATTACGTAGAGAAGCCGAGTCAATCAGCTTATAAAGTTGAATTTGCTGAAACAGATGGCACGAAAGCTTCTGCAGCTGTTGAAGCAGTTGATATTTCTGCTCTGTTAGCGATGGGAAGTGTTGATCATGGAAAGAAAGTATTTAAGAAATGTAGTGCATGTCATTCAATTAAAAAAGGTGGAAGAAACAATATTGGCCCGGCGCTTTATAATGTTCTAGGTAGAAATATGGGTGCTCTGGAAGATTACAAATATTCAAAAGCCTTGATAGCATTTGGAAAAGATTGGACATTCCAAGAGATGAATAGTTTTTTAATAAAACCTGCTTCATATATAAAGGGTACCAAGATGGCTTTTGCAGGATTAAAAAAAGAGAAAGATAGAGCTTCAGTAATTTTATATATGAATGCTAATGCTGACAGTCCATTACAACTACCTTAGTTTGCCAAAACAATATAATAAAATACTCTTTTGAACATAAACTCTGTTTAGAGCTTGTTGCCATACTTTAGATTGTTTCCCAAGTAATACTTCTTCTGTAACTTCATTTCCTCTTGGTAGACAGTGTAAAAATATTGCATCTTTCTTGGCTAAATTCATAGTTTTTGCATCAATTTTGAAATTTTTAAATGATTTAATTTTCTTTTTCTTATTCACTTTATCGTTTAAAGAAATGATTTTGTCTGTCATTACAACATCAGAATTTTTAATAGCTATTTCTTTTTTATTAAAAATTTTTATTTTTCCTTTTTGCTTTTTTATCAGAGAAATAAGTTGTTTATTTGGTTGATAGCTTTTAGGGCATGCAATATTTAGGTAAACAGAGAATTTTATACAAGCTTCTACTAAGCTATTGATCATGTTGTTGTTAGCATCTCCTATCCAACATAGTTTTAATTTTGAAATACTTTTCTTTTTTATTTCTTGAATAGTAAAAATATCTGACAAAACCTGAGTAGGATGTGAGGATGGACTTAGTCCATTAATTATTGGTATACTTGAATATTTTTTGAATTGATCTAATTTTTTATCTGAATCTGTTCTCAACATAAAAGCATTACCATAAGTTGATAAAATTTTAGATGTATCTGCTATACTTTCACTACCAATACCTAGGTGTAACTCTTCTGGTCTTAAAGTTAAAGATCCTCCACCTAATTGTTTAATAGCCAAATAAAAACTTAGTCTAGTTCTAAGGCTAGATTTTTCAAACATCTGTAAAAGGATTTTACCTTTTAAAGGTTGGTCTTTGTCCGGATCAAGCGTATTTAATCTTTTTCTTTTAGTTTTTCTTTTTTTTGCATCTGAGATAATTTTTTTTAAATCTATTAGGGGAATATCTCTAATATGAAGAAAGTTTTTCATTATTTTTTATACCCTTCACAAACTTTATTGATAATTTTTAAAGCTATATTTATTTCATTTTTATTAACATTTAATGGTGGCAAAATTCTTATAACATTTTCAGCTGCTCTTATTGTTAATAATTTATTATTCGTTAAATTCTCTATAAATTTTGTTTGGTCGTGATGCAACTGTATTCCTAAAATTAATCCTACTCCTCTTATTTCTTTAATAATATTTGGAAATTTATTTTTAATTTTATTTAATTCTGTAATAAAATATTTTGAATTACTTTTTACTTTTGAAAGAAAGCCTTTTTTAAAAATTTCATCCATAACAGCATTACCAACTGACATTGCCAAAGGGTTTCCACCAAAAGTAGATCCATGTGTACCAGGAACCATTGCCTTGGAAACCTTTTTTGTCATAAGCACCGCACCAATTGGAAATCCACCTCCAATTCCTTTTGCTATTGGGACTATGTCTGGTTTTATATTTGCATATTCATAAGAAAAAAACTTACCTGATCTGCCAATTCCACACTGAACTTCGTCTAAAATAAGAAGAATTTTTTTTTGATTACAAATCTTTCTCAATTCTCTAAGACACCATGAAGGTATGACTTTAATACCTCCCTCACCCATTATTGGTTCAATCATTATAGCTGCAGTTTTACTTGTAATTTTTCTTTTCAATTCGTTATGGTTGCCAAATTTAAAATGATCAAATCCTCCAGCTTTTGGGCCAAATCCCTCTACCATTTTTTTTGATCCGCTAGCATTTATTGCCGCAATAGTTCTTCCATGAAACGAATTTTTTATACATAGAATTCTATTTTTTTTGGGTTGCCCTATTGAATAAAAATATCTCCTAGCCACTTTTATGGCAGCCTCTGTTGCTTCTGCACCACTATTTTGAAAAATAATAGCATCAGCAAAAGTATTCTTGGTTAATTTTTTTGCCAACGTTTCGCCCTCAGGAATAATAAAAGAATTAGAAACGTGCCAAAGTTTTTTTGATTGTTTATTTATTGCTTTTACTAAATTTGGGTTTGCATGACCTAAAGAATTAACAGCAATTCCTTGAACAAAATCTAAATACTTTATTCCTCTTTTTGTGTACAAAAAAGATCCATAACCTTTATTAAAGGATAAGTTTCTTCTTTTATAATTTTTAGCTAAAGAACTCATTTTTTGCTATGATTTAATTTTGTAACCTTTGTGTACCAGGGTGTATGCGAGATAAGTAATAACCAAACTTAAAAAAGTTAGTATTGTAATACCAAATGTTATTGATCCATCTAATTGACCAATAAATGAGTATCTAAATCCATCTATCATATGAAAAAAAGGATTATAATTACTTAGAATTTTTAGAAAATTAGGTAATTTATCAATACTATAAAAAGTACCACTTAAAAAACTTAATGGTACAATAATAAAATTTGTAACAGTACTCATTTGATCGAATTTATCAGCATATAGGCCAACAATAATCCCTAGTGATCCCATGACTAATCCACCTAATAACAAATATATAAACCATAAAAGTAAATTTTGAATGGATAAATCTATAAAAATAATAAATATTAAAGTTGAAGCCAATGCAATTAGCAAACCTCTCGCTGCAGAGGCAAATGTTATTGCAAAAACTACTTCTGATGATGACAAAGGACTATGGACAACATCAGTAATTGTACCCATCATCTTACCCATCATTAATGAGGAGCTGGAATGCGCAAAACTTTGTTGAATTACTTGCATCATTATTAAACCACTAGCTAAAAACTTTATATATGTAACTCCTAGTACATCAGCTCTTTGATCACCAATCGCTAAAGAAATAACTGTTAAAAATAATATACTAGTTAGTATTGGACCAAATAAAGTTTGGCCAGATACTGTAAGAAATCTAAGAACTTCTTTTTTAAATAAAGAATAAGTCCCTACCCAGTTTATAACTCCAAATCTTCTTACACCAATTTGGTATTTTTTCTGTAATTCAACCATAAGTGTTTATTAATAAACTTTTTTTTTGATAATTGTTAAAAAACATAAAAAAATGCTTGTTATAGACTATTTATTGTGTTTTCTAGATAGTGTTGTAATTAAATTTAATTATACTAAATATAGTATTATGAGCTGGACAGAAGAAAAAGTAAATAAACTTAAAGATCTTTGGGGAAAAGGCCAGACAGCAAGTCAAATTGCAGAAATAATTGGTGGAGTAAGCCGAAACGCTGTAATTGGCAAAGCTCACAGATTAAACTTATCTGCAAAAATTAAAACAAGATCGACAATATCAAATAATACAAAAGAAGCACATCAAGAAAATAACAACTTTAAAAAAGGAAGTAGAAAGCAAAAATTTAGAACTCTACTTCTAGATAAAAACTTTGAACCAGCTAAAAATATTCAGTTAGAGGAATTAAATGAGCAAACTTGTAAATATATGGAGGGTCATCCAGATGAGAAGGACTCCTCATTTTGTGGTAGAAAAACTGTTGAAAAATTTTCTTATTGCCCTTTACACCTAATGATTGTTTTTCAACCAAAAGGTAAGAAAGAGGAAGTTGTTGATAAAGATGATGATGTTCCAAAATTTATAGAAAAAAAGGTAAAATCTGCCTAGTTCAAAATTTTTTCTTTTGCTTTTTTAAATTCATCATGAGAAATAATTCCTTTATCATGAAGATCTTTTAATTCTTTTAATTGTTTCACTATCTCTATATTTGAAATTTCATTTTCTTCTTTATTTACTTGCAAATTTTTTTCTTCTTTCAATGTTTGTTTTGCTTCGACTCCTCTAGTTATAGCTTTTACAGCAATAGATAAAACAAAAGCTAAAATAATAAATACTATTAAATAAATTGTATTTGCTAACATTAATTTACTTTATCAATTTTTTTTTTGAAAATTGACCTCCAATTGTCCAATTATAACTATAACGATTTATTTCTTCATCAAATTTTTTATTAGCATCCATTTTTAAATCAAAGTTGGTTTTATATTTTTTTGAAACAATATTGTCATATTTTAGTAATCTTAATTGATCAAGAGTAAGAAGTGGTTTTGGCATTAATTGAAATAACTTAGCATTTAACTTTGCTAAAGGCAAAGGTAAGGGAAATAAAAGTCTTTTTTTATTTATTGATTTTAAAATTTTTAAAATTATCTCTTTAAATGTAAATACTTCAGGACCAATACATTCTATCGTTTGTCCAATAACTTTGTTATTTACAATTTTAAAAATTATATGTGAAAGATCGGTGACATGAATAGGAGTAAATTTAGTTTTTCCGTTATAGTACAACGGCATTATTGGAAGTTTACTTAATAGACTCATAAAGTTTGTTGTAAAGTTATCATCTACTGAATATACAATTGATGGCTTTAAAATTACAGAGTTTGAAAAATTTTGTCTTACTTTATTTTCACCACTTAGTTTACTTCTTGCATATTCACTATCGCTTGCTGACTCTATTCCTAAAGCGGATAAATGAATAAATTGACTGAGTGAGTTTTTAAAGGCCATTTTTGAAAGCAAAGATGGTAAATGTGAATGTATTAAATCAAACTGGTTTTCTTTTTTTTCATATAAAATACCGATTAAATTTATACATATAGAAGACTTTTTCATTAATCTTGATATATTTTCTTCATTAAATGAATTTACTTCCTCTAACTCGAGATATCCATAGTTGGACTGAGTTTTTATTTGGTAGCCTTTTCGATGAATACTTCTAGTTACTGCAATAACTCTATAGTTGTTTTTAGTAAAGATTCTAATTAATGACTTCCCAATTTGTCCAGAAGAACCAAATATTAAAATTGAATCCTGATTTTTCATATATATATATACCTATTAATGAGTATAGATATTAAATTACATAAGAAAGATTTACCAGATGAAATAAAGTTCAGTGACAAGATTGCCATTGATTGTGAGTTTACAGGATTAAATGTTGAAAGAGATAGACTATGCTTACTTCAAATATCCTCAGGTAATAACGATGCTCACATTATCCAACTAGATAAAGACAATTATAATGCCCCAAATTTAAAAAAAATCCTTACAAATGAAAAAATAGGTAAATTATTCCATTATGCCAGAGCGGATCTTTTGTTTATTAAAAAATATTTAGAAGTAAACGTGGAAAATATTAACTGCACAAAAATAATGAGTAAAATTGCTAGAAGTTATTCTGATAAGCATGGTTTAAAGGATTTAATAAAAGAATTTATAGGTATAGATATAAGTAAACAGTTGCAGACATCTTATTTTGGAGGGAGTCTTTCTGACAAGCAGTTGAAATATTGTGCTCAGGATGTTCTTTATTTACATAAAATTTTTGATGGATTAAAGGATATATTAGAAAGAGAAAATAGATTAGATCTTTATAAGAAAACAATTAAATTCATAAATACAAGAGTTGAGTTAGATTTTGCATCTTTTAAAGATGATGTCTGGTCACATTAAAATGAAAGATAAAAAATTATTAAATATTGCTAAGGACGTAATTAAACTTGAATTTGCATCTCTAAAAAAACTACATTCTAATATAGGAAGTTCTTTTGAAAAAATTATAAAAACAATTGTTAATTGTAAGAACGGCAAAATTATTATTTCAGGAGTTGGAAAAAGTGGAATTATAGGAAGAAAGTGGGCAGCAACATTATCATCTACGGGTACACCTTCTTTCTTTCTTGATGCCTCAAATGCGAGTCATGGTGACTTGGGACAGGTTACCTCTAATGATATCATAATATTAATTAGCCTAAGTGGACAGAGCGAAGAATTAAAAAATATAATTCAATTCTCATCACGTAATAAAAATATAAAATTAATTGGTATCACTTCTAAAAAAGGCTCACTTTTATATAAGAATGCAGATGTTCCATTTTTATTACCATCCGTTAAAGAAGCTGGGCCAGGCAACTTTGTGCCAACATCATCAACCACTGTACAAATTGCACTAGGCGATGCAATCGCGATAACATGCATGCAATATAAAAAATTTGGCAAAATTGATTTCAAAAAATTTCATCCAAGTGGTGCTCTTTCAATAAAACTTAAAACTGTTGAAGATTTAATGATCCAAGGGAATAAAATTCCATTTATAAATCAAGATCTAAGCATGAAAATTGCATTAAAAACTATTACTAGAAAAGGTCTAGGCACATTAGTTGTAAAAAATAATCTTAAAAAAACTACAGGTATAATTACTGATGGCGATTTAAAGAGAATATCAAATATGAACAAAGATTTTAAAAATCTTAAAATTAAAAAAGTTATGAAAAGAAAACCATTTAGTGTTGACAAAAATATGCTAGCTGTTGAAGCTCTTTCAATTATGAATAATAAAAAAATTACAAGTTTATGTGTGCATCAGAATAAAAAAAAAAATAAAACAATTGGTTTTATTCATATACATAATATTTTAGATGCAAACATAACATAAATGTCAGTTAAATCTCTCATACAAATTTTGATTCTTTTATTAATACCGGCTATTGTAGGTATTGTATACTTTAAATATTTTGATGAAAAAAAAAGTATGGTGGAAGAGATTAAAATAAATGAAGATATCAAAAATAAAAAATTATTAGATCTTGAAAAAAAAATTTTAGAACTAGAATTAAAAAATAATAATCTTAGTCAAAAATTACAAACTAAACTTGATGAAAAAATTATAATAGAGAAAACAAATAATTTGGAAAGTGAAAAAAAAACCTTAAGTAAAAATGAAAATATAAAAAAAAGTGAATTAGATAAAAAAAAAGAAGCAAAGGCACAGAAAGAAAAAAGTGAATTAAAAGAAATTAAATTAGAGAATAAAGATATAGAAATTAAAAACTTCGTAAAAAACGTTGAATATATATCAGTGGATGAAAGAGGTAACAGATTCCGACTTCTTGCTAATTCAGGGAAAACTAACGATGTGAATAAAAATATATTAGACTTAGAAAACGTTAGGGGTGAAATTAAATCTGATAAAAGAGACACCATTTTCATAACTTCAGATTTTGCTGAGTATAATATTTCAAATTTAGATTCAAAATTTTATGAAAATGTAATAATAGATTATCAAGATAAGAAAATTTTTTGTATAAATTTTGATATCAATATGAGTACAAATAAAGCAATTGCTTACAATGATGTAATAATAAAAGACCCTAATTCAACTATGAAAGCTGGAATAGTTGAAATTGACTTGAAAACAAAAGATATAAATATTAATCCTGAAAGTATAAATACCAAAATTGAAGTTGTAAGCGACTAATGGCATTAATTAAAAAATTTAGAATAAAAACATTTAAACAACAAAAAGAAATCTTAAAGCTTGATAAAATATCTATGTTTTACAATAAGAGACAAATTCTAAATAGTTTAGATTTAATAATAAACAAACAAGAAATTCTTGGGATGTTAGGGCCTAACGGTGTAGGTAAGTCAACTATTTTTCACATTATAACTGGTTTAAAAGACCCAAGTTATGGAAGAGTTTTAATAAATGGTAATGATTGTACAAATATCCCTATTTACGAAAGAGCAACTAGATTTAAATTAGGTTACGTTCCTCAGTATGGAGGATTTATTCAAGACCTAAGTTTGATAGAAAACTTAAATCTAGTTGGAGAAATACATATTAAAGATAAAAATTTAAGAGTAACAAAAATTGAAAAAATTATTTCACAGTTTGAATTCGATCCATTATTAAAAATAAAGGCAAAGCACTTATCAGGTGGCCAAAAGAAAAAATTAGTAATATCAATGGCCTTAATTAATGATCCAAATATTTTACTTCTAGATGAACCGTTTGCTGCCTTAGATATTCTTACAATAAAAATGCTGCAAGAAATTATTGTAAATCTGCAATCTTTAGACAAAATTACAGTAGTAGTTTGTGATCACCAAGCTAGAGATTTATTAAGTTGTGTTGATAGAGCAATTGTATTATCAAATGGTAAAATTATTGCATCAGGAAGTCCAGACGAAATAGTAAAAGATTCCAGCGCACGTTCTGCTTATTTCGGTGAAGAATTTCAAATAAAATAATTTAAGTGTCTAATTATATTGTAATAAAAAAAAAAATTAAAAGCTTTAATAAGAAAATAAAAGTTGGTTCTGACAAAAGTATTTCAATTAGATCAATACTATTGGCTTCACAGGCAGTAGGTATATCTAAGATTTCGAATCTCCTGGAGTCTGAAGATGTATTAAATTCACTCAAAACAATAAAAAAATTAGGAATAAATTATAAAAAAAAGAAAAAAATATATTATATCAAAGGATTTGGATTAAATGGTTTCGATATTAAAAAAAATACAACTATAGATGCTGGAAATTCAGGTACATTAGCGAGATTAATCTTAGGTTTACTTGTAAAATCTAAATTTGTAGTAAAAATGAAAGGTGATAAAAGCTTATCTAGAAGGGACTTTTCAAGAGTTATAAAACCTCTAAAACTTTTTGGAGTTAATATTAAAAGTAAAAACAATTCTCTACCAATTGAAATAATAGGAACAGAATTTTTAAGACCAATTACTTACAATGAAACCATTGGTAGTGCACAAGTTAAGTCTTGCATTATTTTAAGTGCTTTAAATACACCTGGAACTACGATTATAAACTCAAAAGCCTCAAGAAATCACACTGAATTAATGTTAAAATCATTTAATTATCCAATTAGAATTCAAAAAAAAGGGCAAATAGATAAAATATTTATAGATGGATTAAAGCAATTCAAATCTTTTGAATACAAAGTGCCGGGGGATATTAGCTCAGCATCATTTTTTATTGTACTTACTCTTCTTTCAAAGAAATCTAAAATTGTAATTGAAGGTGTCAATGTTAACAAGAGTAGAGTCGGAATTATTCAAATCCTTAATAAGATGGGAGCGAAAATAAAGGTAAAAAATAAAAAATTTTATAAGGGTGAAGAAGTGGCTGATATATATGTTAAAAGTATCACAAAATTGAATTCAATAAATTGTCCATCAAAGTTTAATAGTTCAGCAATTGATGAATTTTTAATTATTTTTCTTGTTGCTGCAAAGGCCTATGGTATATCAAAATTTAAAGAACTGGGTGAAATGAATAAAAAAGAGTCAAAAAGATTAGATTTAGCAGTAAAATTTTTAAAATTAATTGGTATTAAAGTTGAAAGGTTTAAAAATAATATAAATATTCATGGTAATCCCAATTTAACATTGTCTAAAAATTTTGAAATGACGAATAATTTAAAAGATCATAGAATATTTTTTCTATCCTGTATAGCTGCTTTGACTTTAGGAGGAAATTGGAAAATTAATGAAAAAAAAAGTGCTAATACCTCATTTCCTGATTTTCTTAAAATCTTAAAATTTCTTGGAGCAACCATAAATTGAAAAGAAGAAAGAATATAATTACAGTTGCAATTGACTCACCTGCTGCTGCCGGTGCTGGAACTCAGGCTAAATTAATATCAAAACATTATAATTTATTTTATTTAGATACAGGAAAAATTTACAGATATATTGGAAATTTAAAACTTAAATTTGGAACTAAATTTTCATATAATTTAGTTGAACATAGAATTAATACTTTAAATTTAAAAAAACTTAAAAATAAATCTTTATTGTCTAATGAGGTTGCGCTTTCAGCTTCAAAAATTGCAAAGAGAAAAAAAATTAGAAGTATAGTGCACAAGTTTCAACAGAAGTGCGCTTACAACCCTCCAAAAAAATATAAGGGATCTGTATTGGATGGCAGAGATATAATTACTGTTCAAGTAAAAGATGCAATGTTTAAGTTTTTTATAACTGCAAACATTCAGACAAGGGCAAAGAGGAGATTTGATGAATACAAGGAGTTAAATAAAAAAATCACTTATAATGAGGTATTAAAAAGCCTAAGAAAAAGGGACAAATCAGATAAAGAAAGAAAATATGGCCCACTAAAAAAAACTAAAGATTCTATCTTGATTAATACTACTAAATTAAGTAAGAAGGCTTGCTTTAAAAAGATAAAAAGTATTATGGACAAAAAAATTAATTATTAATGGAAATTTACTCAGACTTATCATCACCCGCTAAACAGCAATTTGAAAAATTACTAAGTAATCAATTATCTAAAAGTAAAATTGAAGAGGGAAAGATAATTGATGGCAAAGTTACAAAAATAACAAATAAATATATTTTTTTATTTATTCAAGGATTGAAAAGCGAGCCAGTGATTGATGTGAATGAGATTAAAATGATAGGAATGGAGGATGTTAAAGAAGGTTCAATAATATCCGTTTTGTTAGAAAAAATAGAAGATAAAAACGGTGATGTAATTGTTTCGGCGCAAAAAGCTCAAAAAATTAAAGGGTGGAATAAATTAGTTAAGTGCTATGAGAATAATGAACTAATAAATGGAAAAATTACACAAAAAACTAAGGGTGGAGTAATTGTTGAACATATTGAAACTGGTTCACTTATGTTTTGTCCTGGATCTCAAATTTCGGATAAACCTATAAAAAATATTGACCATCTAATCGGTGTTGAGCAAAAGTTTGCACTTATAAAACTTGATATGGTAAGAGGAAACAGCGTTGTATCAAGAAGACAAGTAGTTTCCTCAAGTAAAAAAGAGGATAAAGCTAAAATTATAGAAAAATTTAAGGTTGGTGATATTATTAAAGATGCTGTTGTAAAAGGTTACTCATCTTTTGGATGTTTTTTTGAAGTTAACACACCAGAAGGAACGCTAGATACACTCTGTCATCTTCAAGAAATAAGTTATAGCAGAGTAAATCATCCAGATGAAATTTTTAATATTGGTGAAAAGCATGATTTAAAAATAATTTCTATTGATATGGATAAGTTACAAGTCGGATGTTCTCTTAAACAACTTTCACCAGATCCCTTTGAGCATATATCGAATTACCAAATAGGAAGTAAATATAAAGTAAAAGTTGTCAAAATAACTGACTATGGTTGTTTTTGTGAATTAGAGCCTGGACTAAGCACTTTGCTTCACAGTAGCGAGATTAGCTGGACAAAAAAAAATATATCTCCTAAAAAGATGTTTTCTGTAGGTGATCAAATAGATTGTATTATTAGTGAGATAGACAAAGAAAAGAGAAGAGTAGCAATATCACATAGACTTACTCAGGAAAACCCTTATTCAAAACTAGAAAAAAACTACCCTGTTGGATCAGAAATAAACGGGAAGGTAAATAATTTAAATGAATATGCTATTTATCTAAAATTAGAAGATTTTGATATTGATGGATTTTTACACTCTAATGACCTTTCATATACAGGAAAACCTGAAGAGGAGTTAAAAAAATATAAAAAAGGTGATGATCTAAAAGTAAAAATTTTAGAAATAAAAAAAACTGACCAAAAAGTAAGAGTTGGACTAAAACAGTTACAAGCAGACCCATTTGATTGGTTTAAAGATAAAAAGATTAATGATGCAATTACTGTAGTGGTGATTTCATCAGATAATAAAGGCCTAATTGTAAAACCAGAGGATTGCGAAATTGAAATTCTAATCAAAAAATCACAAATAGCTATGAGTAGTTCAGATGCAAGACCTTCAAGATTTGTAGGCGGAGAGAGAATAGATGCAGCCATATCTGAATTAAACTTTGATAAGAGAAAAGTATCTTTAAGTATAAAACTGCTTGAGGAAATAATGAATGCTAAAGCGATAAAAGAACATTCTAGCCCGCTAAGTGGAAAAAACCTTCCATTCTCATCTCTATCAGAGCAATTAGATGATAAAAAAAAGAATAAGGATAACGAGTAAAATTGGCAGTAGTTAAATCAGATTTAATTAAAGAATTGGCAAATAATTACCCGAATTTCTTAAAAAAAGATTTAATAAAATTATTTGATATTTGTGTATATGAGATACAGGAATCATTAAGAAGAGGTGAAAGAGTAGAGCTAAGAGAACTATTTTCTTTTGAACCTAGATTACAAAAAGCAAGAATATCAAGAAATCCAAAAACCAATCAAAAAGTAAATACTCCAGAAAAAAAATCAATATTATTCAAAATATCAAAAGAATGGGCAAAAAAAATCAATGAAAAAAATTAAAATTTTTGTAGCCTGTGACAGTGTAAATATAAATAAAGTAAAAAATATAATAAAAAAAACAAAAAATTCAAAACTAAAAATAGGTTATAAATTTGGTTTAGAATTTCTTAATTCAAAAAAGGGTAGATCGTTTATATCAAATTTAAAAAATGTCATCACCTTTGGTGATTATAAATTAGCTGACATTCCAAATACTTGTGTATCTGCAATAAAATCAGTAAGTGATTTAAAGTTTAATTATATAACAATTCACATAAGTTCTGGTCTGAAGGCATTAAAGGCAGCTAAAAAGGTTTCGGGCAAAAGTAAATTAATAGGTGTAACAATCCTCACTTCACACGATAACCAGTCATTAAAAGAAATTGGTTATAATAAGAAAGTTCAACAGATAGTTCTTCAGCAAGCTAAGTTGGCACACAAAGCAAAATTAGATGGAATAGTATGCAGCCCAAAAGAAGTAAATATTGTCAGGAAAGTTTTTAAAAAAGAAATAATAACACCTGGAATAAGACTTGACTCTATTGTTGATGATCAGAAAAGAACTTTAACGCCTAAACAGGCGTATAAAAATGGAAGTGACTGGTTAGTAATTGGTAGGCCAATTACCAAGGGAAACATAAAAAATAATCTTCAAAACCTAATCAATCATTTAAAATAATGGTCAAAGGAATAAAAATTTGTGGGGTCTCTGATCTTGAGACTTTAAACTACATTATAAATCATAAATTTCCTCCGAAGTTTGTGGGCTTTATTTGTAATTACAAAAAAAGTAGAAGATATGTAGAATATAAGAAATTAAAAGAATTAGTTAATATAAAAAAAAAAGAAACTAGTTTTGTAGCTGTTTTAGTTGATCCTAATGACAAAGTATTAGAGGAAATTAAAGAACTAAATTTTGACTTTTATCAGCTGTATGATGTAAGTCCTAAAAAGACAAAAGTAATTAAGGAAGTATATAATGTCAAAGTTATTACTGCACTAACAATTAATAGTCAAAAAGATGTCGATATATATAAAGATTACGGTAAAGTTTCAGATTTAATTCTTTTTGATGGAAAGGGCTACGAGAAATCAATTGGATTTAATCATGAATTATTAAATTCTGTACCTGATACAGTAAATAAAATGATTGCTGGAAATATAAAAATAGAAGATATTCCTAATTTTAAAAATAAAGATTACTACATTGATCTAAGTGGTTCATTAGAAAATGAAGAAGGTAAAAAGGATTTAAAAAAAATTAACAAACTATTAAATTTTGCGACTAAAAATGAAACTTAAAAAAGGAATTCCAGTTATAGATCAAGGAGATAGACTTGGTTTCTGGGGTGGAAAATTTGGGGGGAATTTTGTGCCTGAAACACTAAAGAAACCAATAGAAGATCTTGAAATTCAATTTAATAGATTAAAAAATGACAAAAGCTTTATAAAAGAAAGAGATAGACATTTTAATAATTGGATCGGAACACCTACAAGATTTATTAAATTAAATAATTTAACAAGACACATTGGTGGAGCGCAGATCTGGTCTAAGGTTGTTTCTGATGCTAATGGAGGAGCTCACAAAATATATAATGCGACTGTTCATTGTTTATTAGCCAAAAGGTCTGGAAAAAAAGTTATTATAGGTGATACTGGAGCTGGCTACGCAGGAAAGATGTTAAGTATGGCAGCTAAGAAATTTGGATTGAAGTGTAAAATTTTTATGGGCGCAAAAGACATAAAAAGACAACAACCAAATGTTAAAGCAATGAAGAAAAATGGTGCTGACGTAATTCCTGTATATTCAGGAAGTCAAACACTTGTAGATGCTGTTTCTGAATGTATGAGATTTTGGGTTGCAAATTGTGATACAACTGCAATGTGTGTTGGAAGCACAGTAGGACCTGCAGTTTTTGTTCGAATATGTGGTTGGAGCACCAGTCAAATATCTAGAGAGCTTAAAGTTCAATTAATAAATGAATTTGGTGAAGTTCCTAAAAAACTTAAATTATATAATTGTGTAGGAGGAGGTTCCTCAAGTTTTGGTTTTTGGAATGAATTTATGGATTATAATAAAAAACAAGTTGAGTTTATTGGGATTGAGGCAGGGGGACCTAGCCAAAGTAAAAAGCATGCAGCTCCCTTAACTTATGGTTCCAAAATCGGTATACTTCATGGTGCAGCTCAATATGTTAATCAAAATAGTGATGGACAGATTGAAGAAACTGAGTCAATATCTGCAGGTCTAGATTATCCTGGAGTTTCTCCACTCCATTGCTTCTTAAAAGATACTCAGCGTGCAAGATATACAGCAGCTAGTGATGAAGAAGCTTTAAAGGCCTACCAAATAGTTACAAAATACGAAAATTTAAGACCTTCTCTCGAACCGAGCCATGCATTCTCCGTTGCAATCAAAGAAGCAAAAAAACTAAGCAAAGATACAATTGTAATTGTTAATAGTTGTGGGGATGCATACAAAGACCGTGGAATTTTGGAAAAAAAGTTGGGAAAGAAATATGTTAAATCCAATTAACCTTGCATTTAAGAACGCAAAAAAAGAGAATAGGCCAGCTTTACTTACTTATACCGTTGCTGGTGATAGCTCAAAGAAGCAATCTTTAGAGATCCTAAAAGCAATTTCTAATTACGCAGATATTTTAGAAGTAGGTGTACCTCACAACACTCCTGTTGCAGATGGTGGCCAAATTCAAACTAGTGCTTATAGAGCAATCAAAAATGGTATTAAGATGAATGACATTTTTAAAATTGTCAGTGAATATAAAAAAAGTAAAAATTCAAAACCTGTTATATTTATGGGTTATTATAATATGATTTTCCAATATGGTGAAAATAATTTTTTAAAAGAATGTAAGAAATCAGGTGTTAATGGTTTAATTGTCGTTGACTTACCATGGCCAGAAAACAAAATTTTTTCAAAGAAATGCAAAAAAAATTCAATTAATTTTATCCAATTATTATCTCCCACAACATCAAATAAAAGACTTAAAAGTATAACGAGAGATTCTCATGATATGATTTATTATATAAGTATGTTATCTACAACAGGAGGTAAGCTAAAAGTTTCACCAAAAAAAATATTAGCTAATTACAATAAAATTAAAAAAGTAAGTTCTAAAAAAAATTGTGTTATTGGTTTTGGGATAACTGAAAAAACTATATCAAATTTTAAAAAAACAGATGGACTTGTTGTCGGTAGTCAAATATGTAAAGAAATTACTAGAAGTTTAAACAATAGACAAAATCCTGTCATAAATGTAAGTAAGATGGTTAATAAATTAAAAAAAAAAATATCATGAATTGGCTAACAAAAGCTATAAACTTTGGAGAAAAAATAAAGAAGGTACTAAGAAAAAGACCTTCAAAAGAAGATATAGCAAATTCAGATTGGACAAGTTGCTGTAAAGGTCCAATATTAAAGAAGGACTTAGAAAATAATTTATGGGTTTGTAATCTTTGTGGAAAACATCATAGAATTAGTTGTAGACAAAGATTTGATATAGTATTCGGTAAGAATGCTTACCAAATTTTAGAGTCACCTACACCTACAGAGGATCCATTAAATTGGGTTGACACAAAGTCTTACAAAGACAGACTTAAGATTGCGAGAAAGAAAACCAATCAAAATTGTGCAGTTATGATTGCTAAAGGAAAAATAAATGGAATTGAAGTAACTGCTGGTGCAATTAACTTTGATTTTATTGGAGGTTCGGTTGGAGCCGCAGAAGGAGAAGCAATAATTTATGGAGTACAACATGCAATAGATAACCAAACACCTTACTTGTTCTTTCCTTGTGGAGGAGGACAGAGAATGTTCGAATCAACAATTGCTTTAGCAAATATGACCAGAACAACACTTGCCATAAATGAACTTAAGAACAACAATTTACCGTATATAGTTTGTTTTACTGATCCAACTGCTGGAGGAATAACTGCCTCTTTTGCAATGTTAGGAGATATTCATCTTGCTGAACCTGGATGCCTAATAGCATTTGCAGGAAAAAGAGTAATTCAAGCAACTGTTAAAGAAGAATTAAGTTCTGATTTTCAAACAGCTGAATTTGTTGAGAAACATGGCTTTGTTGACAGAGTTGTTCAAAGAAAAGATATTCAAAAAGAAGTAGGGAACCTTCTATCGATATTACTTAGAAAAAATTCTGATATACATTTAGAAAACTTAGATGAAACTTCAGAAACTAATATCCAAACTAGAGAAGCATCATAAAAAAAAACTAGATTTATCTCTAGGAAGAACTTTAAATCTCTTAAAAAAACTTGGAAATCCTCAGGATAAATTAAAAAATGTGGTCACAGTTGTTGGAACTAATGCTAAAGCGAGCATGTGCTATAGTCTTAAATCAATACTAAACCAAGCTGGACATAAAACTAATCTTTATACTTCTCCCCACCTACTCTCTTATACTGAAAGATACGTTTTAGATGATAAAGAGATCAATGAAGAAGATTTAATAGAATTGCTGACTTGTGTTGAAAAGACTTTAGGAGATGACAATGCAACATTATTTGAAATTTTAACTTGTGCATTTTTAAAACTTGCTGAAAATTTCAAGGATAATATTAATATTATAGAAGCAGGATTATTTCATCAATTTGATAGTACAAATGTTTTTAAGGAAAATTTAATGACACTCATTGGTGTCATCCACAATGATCACTTCCAGTGGCTTGAAAATAAATCAATTGAAGGGGTAATATATGAAAAAACAGCTAAGCTTTTAAACTCAAATATATTTATTAATAAACAAGTTAATAATGAAATAAGAGATAAAATAGAAAAATCATTAGAATATAATGCATCAAATAAATATTTTTTTGGTAAAGATTTTAATATTGCAAAATTCGAAAATGGATTTATTCAATATCAAGATCAATTAGGAGAATTAGTATTACCTGAACCAAGTATTCTTGGAGATCATCAGCTTTATAATATTAGTACTTCAATTGCTGCGTCTAGAAAAATTTTTAATATTAAAGATGAACATATTTTAAATGGTGTCAAAAATATTTCATTAAAAGCAAGACTTGAAGAGATAAAATCTGGTAAATTAAAAGATATTGCAGGTAATAATAAACTTATAGTTGATGGTGGTCACAACATAAGCGCAAGTTTTTCTATCGCTAATTGGATTAAAAATCAAAATGAAGAAGTTAATCTTATTGTTGGTATGATGAAAGATAAAGAACATACAGAATTTATAAAAGCTTTTGAAAATATAGTAAATTCAATTACTTTAATTGATATTCCTAATCAGGATAATGCAATTTCAAAAGAAGATTTAAGAAAAAAGTTAGATAAATTAAAATTCAATTTGAAACTTTCTAATAGCATTGAAGAAAGTATAAAATCCTTATCAAAAAATGAGAATACTATTATACTCTGCTTAGGATCACTATATCTTGCTGGAAAAATTCTTAGTTTAAATTAGATATTTTCTTTTATCCAAGAAATAATTTCACTTTTTGGAACCGCTCCAACCTTAGTTGAAACATGATTTCCATCTTTCATCAAAATCATCGTTGGTATCCCTCGAACACCGTATTTTGTTGGCGTATTTGGTTCCTCATCTATGTTATGTTTTGCAACAGATAATTGGTCTGACATTTCATTTGAAATTTCTTCTAGGCTAGGTGCCACCATATGGCATGGTCCACACCATTCTGCCCAAAAATCACAAATTAATATCTTATTATCTTTAACTAATTGATCAAAACTTTCGTCTGTTGATTTTACAGTTGCCATAATAGTTTTTATATAAATTAATTTTATTTATTCAATAGTTAAAAATGCTTAAATTTAATTTTATACATCAAACATTCTCGTACTTTTTTTGAATTGACATTGCATAATTATTAAACTCATCCAAAAGAGCTAATTTTTCATTATCATTTTCATTAGTATATTTTTCTCTTAAAGTATCAATTTCATTATATAAAGTTGGAATAGTCCACCATTTTTCTTTTTTTTCACTCAGTATTCTTTTTGCTATATCTCTTCTGATTGATTTATATATAGAGTCTGGAAGTATTTCAGGAGCCTCTTGAAAGATGATTTTTTTACCAAAACTAACCAATCTATCGTCTTCAAACTTATCTAATAAATTTAATTTCTCTTTCCATGGTGCCTCATGCCAACTTGAAAACAAAGCTGTATCCTTATTTGATGTAAATTTTGTATAAATGCTCTCTTCTGCGTATATATCTTCTTGCGATTTTGATTGCTCTTTTTCTTCTGCAACCTCACGAAGGGCAGTTAAAATATTTTGTGAAAACTGTTCGTTATTTTGAACAAATTCAGCTCTTTTTTTAATAACGTTTTTATCTAATTTACTATATGGTTCAACATTCAGGCCATATTTTGCATCAATAATTATTGGTGCTTTGTTTGATCTAACAGTTCTTAAAAACTTGGGTGTTTTTTTCATCTCAGTTTTTAATTCATTTATAGATTTATTAATCAGTGGTTGAATTTCTGTTCTAAGATCTATAGTGTAATACCATCCTTGATAAATAGGATGCATACAATGATTTGTATGTAACGGTACAACTAAATGAAGTCTGGACTTACCATAATAATATTCGTTTAAAGTTATAATTTCTCCTTTTTTTATTATAGTTTCAGTATTAGATTTATTTGCAGTACTTAAAAAACTTTCCCAAGTATATTCTTGTTTTTCTTTTACAATTTTCAAAACTTTTGCAGTAAGTTCTGCATCAGCTAGCGCAGAGTGAGCATCGCTTGCATCTATGCCTTGCATCTGAGCCAGAGATGCTAATTTAAAAACTGGGTTATTTTTTTCATTAATTTCAGTCTCTAAAACTGTTGGATCTACTGCATATGCAGCTCTTGCAATATTTATTCCATCATGTCTTGTATTTGGTGCAGAATTTGTCAAATAAGGATACCTAATACTTTTGAAAAATTCTTTTCTTATCATCTCCTCATCGAAATTTAGTGAACTCCATCCTAAGAAAATTGCAGGGCTCCATTTCTTAAAAATTTTTTCAACCTGCCCAAGCATTTGATAGTGACTTAGATTTGTTTGAGTAAGTTGTTTAATTGATGTCTTGTTAACTATTAAAGCTGCAGCTTGAAAAATCTCAGTTTCATGAAGTCTGCATCGAAGATTAAATCTATCTTTTTCTTTAAAGTTCTCGTCAAATAGTATTCCCCCAATTTCTATGATGCTACCAAAGTCAGTGCTGGCACTCGATGATTCAATGTCCCAAATTGCTAAATTCATATTATTAACCTCAAATTAGCTATGTTTTGATGGGTTTTTGGAAAGTTTTTAAGACTAAACCTTTGCATCTAAACAAGTAGCTTCTAGTTAGTTTCCTCTGTTCTATGTATTGGTCGGTTAAAGTCAAGCTATATTATTCATCTTGTAAAATTTTTTAACCCTACCCATAAATAAATTTTGATACATCTTTAATTCTGCACCTTCAATTTTAAATTCTTGAAATAGAATATCTTTTGTACAAAGTAAAATTATGCCTGCTTTCATTTTTGTCCCGTGCACTACATCATGGGCCAAAGTATATGCTCCAAGTTGCAAGAAATAATCTTGAATATAATCTGTTTTTTTAGGTTTATTGCTCTGCTTAAAATCTATTATGACATCTTTTCCCTGATAAATTCCAATTAAATCTGCAGTTCCTGCATATTGCTCTGGGTAATAAATAGTTTCTTCAATCCCATAAATTTCATCTAATTTATTATTTACCCCCTTTTCAATTATTTCTTTGGCCATATTTTTATATTGTTCGTTACTTTCAAAAAAGCTTTCATTAATCCTGCCTCTTAAATAATCTTCAATATAAGAGTGCATTGATGTTCCTCTTGAAGATGCTTCAGTTTTAATTCTATTTGCTTCTTTAAAACCTACCCGCTCCTGCCAATTTTTGATAGCTGCCTTTTCCTCTTCAGATTTAGTAGCACTTAAAATTGTAGTAACACTTGGTAGTTTTTCCTCACCTAAAAAATATTTTCTATATCCATCCTCAATTGACCTTGTAGATTTTGGATAAATAAATTTATTACTCCATTTCATTCATTTAGGCTTTAAGAAACTTTTCGTTTTTCATCCTGACCATAACCAGAAATTGGAGATGGAGAACTTGGGTCTGGATCATCGTCATCATTAGGATTTTTTATTGAGTCAATACTTCTGTTTATTGCTCTAGCGTCTTTACCAAAACTATCAACTACAGACATTGCTTCCTCTAATTTTTTTCTTAAAACTAAAACGTTGTTAAAATGCATATTAAATCTGGTGCTTATTTTTTTTAAATGATCATATATTTCAGATGCATGCTTTTTAATTCGTAAGCTCTGAAAGCCCATATGAAGTGACTGTAAGTAACCAGATAAATTATTAGGGCCCATGATAGTTACTTTATATTTCTTCATTAATTCTTGAGTTAATAATTCTTTTGTAGACGGATCTTGATAATTAGCTAATTCTAAAAATAAACTTTCAGTTGGTGCATAAACAATTGCAAAATCTGTCGTTTTTGGTGGGACGATATATTTTTCGTTCACACTTTTAGCTTTTTCTTTAAATGCTCTAGCAAGTTTAGTTCTTGCATCAGCCATAGCTTTTTTGTCATCTTCCTCATGAGCATCTTGGATAGCCTTAAATCTTTCAACTGGGAAATGGCTATCAACAGGTACCAAAATCCCATCTTGAAGTTTAATTGCAAATTCAACAATTTCACCCGTATCTTCTTTCATTTTTACATTTGATGAATATTGTGATGCTGGCAACAAATCCTTGATCAGAGAGCCCAAACTAAACTCGGCTAAAGTTCCATACTTTTTAACACCTGCCAATATTTGATTAATCCCCTTCTGACTTTCATTCAAATTTTCAACCTGAGCATTAAAAGAAGCCACTTTTTGATCTACTTGAGTTAAAGCATTTGTCATATCTTTTGTTACACCTGATGAAAGATTATTAAAAGAAGTAGCCATTGAGCTCATGGTACTATTTATTGTTGTGTTTAAAGACTCTTTTAAATTTATAATTTCTTGATTGAGTCTTTGAATCTCCTGATTTTCCTTCTCATGATTAGATTCATTCCTTGATTTAAAATTCAAATATATAATTAATACAGAACTAATAAGTGAGAGTGAAAGTAAAATAAGAATAATGCTATTCATGATTCGTAGGATATACGTGAAATTTTAAAATTCAATCAGAAAAGCTAAGAACTAATCAATTTTAAAATTTTCTTTAAACCTTTTTTATTACTCAATCTTTTATTAGACATTAAGATTGCCGAACTTTTAAGAATATTACCATCTTTTAAAATCCTTAAATTATTTGCACGTAAAGTTTCTCCTGTACTAGTAATATCTGTTAAAATTTCAGATGAACCAGTAAATGGATATACCTCTGTTGCTCCAAGAGAGGGAACTAATTTAAATTGAGTTACTCCTTTTGAAAATAAAAATTCTTTAGTTAAATTCGGATATTTTGTTGCAACTCTTAATCTACTTTTCTTTTTATCTTTAAAATCAAAAGATATTTCCTCTAAATCAGCAAGTGTTTGGACATCTATCCACTCGTCAGGAATAGCTACAACCAGAGTTGCATTTCCATAATTGAGTTTTTTATTAATAATAACTTTATTTTGAATATTTAATTCAGACTCTTTTAATAAATCATAACCTGAAAAACCTATATCTAAAGATCCGTCCCCTAATCTTTCTATAATTTCTCTTGCATGCAGATATACTATTTTAATTTTTTTATTTCCTTTTATATATCCAAAAAGGTCTCTTTCTCCTCTTTCAGATAAGATTTTAAGATTTTTATTTTTAAAAATACTTAAAGTATCTTTTCTAAGTCTGCCTTTGCTAGGAATGCCAATTTTAATCATTTAAATTTATTGCACCTCCAACAGCTGGGACCTTTATTTTAGATCCTAAATCACTTATAAGATTGTCATAGCGGCCACCATTTACCTCAATTTTTCTTGATTTTACCTTTGTTTGAATTTTAAAAACCATACCTGTGTAATATTCCAAATGTCTGCCGAATGAAGACGAAAAATTTACATTTAACTTTGAAACTTTATTTTTTGAAATTGGAAAATAATCCTTTCCAACACTAAGATTGATTTTATTTTGTTTAAAAAAAGTATTTAGAGTAACTGCTGCTTTGCTCATAGGACAACTAATTTTTAAATAATCTCTAATAATTTTTACAACATTTTGGCCTTTTATTTGTCTTCTGGGATCTTTAATTTTATTATCAAACCTTAATAAAATTTCGTTTAAAGTACGACCTGCAATACTTCTATCTTGATTTTGTTTAAACATTTTCAAATATCTTTTTTTATCCAATTCAACTACTGCTTCATCTACATCTGAGTTAGTCTTTAAACGTTTCAACAATTCATTAAAATAATTTTCTCTCCAAAAATGTCTTTGTAATCGAAGTCTCCATCTTTTTGGTATATCTAATTTATTTATTAATAAGTGAAAAATTTCAACATTCCCAATTGTAATACTTCCAGTTTTATATCTAAATTTATTTATAACTTTAATACTTGTATCTATTATTTTTTTGTCATCTCTTTTCTCATCTTTTGATCCTAAAATCTCAAAACCTATTTGATCTCTAATAATTTTATCAGTTTTTTTCTGAACTTTTCTAAATGCTTGTCCACTGTAAAAAACTTTTGAAGATTTCTTATTTTTTTGATTAAGATATTTAATACAAGACGCAACAGTTAAATCTGGTCTTAAACAAATTTCTTTTCCATTCTGATCAACAAATGAAAAAATTAAACTTCTAAATGACTCACCAGATCTCTCAAGAATTAAATTGGTAGGTATGACTGTATCTAAATCGATGTAATCAAATCCACTTGATTTTAAAGATTTAAGAATGTTCTCAGATAAGTTTTTTGACTTCATTAATTAAATCTTTCTTTAAAAAAGTTTTATTATTCTCTCCCTTAACACCTTTTAAATTTTTAATTGTCACTGTATTATCTTTAAACTCGTTTTCTCCACAGATAATAGCAACTGGCAATTGGCGTTTATTTGCAAAAGTAAGCTGTTTACCGAGATTTTTTTTAGAATCTAAAAATATTTCAGCATTGATATTGTTTTGTCTTAAGAGATCTAAAATTTCGTAGTAATTTTTTAAATATTTTTGGTCCATTACACATACCAAAACTGGTTTTTGCTCATCTAATTGAATTTGATCTAATTGCATTAATGCAAATAAAAGTCTGTCAACGCCAAAACTTATTCCTGTCCCTGGAATATCTACACCTTTAAATCTAGATATGAGTTTTGCGTAAGCTCCTCCTGAGCAAATACTACCGATATCTACTTCTTTACCTTTGTTATTTGTAACTTTAAAATTCAAATTTGTTTCTACAATAAAATCAGAATAATAAGCTAAACCTCTCACAATTGTAAAATTAGTTTTTACTTGATCTAAAATTGATCCATACCCAAGAACCACAAAAAATTCTTCCAACTCTTTTATTCCCTCTTGTGACAATGGATTTTTTAAGCTTTGTTTAAGTTCTTTTAAATCCTTTATTTTTAGATATTTTAATATTTGGTCAACTTGCTCATCATTTAAATCTGCACCTTTTGTGATAGCTCCACTAGTATCTTTTCGTTCTTTTCTTAAGAGATCTTCTACACCTTTTAACCCAAAACCAGGTTTATCAAGTTTATCAATTGCTCTAATAACTTTTAATTGCTTTTCATTGGATATTTTCAAATCATCTAACAATCCCTGAACTATTTTTCTATTACTTACATTTATTGTAAATTGATCTTTCTTTAATCCGCATTCAATTAATACGGCTGAAATTAAATTGCAAAGCTCTGCATTAGCCTGTGATGAATTAACATTTCCCACAATATCAAAATCTGCTTGTAGAAATTCTCTATATCTTCCATTGCCTGCCTTTTCATTACGGAAAACATTTTGGATGGCATACCTTTTATAAATTGATGGTAAATCTTGATTATTTTGAGCAACAAATCTTGCTAAGGGGCTAGATAAATCGTATCTAAGAGTAATATTTTTATCTCCATCTTTAAATGAAAATACATCAGACATAGGGTTAGTTTCATCCTCTGCCAAAAATGATCCAATATTTTCACTGATCTCAAACGATGGGGTTTCTAATGGCTCAGCACCAAACTTAATAAAAACATTCTCAATTGCTGATAAAAGCTTTTTTTTGAGAAGAAGTTTTTTGTCCCAACGATCTTCAAACCCTGAGGGTAATCCAGGTATTAATTTATTTTCTTTCTTCATCTTTTGGTACCCTGGCTTGGGATCGAACCAAAAATTTCAGTTCCACAAACTGACGTGATAACCATTTCACCACCAGGGCTTATTGTTGTTTTATACTAATTAGAGTTAAATTTAAATTTATAAATAGTTAAATAGCTAGCTGCAGGCCAGCATGAAAATGATGTCTTTTGTGAGATACAATAATGTAACTGTTTATAATCATGGGAGATAAATAGCATTTTAAACTTAAAATGCAAGTATGTATTGTATAGGAATATTTATAGGCTTGCCTACTATATTCCTATACAAAATTTTAAATGAAATAAATTTTAAGAAGTTTTCTTTAAATTTACAGCGCTAGGACCTTTATCTCCGTCCTGAATTTCAAATTCTACAGCGTCGTTCTCATTCAAAAAACGAAGTCCTGCTTCACGAACTGCGCTTGCATGAACGAAACAATCTTTTTCTCCGTCTTCTCTTTCTATAAAACCGTAGCCCTTCTTACCGTTGAACCACTTTACTTTTCCTTTTAATGTACTCATACTTTTTGTTTACTCTTTCTTTATTATATTAAACTTAGCTAAACTTCAGCTAGCGGGATAGTTATTAGATTTTAAAATTGAATGCAAGCGTTTTTGCTATAAGATTTTATTTCTAAAATGGTGGCTTCGGCGGGACTCGAACCAGCGACACAAGCCTTTTCAGGGCTCTGCTCTACCAACTGAGCTACGAAGCCATTATTTAAAACCTAAAAATAATTCTTCCTTTTGTCAAATCATAAGGTGTTACTTCAACTGTTACATTATCGCCTTGAAGAACTCTAATCCTATTCTTCCTTAACTTTCCTGCTGTGTGAGCCGTAACAATATGATTATTTTCAAGCTTTACTCGGAACATGGCGTTAGGTAACAAATCAATCACTTTACCTTTAAATTCCAACAAATCTTGTTTCGACAAATTTTGTTACTCCTTATTAGTTCTAGATTTTATACTTAAAGCATGACCTTTTAATTCTTCATACTCAGCGAGATGTGTAGCGTATTTTCCTATTTTCTCAACACCTTTTTTTGAAAGGGTTATAAGGCTAATTTTTTTATAAAATTCACTTAAACTTAACCCTGATGAAAATTTAGCAGACGAATTAGTTGGTAATACATGATTTGTCCCTACAGCATAATCACTTATTGCCATAGGAGAGTATTTGCCTATACAAATACTTCCTGCATTAAAAATTTTATCTTTATACTTTTTATAATTGCTAACATTAATTTCTAAGTGTTCAGGAGCTATTTCATTAATTGCATCAATAATTTGTCTATCACTATTTACTTTTAAAATTAGTCCATTATTTTTAATGCTTTTAGATGCAATACTTTTTCTTGGAATATCTTTTAATTTTAATTCTAAATCTTTCTTAAATTTTACTATCAAATTTGAATTTTTAGTGATTAATATACATTGAGAATTTGCGTCATGTTCTGCTTGCCCAATCATAGATGTAGTAACTTGATTTAAATTAGTTTTACTATCTGCTAAAACTGCAATCTCAGATGGACCTGCAATCATTCCTTCAATACCTACATCTCCAAAAACTTGTCTTTTAGCGCCAGCAACAAAGATATTACCAGGTCCGACAATTTTATTTACTTTTTGAATATAAGTTAAACTGCCAATAGCTTGTGCACCTCCCATTGAATAAATTTCTTTTATTCCTACCTTTTTTGCAGCATATAAAACTGCAGGATTTAATTTTCCGTTATTTTTTGGATTCGCAAGTACAATTCTTTTAACACCTGCAATTTTTGCTGGGATAGCATTCATCAATAAAGTAGATGGTAAGTTTGCCGGAACATAAATACCAACCGATTGAATTGGTACATATTTATATTCAATTTTATTATTAAGATTGTCTTTATAAAAAATATCTTTAGTTTTTTGTAAATTATGGAATTTATGTATACGTTTGTAAGCAAAATCTATAGCTCTTTTAATTTTTGGATCTAAAGATTTAATTGCTTTGTTAATTTGCTTAATACTTGGTTTAATTTGACTATTTTTGCTAAATTTTTTCTCATATTTAAAAAGACTTTTATTTTTATTTTTTTTTATATCTTTTAAAATGTTAGATATAGTTTTATTTTCAATTCTTTTTTCAGATCTCCTTAAATCTAAAAATTTAGTTAAGTTATTTAAGTAGTTTTTTTTATTACAGTTAATTACTTTTATCATTTACTATTTTTTGGTCCTCAAGTGTCACCTCGATTACTTCGGCGGCAAGAGTTATAATTCTATTTTTTGAAAATAACATAGTTATTTCAAAATTCTCCTCTTTCTTAAAAATATCAATTGTCAATAATTCTAGCGTAAGATTAGTGTCTTTTTGGTCTATATTCTTTGATTTTGAGGAATTTATAAATTCAAATTTAATAATACTATTTATTAATTTTTTTTTGTTTTCCTCTTCTTTGCTCAATCTTGCTATTGAAATCAAAAAAATCTTATTAGAAGCTAAATATTTAACATCATCAATATTAACTTTCCCCTCGGAACAACAAGCTGAAATAATGTGAAGGTCTTCAGGAGTTTGCGCAATTATCTTTTTTAAGTACCTATTTTCCATCAATTAACCCTTCGAATATTTACCCCAACTTTTCTGAGTTTATACTCTATATTTTCATACCCCCTATCAAGGTGATAAATTCTATTAATTATAGATGATCCTTTAGCAACTATTGCAGCTAAAACTAACGCTACTGAAGCTCTAAGATCGCTTGACATTAATTCAGCTGCTTGAAAATTTGTATTACCTGAGATGAAAGCCTTATTTTTTTTTACTATAATCTCAGCACCTAACCTTCTTAATTCAGCTACATGCATAAATCTATTTTCGAAAATACTTTCAGTTATTGAACTTTTACCTTTAGCCTTACAAAGTAGAACCATAAACTGTGCTTGCAAATCTGTAGGGAAGTTTGGATACTCTTTAGTAACTAAATTGGTTAAATTTTTGATTTGTTTTGGACCAGATATATTAATTTGTTTTTTAGCTACTTTAATTTTGGCTCCAATTTTTTTTAATAAGGATAATTCTGTTTTTATAATTTTTGGATCAAAATTATTTATTTTTAATTTACCTCCAGTTAAACATGCTGCTACACAAAAAGTTCCTGTTTCTATTCTGTCTGACATCACAGAATAACTTGTGCTTTCTAAAGATTTAATACCTTCTATCTTCAAAGTACGTTTGCCTATAAATTTTATTTTTGCACCACCTGATTTTAAAAAATTTATTAAATCAATTATTTCTGGTTCAATTGCACAATTTCTAAGGATGGTAATTCCGTTAGCTAAACATGCGGCTATAATTGTATTTTCAGTTGCTCCAACACTAATCTTTGAAAATCTAATTTTTGCACCTTTTAAATTTCCTGCCGTATGTGCATGGATATAACCTTTTTTAATATCATATTTCATCCCAAGTTTTTTGAGTGCATTCAGGTGGTAATTTACAGGTCTTGCTCCTATTAAGCAGCCACCTGGCAAAGAAGTAATAGACTTTTGATGCTTAGCAACAAGTGCACCTAAAACTAATATTCCAGCTCTCATAGTTCTGACAAGTGAATATGTTGCGAGATAATTTTGTTTTTTTTTCTTTGTTATTTTAACATTTTTTTTATTTTTACTAAATTGAATTACTGATCCAAGAGATTTTAAAAGGTTAATCATTGTATCTATATCTTTAACGCGAGGTAAATTTTTTATTATTACCTCTTTTTCAAATAAGATAGTTGATGCTAAAATTGGTAATGCAGCATTTTTAGATCCTGAAATTGAAACTTCACCCTTAATTTTACTAGGGCCTTTAATAATAAATTTGTCCATTATTATATTTTTGGAAGTGTAACTCCCTTTTGACCCTGATATTTGCCATTTCTATCTGCATATGAAACTAATGGATCTTCATTGCCCTTAATAAAAACAAATTGGGCAACACCTTCATTGGCATAAATTTTTGCAGGCAAAGGCGTTGTATTAGAAAATTCTAATGTTACATGACCTTCCCAGCCTGGTTCTAGAGGTGTGACGTTCACTATTATTCCACATCTAGCGTATGTAGATTTTCCCAAACATATAACCAAAACATTTTTGGGTATCTTAAAATATTCTACAGTTCTTGCTAATACAAATGAATTTGGTGGTATTATACATTCAGACGAGTTTTTTGTTATAAAATTTGAGGATTTAAAATTTTTTGGATCTACTATTTCTGAATTTACGTTAGTGAATATTTTAAATTCATCAGATACTCTAGCATCATAGCCATATGATGATACACCAAATGATATTTTATCTCCTCTAACTTGTTTGTCTTCAAAAGGAGAGATCATATCATTTTCTCTTGCCATTTGTATAATCCACTTATCAGATTGAACTGACATTATTTATTTTTTTTCTTAGTTTTTTTTTGAAATTCTTTTCTTTTTTTTAAATTTTTTCTTAAAGCAAGTTCAAGTTTACTAAAATTATTCTTCTTAGAACTCATTTTTTATTTTTTGTCGGGATTTGTAAGATGGTCAAGCGTGATAACCTGATCTAGTGGAATAGTTTTATCATCTTCAACTTTTATTGTGGTAGCTTTCACCTGCTTCTTGGCTCTTTTGTCTGCAAGTTTTTTTTCTCTTTTTGCTTTTTTTTCCATGAGCTTGGCATTTTTATTTGCTCCATATGTATAGTGAATTCCCATAACATTTTCCTTAAATAGATATAGCTTATTTTGAAAAAAAAATAAGGCAATAATTTGAAATAATAGAATTTATACACTAATTTATCTTAATATTGCCCCTATAGTTAAATGGTATAACACATCCATGGTAAGGATGAGTTTCCAGTTCAATTCTGGATGGGGGCACCAGTATTATTTTTCATAAAATTTTTTCTTTAAAAAAAAGCCAATTAAAACTAAAAATACAATTCCAAGAATTGGTAAATAAATATCCGGAGAAAAAATTAATTCTAAAAAACTTGGTACCTCAGTATTTTCCTCTAAAATCTTACTCAAACCAGCACCAAGAGATGCTCCAACAAATAATTGTGGAGCCATTCCAATTATTGATCCTAGAAAAAAATTTCTAACCTTGACATTAAAAATTGTTGGTAAAATATTTGAAATAAAAAAAGGAATACCACCTATAAATCTATAAATTAGAAAAAAAACAAATTCATTTTTTTTAAACCTCTCAGTTAAATTACTGAAACGAGACGAAAATTTTTTCTCCACCAAATCTTTTAAAAAATAATTGGCAAATATATAAAGTATTGTTGCACCAATAGATAATCCAAAAACTATAAGCAAAGTTCCTAGCCATTTACCAAAAATAAAACCACCAACTAAAAATACTGGCGAACCAAAGCCTAATAAAAGAACCCAGACTATGGTACCTAGAAGAAAAAAAATACTCGATAAAAAAATATTACTATTTTTTAATTTATCTAAAGCATCTCTGTTTTCTCTTATTAATTCATAGCTTGAAAAATCTTGAAATGAAAAGTTGTTAAAAAAAATCAATAAAAAAACAAATACTATTAAAATGTAGGCAGAACCTAAAAAAAGTTTAATTTTTTTTTCTCTATTCATTGATTTTTAACTTATTAAAAATCGCTGTACTTATATATATATATTTGTATAACTACCGGAATTTAACATTATTTTAACAACAATGAAACGTACATATCAACCAAGTAATAGAAAAAGAAAAAAGGCAGTTGGCTTTAGAGCTAAGAGAAAAACAAAGGGTGGAAGAAAAGTATTAAAAAGAAGAAGGGCTAAAGGAAGAAAAAAATTAACAAACGCTTAATGAAAAACAAGATCGTTAGCCTTTCTAAAAATGAGGATTTTAAATCAATTCTTAGTGGAAAAAAGATTTCTAACAAATATTTAACAATTTTCTTTAAAAAACTTTCTGATAAAAATACTAATAAATTGAATATTAGTTTTGTAGCCAAAAAAAAAATTGGAAATGCGGTAACAAGAAATAAAATTAAAAGAAGACTAAGAAATATTATGAACGAAGCTGTGAAATCAATTAACATTAATCTTAATTACTGTTATTTATTGATTGCAAGAATATCTGTTAGCAAAGATCCTTATGAAAGAATAAAAAACGTAACACTAGAAGACTTTAAAAAAATTAAATGATGAATTTTGTTAAATTTTTAATGATTAAGATTATAAGATTTTATCAAATACTTATATCTCCACATCTAGGTAATAATTGTAGATATCTTCCAACATGTTCGGAATATTTTATTGAAAACCTAAAAGAGAATGGAATTTTAAGAGGAAGTATTAATGGATTTAAAAGAATACTTAGTTGTCATCCGATAAAAATTTTGGGTGGTGGAGAGGGATTTGATCCAGTTAAAAAGAAAAAGTAATTTATGGATACAAAAAATGTAATTGCCGCAATATCTCTGAGTGCAGCCGTGATAATACTTTATAGTCTATTTTTCGCTCCAGCAGTAGTAGAACAAAAAGATATTCCAAATGATAAAAATATTTCCAGTGAAAATTCATCAACGGATGCACCATCATTAGTTCAGGACGAAGAATCAATTAAAATATCTAGAAATGATGCTTTAAAAGAAAATGAAAGAGTTCTTTTTGAAAATGACAAAATTAAAGGCTCAATTTCATTAATTGGGTCTTCAATAGACGACTTAACTTTTAAAAATTATACAAATACATTAAATGGAGATGATAATGTAATCTTATTAAATCCTAAACAGTCTAATAATGGATATTATGTAGAAACTGGTTGGGCAACAACAAGTAAAAACATTGACTTGCCAAACTCAAAATCTCTATGGAGTATTGAAGGCAATAACAAACTTACACCCAATTCCCCAGTAAAATTAAGTTGGACTAATAATCAGAATATTAAATTCGTAAAAGAAATAAGTTTAGATAAACAATATCTTTTCAATATTAATCAAAAAATTATTAATAATTCAGATAAAACTTATAATTTTTATCCATATGGACAAATAATAAGAAATGTAGCCCCAGATATAACTAATTTTTATATTTTGCATGAGGGCTTAATTGGAGTTTTTGATGATCAACTAGTTGAAGAAGATTATGATGATATTGAGGAAAAAAAATATTCCAAGAATGCAAAATCTGGATGGCTAGGTATAACTGATAAATATTGGCTTACTAGTCTTATACCTGAAAAAGATAAAAGTTTTAGATCTGATTTTGATTATAAAAATAAGTTTAGAGCAAATTTTATTGAGACAAATGCAACTGAAGTTGGTGCAAACGAGACTAAAAGTAACTCAATTAGGTTAATAATTGCTGCAAAAGAAGTAAACGTTATTGATGGATATGCAGAAAGTGAAAACATTAATAAGTTTGATTTAGCAATAGATTGGGGATGGTTTTACTTTATTGTAAAACCATTATTCTTCGCAATTCAATATTTCTTTAATCTTGCTGGTAATTTTGGAATAGCAATTATAATGATTACTGCTTGCATAAGATTAGCATTTTTTCCACTTGCAAATTACTCATTTAGATCAATGGCTAAGATGAAAGTTCTTCAGCCAGAAATGACAAGACTAAAGGAATTACACAAAGAAGATAAAATGAAACTTCAACAAGAAATGATGGCTTTATATAAAAGAGAAAAAGTGAATCCAATAAGTGGGTGTCTCCCAATTTTCATACAGATTCCATTTTTCTTTGCAATTTATAAGGTTTTGTTTGTAACTATTGAGATGAGACATCAGCCATTTTTTGGCTGGATAAAAGATTTAAGCGAAAGAGATCCTACATCCATATTTAATTTATTTGGACTAATACCTTGGGATCCTCCTTCTTTTTTACTGATAGGTGTGTGGCCGTGCTTAATGGGTGTTTCAATGTGGATGCAGCAAAAACTAAATCCAACGCCTCCTGATCCTGTTCAAGCGAAGATATTTATGTTTTTCCCATTATTTTTAACTGTAATACTAGCCCCTTTCCCGGCAGGACTAGTTATTTATTGGACTATAAATAACATATTAACAATGGCACAACAGTACATAATAATCAAAAGAACGACTGTCAAAACTGTTTAATAGAAATGGAAATAGAAAAAATAGTACCAAAAGATGGTCCTTCCATCGAAGAGGTGAAGAAATATATTGATAAATACAAAAATGAATTAATAGTTATTAAATATGGAGGAAACGTTTTTATTGATAGAAATATTTTTAACAATTTTATTTCAGATATAAGTATTCTAAATAAGTTAGGATTATCAATAATAATAGTCCACGGAGGTGGTCCTAGAATTAAAAGAGAGTTAGAAAAAACAAATATTCAATCCAAATTTATTAGAGGTTTAAGGGTTACAGACGAAAAAATTATAAATATTGTTGAAGATGTTCTTATTGATTTTAATGAAGATATTGTGAATTCCTTAATTGAAAACGGTTCAAAAGCAATCTCATTAAACACAAAAAAAAATAATGTTATTGAGGTTATTCCAGAAGCAGAGGAACTTGGTTTTGTTGGAAAACCAAATAAAATAAATACAAATATTATAAAAGATATAATTAAGGTAAATTCAGTTCCAATAATATCACCTTTAGGATTAGACAAAAATAATCAAACATTTAATATTAATGGAGATACAGCTGCTGGTGCTATAGCTAAATCTTTGAAATGTAGAAGATTATTATTAATGACCAATGTTGAAGGTGTACTAGATAAAGAAAAAAAACTCATAGAGGAAATTACGTCATCTGAAATTTTAGAGTTGATAAATAATGAAATTATAACAGAGGGTATGATTCCTAAAATTAACACTTGCTTAGATGCAATAATGAATGGCGTTACCGGTGTTTGTATTATTGATGGAAGAAAAAAACATTCAATTCTTTTTGAATTATTTTCAGATAAAGGCGCTGGTACATTAATAAGAAAATGAAAAATATAAAAAATATTTTATTTGATTGCGATGGTGTTCTTTATCAGGATTTAGAATCTGTATTTGGTCAAGTAAGTAAAAGAATGACGCAATACATTTCTGAAAAATTAAAAATTAACTTAGTCGAAGCTAAAAAATTACAAACTAACTACTTTCATAAATATAATACAAGTCTAAATGGATTAATGATACATCACGATATTCCTCCTAAAGAGTTTTTAAATTTCGTTCATGACATTGACTTATCTTTTATGGAAAAAGACGTTGTTTTGAGAGGTGAAATAGAGAAGTTGGATTTAAGAAAGTTCGTTTTTACCAATGGTTCTAGTGAGCATGTTAGTAATATAACTAAACATTTGGGTATTGATGATCTATTTGAGGATGTATTTGATATAGTTGATGCGGAATATAGCCCAAAACCTGCAGCAAAAGCATTTGATCTGATGGTAAAAAAATTTGATATTGACCCAAAAGAAACAATTTATATTGAAGATATTGCAAAAAACTTGTCAATTGGCAAAGAAAGAGGAGCTACAACAGTATGGCTAATCAATAATGAATATTGGGGTAAAAAAGAATCTGACAAAGAATATATTGACTATAAAATAGAAAATCTCTCTTTATTTTTAAAAGAAATAAGGTTATTAAAAAACTCATAACTTATGAGTATAGAAAATGTAATAAATGAAGCTTGGGAAAAAAGGGATCAAATAAATCCTGCTTCAGATCAGTCTTTAAAAGATACAATAAATCAAGTTATTGATGACTTAGATAGTGGAAAGTCACGAGTTGCTGAAAAAATAAATGGTGAATGGATAACCCATCAACATTTAAAAAAAGCAATCATGTTAAGTTTTAGATTATATCCAATGCAGAGTTTGAATGGTCCATATAGTAGTTGGTATGATAAAGCTCATTTACTAAAGGGTAAGACTGCAGGATGGACAAAAGAAGATCATGAGAAAGCGGGTTTTAGAATGGTGCCTAACTCACCAGTAAGAAAAGGAAGTTTTGTTGGCAAAAATGCAGTTTTAATGCCATGCTACGTTAACATTGGAGCATACATAGATGAAGGAACAATGATTGATACATTTGCAAGAGCAGGAAGCTGCAGTCAAATTGGAAAAAATTGTCATATTTCAGCAGGTTCAGGTGTGGGTGGAGTTTTAGAACCTGCACAAGCTCTGCCAACTATTATCGAGGATAATGTATTTTTAGGAGCAATGTCAGAAGTTGTAGAAGGTGTTATTGTAGGGGAAGGATCAGTACTTAGTATGGGCATGTACATAGGACAATCTACAAAAATTGTTAATAGAAAAACTGGAGAAATTACTTATGGAAAAATTCCTCCTTATTCAGTTGTAGTACCAGGTTCACTTCCTGATAAAAATAACCCCACTGCACCTTCACTATATTGTGCTGTAATAATTAAACAAGTAGATGAAAAGACAAGATCTAAAACTTCTATCAACGATCTCTTGAGAGAATAGTTTCGATGAAAATTATAAATGAACTTCAATTAGCTAAAGAGCTAATTAGATTTCCAACTGTAACTCCTATAGATGCTGGAATAATGAAATTTTTGGAAAAAAAATTGAAAAAACTTGGCTTTAAAACTAAAATTCTAGAGTTCAAAGAAAAAAGAAATGCTCCAGTTAAAAATCTATACGCAAGATTAGGTAAAAAAAGTCCTAATTTTTGTTATGCTGGACATCTTGATGTTGTTCCCGCTGGAAATTTAAGTGATTGGACAATAAATCCATTTAAACCATCAATTAAAAATGGACATTTAATTGGAAGGGGTGCAAATGATATGAAAAGCTCAATAGCTGCATTTGTGTCTGCTATAAGCGTTTTTGTTGAAAAAAATAGAGGATTTAATGGATCTATAAGTCTTTTAATCACTGGAGATGAGGAAGGTGTTGCCATTAATGGAACCAAGAAAGTGGTAGACTATTTAAAAAAGAAAAGAGAGAAAATAGATTTTTGCTTGGTTGGAGAACCAACTAATCCTAATAAATTAGGTGAAATGATTAAAATTGGTCGAAGAGGAAGTATGAACGGTCGATTAACAATTACAGGAGTTCAAGGGCATGTAGCATATCCTCATAGAGCAAATAACCCTTCGACTGCTTTAGTTAGAATACTTAAAGAACTAAAAGATATACGATTTGACAATGGTACGAAGGATTTTCAACCAACAAATCTTGAAATTACAAAAATTAATATAAATAATACCGCAGACAATGTAATTCCAGGTCTTGCATATGCTTCATTTAATATAAGATTTAATAATATACATACTTCAAATTCCATTAAAAAAAAAATTAATAAAATTTTAAAAAATGTATGTAATAAAACTAAATCTAAATATAAAATTGATTACAGTGTTTCAGGTGAAGCTTTTCTTACAAAGCCTAATAGTACAACATTTATGATACAAAACATTATTCAAAAAGTTACTAAAATAAAACCTAAATTTTCAACTACTGGAGGCACTTCAGATGCAAGGTTCATTAGGAAAATAGCTCCTTGTTTAGAATTTGGCTTAGTAGGAAAAACTATGCATAAAGTTGATGAGGCTGTCTCACTCACCGATTTAAAAAAATTGAGTTTAATATATTTAAAAGTTTTAAAGAATTATTTTAAGTGAAGACCGGTCTAATCACTTCAGATACTTATAAAAACCATAATACTGGAAATGGCCATCCAGAAAAAATTGATAGGGTTACCGCAATAATTGATAACTTTAAAAAGGTAGATAACAAAAATCTTATATGGAAAAAACCAAATAAATTTGACGAATTTTTTTTAAATAAAACACATTCGATAGAATATATTAATCATGTTAAACAGTCTTTTCCAAAAAAAGGTTTAGTATTTTTAGATGGTGACACAATTGTTTCCCCTGGTAGTAAAGATGCTACTAAAGATGCAGTAGGTTCAATTATTACAGCAATAGATGGAGTACAAAACAAAGAATTTAAGAATGCTTTTTGTGCTGTAAGACCTCCAGGTCATCATGCAGAAAAAGGGAAAGCTATGGGATTTTGTATCTATAATAATGTAGCCGTTGGTGCTAATTACTTAATTGAAAAGTATAAATACAAAAAAATTGCAATAATTGATTTTGATGTTCACCATGGTAATGGAACTCAGGATATTTTTTATGATAATGAAAAGGTATTATATGTTTCTACTCACCAATATCCTTATTACCCCGGCTCAGGTTCAAATAAGGAAAATGGAAAATTTAATAATGTATTAAATATTCCACTAGAAGCTGGAACAACATCTGAAGTATATTTAAATGCATATGAAAATGTTTTAACTAAAATAAAACAGTTCAAACCTGAATTTTTGTTATTTTCAGCGGGTTTTGATGCACATATTGATGATCCGTTAGCACAAATGAGATTATGCACTGAGGATTTTTATAAAATTACCAAAAGGACTTTAGAATATTCTAAATCTTTTTGTAATGGAAGGGTCGTTTCAATTCTTGAAGGTGGTTACGATCTTATAGCCTTACAAAATAGTACTCAAAGGCATGTTGATGCGTTGTTAGAATTTAATTGATAATATTTTTTTAAGCACTAAACACAAACATATGAAACCATATAAGATTAAAAAGTCTGATATTGATAAAAAAGGTAAAGGACTTTACGCTACAAGAAATATAAGAGAAGGTGAAAAAATAATCGATTACATTGGTAAATTGATTACCAAAAAACAAACTGAGAATTCTGACAAATACGATAATAGTAAGCCAATATATTTATTTACAGTAAATAAAAGATATGATCTCGATGGGGATTTCCCATGGAATACAGCTGGTCTGATAAATCACTCATGTGAAAATAATTGTGACTATGATGGTAAGGGACTTAAAATTTGGGTTAAGGCTATAAAAGATATTAAAAAAGGTGAGGAATTAACTTGTGACTATGGATTTGGTTATGACAAAGATTACAAACAATTTCCTTGTAAATGTAATTCAAAAAATTGTTGTGGCTATATTGTAAGAGCAGAGTCAAGGTGGAGAATTAATAAAAAATTCTCAATGGGTAATAGGAAAAATTAGTATAAAACTTTTTTCAAAAATAATCCTTCTGCTGGTGCAGGCGGTGCGCATAAATTTCTATTTTTTGATTTAATTACACTTGCAAATTTTTTTAATGTCCACTTTTTTTCACCAATATATTTTAAACAACCAACCATTGATCTAACTTGTTGTTTTAAAAATGATTGAGATCTAAACTCTAATTCAATTTTGTTTTTTGTTTTTTTAATTTTAACTGATTTAATTGATCTTATTGGGCTCTTTGCATTACATCCAGATGCTCTAAAAGTTGAAAAATCGTGAGTTCCAATTAACTTTTTTGCTGCTTTTTTCATTATCTCTAATTCAAGATTTTTAATAACAAACCATCCTCGTTTATTTTGAAGTATCGGTTTACTTAATTGATTGAAAATAACATATTTATAGACTCTCTCTTTTGCAGAAAAACGTGCATGAAATTTCAAATTTTTTTTTTTAATTTTTATAATGGCTATTTCGTATTTATTTAAAAAATAATTAATTGATTTTAAAAATTTATTTAAATTTTGGATTTTTTCAGTGACATCAAAATGTGCAGATTGTTCAATTGCATGAACACCGGTATCTGTTCTTCCCGAACCAATAAGTTTAATTTTTTCATTTAAAAGATATGAAATTTTTTTTTGGATAAATCCTTGTATAGTTTTGCCTTTTGTTTGTACCTGCCAACCTATGAAAGAGGATCCAACATATTCGATTAGAATTTGATATCTGAACATGTTTAATTCAAATCAGTGCCTTTAGTAATTTGGCTACCACGTAGAAATTCCTTAGTTTTTTGAACTGTTTTACCTTGCCTTTGTATCTCAATAATCTTTATTGAATTTTCACCACAACTAATTTCAAAATTATCTGATAAGACATATCCTGGTTTTCCAGTTAAAATTGATTTTTCTGCTTTTAGTATCTTATATCTTTCACCTTTAAATTCAAACCAACCTCCTGGGTTAGGATATAAACCATTAATTTTTCCTATGATCTTTAAATTACTGTCCTTCCAATTTATTTTTCCTTCTTCTTTTTTAATTTTTTTTGCATATGTAGATTTACTATGATCTTGCTCTTTAAAAGATGCTTTGTTATCGAATATATCATCAATATTTTGTAGAATTTTTTCAGATGCTAAATTGCTTAATCTTTGAGACAGATCCACACTATTTTCATTTTCTAAAATATTTATAGAGTATTGATTACAGACGGGACCGGTGTCTAAACCTTCATCAATTTTCATTATAGAAATACCTGTTGTTTTTTCATTGTTCATAATTGCCCTTTGAATGGGAGCAGCACCTCGAAATTTTGGTAAAAGTGAATAATGGATATTTATCCATCCTTTTTTTGGAATTTCTAAAATATCTTTTTTAAGTATCTGTCCATAAGCAACAACAATACCCAAACTTATATTTTGTTTTTCAAGGAAATTTTTTTCTTGAGTTATATCTAATAAAATTGGAGTTCTAACAGGAATATTTAATATTTCAGCCATTACATGAACTGGTGACTTATTTAATCTGTGTCCTCTATTTGATGCTACGGGCGGTTGAGTATAAACAACCTCAATATCAAAACCATTTTGATACAATGATTTGAGTATTTGCCCAGAAATGGTGGGGGTACCCATGAAAGCAATTTTTTTGCTCATTAAACAATAATTCTATCAGGAGGATTTTTTCTTTTTGATAATTTTTTAACAATCATTGTTTTTTTTAATTTTGACAAGTAGTCTATAAATAAAATTCCTTCAAGATGATCCATTTCGTGCTGTATACAAGTTGCAAGGAGCCCATCAGCTTCTAGAATTTTATTTTCTCCATTATAATCTAAATATTCAACCTCACAATATTTAGGTCTATCAACTTCCGCAAAATAATCTGGGACGGATAAACATCCCTCTTCATATGTTGTTTTTTCTTTATCTTTGTTTTTAATTGTTGGATTTACAAAATACATTGGATTTTTCTCCCCATCTTTTGAAATATCCATTACTATAATCCTTTTAGGAATACCAATTTGAATTGCTGCTAATCCAATACCATTAGCTGCATACATTGTTTCCAACATGTCATCCATTAACTTTCTTTCTTCATTACCTACTGATTGTACTGGTTTTGAGACTTGTCTTAAAATCTCATTAGGTTCAGTTATAATGGTTTTTATTGTCATGATTGATTGGAGTATTTTAAACTTTTAATGGAAGAATTTCCAACAATAGTTCGTTTCTCAAGCTAATTAATTTTGTTCTATTCATAATTTCAATTACAAAATTTAGTGACTCACTGTTTAATTCATCCAATTCTTTTTCACCAATAATCTCAACTAATTTTAATAGTATCATGCCAGATTCCTTATTTTCAATCATTTTGTCAATTTCTGAATTTAATTCAGATTTGTATTGAGAAAGTTCATCAATTTGATCAATTTGAATTCCATCTGATCTCAATGATTGTAGTAATACAACATCTTTAAAGTTGAAAGAGTAATTTTTATCTTTTTTCATCTTTGATAACAAATTATCAGTTAATTTTTGTGTTTTAGGTAAGCTTTGCTTATTCAAAAAATAATTTAATACTTTTGATTGATGGAAAACTTCATTATTAAACTTAATTTTATTTTTTCTTTTTTCTTCAGTAATTAAATTAGTTTGGTAGAAGTCAGAAAACTTTAAAGGAATTTCTTTTTTATCCATTTTTTTTAACAACTTAGATAATTCATCGTCGAATGATTTTTTAAAATTTGAGTTTTCAAAGGAATTATCCAATTTTAATAATAATGAAAGTTTATTTTCAAGATTATCTGTTAGTAAAAACCTCTGATACATCAGGGCTCTTCCTTCATAATCTGGTAAGTTTTTTAATGCATCTTCATAATTAATAAGGTCATCAATCTCAAATTGGAATTTTTTGTACAAATTCAATAGATCTTTTTCATCAAAAATACCTTCACTGGTTGCTTTCTCTAGAAACTTAACCTGATCGGTATCACTGAGATTAAAATCATTTAAATTTTTAAGCAAATTCGAGTTAGACAAATATTTCCAAATAAATTCATCAGACTCTACGGATGGATAATATAAAAAATTCTTATCTGTCATGTGAGATAGGTGAAAATAAAGAACATTTTCATCAGACAATATAAAGTTATTATCCTCATATCCCATCAATACTTCAAACTTTTTAACAAAAAAGTCGTCTAAAGATTCTAACTCAGAGTTAAGATCAAACAACAACTGAGCCTCATCTTTTTTATTCTGAGTTATTAAACAATAAATTTTGAAATATGTTAAGTAGTTATCAGTTATTAAACTTAAACTATCAATAGCAGAACATGAATTTTCTATTTTGTTTAATGACAAGTAATAATCAGCTACGTGTTTAATGAGTCTTTCTTTATCTTTTATTGATGAATTTTTTTGAATAAATTCTTCAACTAAATCAAAATCTTTTTTTTTAATAAGATGGTCAAGTGTAAAATTTTCGAATTCGTTTAATGAAAAATTTTGATTTGGAACATAAGAGTTTGTCAACAATGCTACATCCATTAACCTTTCAGAAAAACTTGATAAATTTTTAGACTGTATTTTTTCTAGTAACTTTTTAATTTTTATTCCATCAGTTTTTGACCACATATCTAGGTTTAAATCATTGTCATCAGGGTCAAATAAACCAGCCAATAAAATATTAGAATTGTCTAAATTTTGGTCTACCACAATATTCTCATCAGAAAGCTTTACTTTAACGCCTTCAAGCTGGTCTATGTTAATAGATGTGTCTTCATTATTTTTTGAAACAGTATTTTTAATCTCTTTTCTTTCTATTTCTGACCAAATTTCTTTAACTTCCTGAGCATGGGCAGATAAAACAAACAAAAAAAAAGAAGCAGAAATTAAAAACTTACTTAATTGTTTTGAAATTTTCATTTGGTAAAATTTTTTCAATTTGTTTATCTGGGGCAGGCAAATTAATCTGGTTAATCAGAATAATGCCAAATACAATTATGAAAATAGCTATTATAATTTTTAAAATTGCCCCTAAGCTAAAAATTTTGTCTTTACTTGTATTTTTTGTAAATTGCATATAATTTAATAATTTCAAAATAAGACATATTTGTGTTTTTTCAATATAGAAACTCATGAAATCAAATAAAAATATTGTATTAATTGGAATGATGGGATCTGGAAAATCATCAATTGGCAAAATTTTATCAAAAAAATTAAACTTAACATTTATTGATATTGATCAAAAAATTGAAGAAACCGAGGATTCTAAAATATCAGAAATTTTTAATAAATTTGGAGAGAATTATTTCCGTAAAATTGAAGAAAAAATATCTTTAAAATTTCTGAGTTCGGAAAATTCTGTAATATCTTTAGGCGGAGGAGGCTTTATAAATTCCTCAATAAGGAAAATGTGTAGGAAAAATTGTATATCTTTTTGGTTAGATTGGAAAAATGAAACAATAATAAAAAGAATATATAAAAGCAAGAAAAGACCATTGGCAATAAACCTTACCAAGAGTCAAATTAACAATTTAATCAAAGAAAGATCAAAATTCTATAGCTTGTCGAGCCACAGGATTAATTGTGATAAATTAGACAAAGCTGAAATTATAAATAAGATATTAGATATTTATGAATGCAAATAAAATTTCAATTAAAACAAGCACTAAGGACTACTCTATTATAATTGGAAGAGATTTAATAGGTAAAATTGATAAAATTTTAAAAGCTAATAGTCTAAAATTTGATAAATGTTTAATTGTTACAGACAAAAATATTCCTAACAAATTTAAAAGACTTTTATACAAAAAGTTAAAAACAAATAAACTTTATAAAATAGAAATAACTGCATCAGAAAAAAACAAAAATTATCGGACAATTGAAAAAATTCATACAGTTTTATTTGAAAATAGATTTAATAGAGAGGATTGTATTATTTCTTTTGGTGGAGGAATTATTGGAGATATTGTTGGATTCGCATCTAGTACATTTAAAAGAGGCATGAAGTTTATAAATATACCCTCAACTTTACTGTCTCAAGTGGATTCATCAATAGGAGGCAAAACAGGTGTAAATAATAAATTTGGAAAAAATTTGGTTGGAAGTTTTTATCAACCTGATTTAGTTATTTCCGATATGAATATTTTAGCTTCTTTACCAGAAAGAGAAATAATTTGTGGATATGCTGAAATATTAAAAAGTAGTATTATTGATAATTTTTATAATTTTCTCTATTTAGACAAAAATTTAAAAAAAATTTTAAAATTAAAGTCACCTTTCATTGAAAGATCCATAATTAAAAGCTGTAATTTAAAAAAAAAAGTTGTGGAAAAAGATGAGAACGAGAAAAACTACAGAAAGGTATTAAATTTAGGTCATACCTTTGCTCATTCTTATGAGTCTACTTTAGGTTTTTCTAAAAAATTAAATCATGGAGAAGCTGTAATTTTAGGTATTAAAAATGCTGTAGAATTCAGTTTTAAAAAAAGAATTTTATCAAAACAAAAATTTAATATTATTTTAGATCATATTAATAAAATTGAGATGAAACCAAAGATTGAAAAATTGTTTAAAAAGAAACATGTATCTAAAATTATGAATTATATGAGAAGCGATAAGAAAAATAATTCAAATAACATTAATCTAATTTTAATAAAGGATTTCGGAAAGATAGTAGTTGACTTTCAGATCAGTCCCTCAAATTTAAAAAAATATATTTCTAGTAGTTTAAATTAATTTGATTTGCAACGAATGAATATATTTTTTTAATTCATCATCTAAAATTTTGTAAATAAACCTTGTTGAATATAACTTACTTTTATTCTTTAACTCATCAGATTCAATTGAAAGAACAATATGAAATTTTCCATCTTCGTTAGATTTGTGATTTTTGTGCAAGAATGACTTGTCCTCTATATAAACTTTTGAAATACAATCCTGCGACAAAATTTTTTTTTCTATGTTTTCAATTAGTTGATTAATGTTCATTTTATAAAGTATTATACATCATGAAAAATATTTGTGATTGGAATAATTGCTCGGAGGAAGGTCTTTTTAAGGCACCTAAAGAAAGAGATAATAGCAAAGATTATAGATTACTATGTTTAAACCATGTTAAAGAATTTAATAAAAGTTGGAATTATTTTTCAGGTATGAGTGATCAACAAATAATAGATTTTTTAAGGTCTGACATGACTTGGCACAAACCAACACAAAGTTTTAGTTCGTCTGATAATTTCTTCAAAGTTCTTTGGAGTAATGCTTTAAAAGATGAGATGGATAAATTTAAATTTAATAATGACTTTAATAATATGAATAAATTTAAATTTAATAAAAACGATTTAAAAGCCTTTAATATATTAGGTATTAGTGTTGGATTAAAATGGGAAAAAGTTCAAGAAAAATTTAAAAAGCTTGTCAAAAAATTTCACCCTGATATGAATTCTGGAAATAAAAAATTTGAAGACAAGCTTAAAGTAATAACTTTGGCTTACACTCAATTAAAAAATACATATAAGGACAAAATTGACACCAAATATTAACCATACCCCTGACATTAAATTATCTATTAAGCAAACTTTTGGTATCGAAAGTGATATGGAAGTTGATGCATTTTCAAAATCAAGTGATTATGTCCCAGAAATCGACAAAACTTATAAGTTCGATAAAGATACAACATTAGCTATCTTGTCAGGATTTTCTTTTAACAAAAGAGTTTTAATTCAAGGATATCATGGAACTGGAAAATCAACCCACATCGAACAAATTGCTGCAAGGTTAAACTGGCCTTGCATAAGAATTAACCTCGATAGTCATGTAAGTAGGATTGACTTGATAGGTAAAGATTCAATTGTAATCAAAGATGGTAAACAGGTAACTGAATTTAAAGAAGGAATATTACCTTGGTCAATACAAAATCCTGTAGCCTTAGTATTTGATGAATATGACGCTGGAAGACCAGATGTAATGTTCGTTATTCAGAGAGTACTTGAGTCAGAAGGTAGCTTTACTCTATTAGATAAAAATAAAGTAATTAAACAAAATAAATTTTTTAGGCTTTTTGCAACAACAAATACTGTGGGACTAGGTGATACAACCGGATTATATCATGGGACACAACAAATTAATCAGGGACAAATGGATAGATGGAATATTGTATCTACATTAAACTATCTTAGTTTAGATAAAGAAATGGAAATTATATTAGGTAAGAACAAAAATTTAAATAATCCTAAAGGTAAAGAACAAGTTTCAAACATGATAAAAGTTGCTTCACTTACAAGAAAAGGATTTATGGCAGGTGATATATCTACAGTAATGAGTCCTAGAACAGTTTTACATTGGGCAGAAAATTCTGGAATTTTCAAAGATATCGGATATGCATTTAGAGTAACATTTTTAAACAAATGTGATGATGCTGAAAAAAATACTATTGCTGAATATTATCAAAGATGTTTTGGGGATGAACTGCCAGAATCAATGATTAATATTCAAATTTGATGAACAAAGAAGATAGTATTAAAGAAAAATTCAAACAAGCCCTTTTATCAACTTACAAAGTAATTTCAGATGACTATAAAGATGTTAAAAATAAAAAAGACCACAAAAAAGTTTATGATATTGGGGAAATTGACAATATTAATGATAAGAATCAATTTAAAAAACTAAGAGCTGAAACAGATTCTGAGGCTTTAAAAATAAGATTTTCAAATAGAAAATTATTGGATAAAAACAATCCACAAAATCCCTCTTGTAGAACACTCTATCAACTAGCAGAAAAAGTAAGATATGAATTGCTTGGCTCAGAGATGCTAAAAGGAATATCCAAAAATTTTAAAGATAATTATAAAAACAGACTTCGACATCTTAAACATGAAAAAATAACAAAAAAAGAAGATACAAATATAATTGATGCATTTGAAATTTATATGACAAATAAATTTTTTAATGTTGAATTATATCCAGAAAATAAAGAAATACTTAAATTTTGGGAGAAAGATTTTAATAAGTCAATAGACAAACACTTTGAATTTTTAAAACAAAATCTAGAAAATCAGGAAGTGTATAATGCTAAATTTTCTGAAATTTTAGAAAGTATGGACATATTTGAAAATGATGACACAACTGAAAAAGAAAATGAAGAAAATGATGATACACAAGATCAAAATAATTCTAATAATAATGATGACAAAGATAATAATGACTCTAGCAAAACAAGCGAAGACGAAAATATAAGCCAAGGGATGGATAGCGAGGATGATGTAAATGAGTTTAGACTTGAAGACCAACTTGGTAGTGAGAATAACGAGGATACCGAGTCAGAAAATGTTATACAAAAAAAAAATTTAAGTGTAAGCGATAAAGAATATAAAATATTTACTACTGAATTTGATGAAGTTGCTAAAGCAGAAAGTCTAGATACAGCTGAAGAAATTCAAAAACTTAGAAAAAATTTAGACCAACAACTCACAAGTTTTCAAGATTTAATTACTAAGTTAGCAAATAAATTGCAAAGACAATTGATGGCAAAACAAAATCGATCATGGGAATTCGATCTAGAAGAGGGATTATTAGATAGTTCAAAACTGCCCAGAATAATTATTGATCCATATAATTCTTTATCATTTAAAAAGGAAAAGGATTTAGATTTTAAAGATACAATTGTTACACTTTTAATTGATAACTCTGGGTCAATGAGAGGTAGACCAATAACAATAGCTGCAATATGTGCTGATATTTTATCCAGAACCTTAGAAAGATGCTCAGTTAAAGTTGAAATACTAGGTTTTACAACGAAAAATTGGAAAGGTGGTAAAAGTCGACAGGAGTGGAATAGATTGGGTAAAACAAAAAATCCAGGAAGACTTAATGATTTAAGACATATAATTTATAAAGGTGCTGACTCTCATTGGAGACAATCAAAAAAGAATTTGGGTTTGATGCTAAAAGAGGGTTTATTAAAAGAAAATATAGATGGTGAAGCTATAACGTGGGCATTTAATAGATTAAAAAAAAGAAAAGAAGAAAGAAAAATTATCATGGTTATTTCAGATGGAGCACCAGTAGATGACTCGACATTATCAGTTAATTCAGGAGACTTTTTAGAAAAAAATTTGAAAAAAATTGTTAAATTTATTGAGAATAAAAGTGAAGTTGAAATATTAGCTATAGGAATTGGTCACGATGTATCTCGATATTATAAAAAAGCAATCAAAATTTCAGATGTTCAAGAACTGGGGGATGTAATGATAGATCAATTAAGTGGACTATTTGAAAATAAAAAACTTCACTAAAGACTAATTAAATCTTTATTAGACCACTCTATTTTAATTTCTGCACCGCCTCTGGTCTCTGAATTCCTAATTAAGAGTTTTGCCTTATTTTTTTCTAACAAAGTTTTACCTATAAATATTCCCAAACCCAATCCTGCTCTTGATTTATTTTTAGATTGCAATGATTTTATATATGGATCTCCAATTTTGGTAATTATATCTTTAGGAAATCCTGAACCATCATCCTCGACTGATATCGAAGAGTTTTCGCTGTCACTCGTTATTGAAATAAAAATATTTTTTTTTGCAAACTTATTTGCATTTCCAATAAAATTTCTTATACCATAAACAACCTCAATTAATTTTGAAATTTCGAAAGAATTATAATTCTGCTCAGTGTTGATGATAAAATTTTTATCTGATATTTCTTTAAAAGAATTCACAATTTCTTTCACATAGTTTTCCAGAGTAATATCCTTATCTATAAAGTCATCTTCAACTGCGGGATTTAAAGACAATTTTTTTAATATCTCATTGCATCTGTCCACTTGGCTTAAAAGTAATTCAACATCTTTTTTTAATTCTTTATTATTTTTAAAATTGTCATACAAATCTTGAGAAATAATTTTAATTGTAGAAAGCGGTGTACCTAAAGAATGAGCAGCCGCTGCAGCTTGTCCACCCAATGAAACTAATTCGTTCTCCTTAGAAATAACTTCCTGAATCTTATCTAATGCATCTTTTCTGACTTTTGACTCATTTCCAAACGTTAAAGCAAAGAAACTTAGGAAAATAAGTGCAATAATTAAGGCTAAAGGAACTGAATAGTAATAGTAATTACTAAAAATATATTCATTTAATGGTGAAGGTAATTCTTGATGATAGAAAGTAAGAAGAATAATTGAAGATATTGTCAAAATTATTAATAAAATGTTTGTTCTAATGCTTAAACTATTTGAGGCAAATATACTTGGTATTATTAGGAATATTGAGAATGGATTTATGATACCACCAGTTAAATAAAGCAAAAAACTTAATTGTATAATATCAAGTGTAAGAAAGGTTAAAGATATTTTTTCTTGAAGCTGATTTTTCTTAAAAAAATAAAATAGGAAAATGTTACTTAAAGCACCTAGGAAAACTATAATATTTGCTAATAAAAAATTGTATTCAAATTTAAATAAGAATGCAACAGCATTTATAGTTATAAATTGACCTATTACACCTATCCATCTTAAATTAACGTATGTAATTTTATTTAGGTATGATGATTTGGAATTGCTACTTAGCTCCATTAATTAAATATCTAAATTAACAACATTTATAGCATTATCTACGATAAAATCTTTTCTAGAAGTAACATCGTTTCCCATTAATGTTTGTATAAGGTTTTGGTCTTTTTCAATATTTTTTGAATATTGAACTTGAAGTAAATTTCTAGTCTCTGGATTTAAAGTAGTATTCCACAATTCTTCAGGATTCATTTCTCCAAGTCCTTTAAATCGTTGAATGTTAATTTTAGACTTCTCTAATTGAATAATTTTATCAAATTCTTTAGAATTTTTCTTAACTTTTTTTATATCTTTACAATTCTTAATTATATAATTTTCAAGATCTTTTTCATCTTTTATGTAAATACCTTTGGAGCCTTTGTTAATTTTAAAAAGAGGTGGTTGGGCTAAATAGACATGACCTTTTTCTATTAATTTATTAAAAGGGATATTATTAAAAAAAGTTAAAAGTAACGCTCTAATATGTGAACCATCAACGTCTGCATCTGTCATGATAATAATTTTTCCATACCTTAAATCCTTTAATTCTATTTCTTCTGTTTTAGGATCTAATCCGAGAGCATTTATCAATGTAACAATTTCATTTGAGGAAATCATCTTTGATAATGATTTTGTTCTCAGGTCACTTTGATTTCCATTTTTTTTAGAACCATTTATCTCAGTATATGTATTTAAAATTTTTCCCCTCAATGGTAGTACTGCTTGATACTCTCTATTTCTTCCCTGTTTAGCTGACCCGCCGGCTGAATCTCCCTCAACAATAAACAATTCGGTACCTTCTTGTTTTGAGTTTTGACAATCTGCTAATTTTCCAGGTAATCCGGTGAGCTCTAGAGCACCTTTTCTTCTAACGTTCTCTCTTGCTCTTTTGGCAACATCCCTTGCTACGGCAGCTTGAATTATTTTTGTTAAAATTATTTTAGAAACAGATGGGTTTTGGTCAAACCAAATTGACAATTTTTCATTAACTATACCTTCAACAATATTTCTTACTTCTGAGGAAACTAATTTGTCTTTTGTCTGAGAAGAAAATTTAGGATCTGGGATTTTTACAGAAAGAACGCATGTCAGACCCTCTTTAATGTCATCTCCAGAGAGTAAAACTTTACTTTTCTTTAATAAATTTTGCTCTGATGCATATTTATTTACAACTCTTGTTAATGCACTCCTAAATCCCAAAAGATGAGTCCCACCATCTTTTTGGTAAATATTATTAGTATAGGGTAAAACATCCTCATTATATCCTGCATTCCATTTTAATGAACATTGAACATCAATATTACTTTTTATTCCCTCAATATAAATAGGCTTTCTAAACAAATCATTATCATTTTTATTTTTTAATTTTTCTCTTTTTTCATCTAAAAATTCAACAAACTCATTTATACCACCTTCAAATTTAAATTCTTGGGTCTTTATTTTTTTTTGGGTTAGGTCATTAAGTATGATTTTAATTCCTTTATTTAAAAAAGCTAATTCACGCATTCTTTTTTGGATGATTGCAAAACTAAATTTTGTAGACGAAAAAATTTCTTTTGAAGGTAAAAAATTAATTTTTGTACCAGTATTTTTTGACTTACCTGTTATTTTTAGCGGTGTCTTAGCTTCGCCGTTTGTAAACTCGACAAAATATTTTTTTCCATCTCTTTCTACATATAATTCTAATTTTTGAGAAAGTGCATTAACTACTGAAACTCCAACACCATGCAGACCTCCCGAAACTTTATATGAATCGTGATCAAATTTACCACCAGCATGCAATTGTGTCATTATTACCTCTGCTGCTGATTTTTTTTCCTCTTTATGAAAGTCAACTGGTATTCCTCTACCATCATCTTCAACTGTAATTGACCCATCAGAATTTATACTTACTTCAATTTTTTTACAATGACCTGCTAATGCCTCATCAATAGAATTATCTACAACTTCATAGACCATATGATGCAAACCAGTTCCATCATCCGTATCACCAATATACATACCAGGTCTTTTTCTTACCGCTTCAAGACCTTTTAAAACTTTAATGGAGTCTGCTTGATAATTATTAGTATTATTTTTTGTCATTAATTTTTATAAGGAATAGTCTTTTATACCATTTTTGAAATTTATAATAAAATCTCTTAAGATCTTGAGCTTAAATTAGTTAGAATTATCAACGATAATATAAGATTTTTTAAAATAATTTTCTATTTTTTAATTTTTTAAAATAAAAGCCATTTTTAGGTTGAAAATTTATGGCGGAGAGAATGGGATTCGAACCCATGATAGAGTTTCCCCTATACACGCTTTCCAAGCGTGCGCCTTCAACCACTCGGCCACCTCTCCATTATTTTTCTTTAGATATTTTAAGTACACCTATAAAAGCTTCTTGTGGTATCTCGACTTTACCAAATTGTTTAGCTCTGGCTTTACCTTTTTTCTGTTTTTCAAGTAATTTTCTTTTTCTGTCAACAGCTCCACCACCATGGATTTTTGTTAATACATCCTTTTTAAAACCTTTAATTGTCTCTCTTGCAATAATCTTTCCTCCTATAGCTGCCTGAACCGGTATCATAAAATTATGCCTTGGAATTAAATCTTTTAATTTTTCACAAACCTCCCTTCCAGTTTTTTGAGCAAAATCTTTGTGAATCATCATTGCCAAAGCATCCACGGGTTCACTGTTTACTAATATACTCATTTTAACAAGATCCCCTTCTCTATGTCCTATTATTTCATAATCAAAACTTGCGTAACCACTTGTCATAGATTTTAATCTATCATTAAAATCAAATACTACTTCATTTAATGGTATTTCATAATTTAAAACGGCTCTATTACCAGAATAACTAAGATTTGTTTGAATTCCTCTTTTATCTTGGCATATTTTTATTATTGGTCCAAGAAACTGATCTGGAGTAATAATTGTGGCTTTAATCCATGGCTCTTCAATAAATTTTATCAAAGTTGGATCTGGTAAACTCGATGGATTTTGCAAGTCTTTTACTTCACCACTGTTCAAATGAATTTTATAAACTACACCTGGAGTTGTAGTAAGTAAGTTAATATCAAATTCTCTTTCAAGTCTCTCCGTAACAATTTCTAAATGTAACAAACCCAAAAAACCACATCTAAAACCCAAACCTAATGCAGAGGAAGACTCGGCCTCAAAAGAAAAACTAGAGTCATTTAATTTAAGTTTAGCCAAACCATCTTTTAACTTTTGATATTCAGAACTATCTACAGGAAATAATCCACAAAAAACCACTGGCTTACTTGGTTTAAAGCCTGGAAGTATCTCTGTTAATGGTTTTGAAGCATCACAAATTGTATCTCCAACCTTTGTTTCAGATAAAACTTTTATTCCAGTTGTTATAAATCCAATTTCTCCTGAATTAAGTTCGTCAATATCCTTTGGTTTTGGCGTAAAAACACCAACTTTTTCAACAAAATACTCTTTGTTAGAAGACATCATTTTGATTTTCATATTATTTTTTATTTTCCCATCAATTACTCTTACTAAAATTACTACCCCAAGATAAGTGTCATACCAACTGTCGACTAATAAACACTTTAATTTTTCATCTTTTTCACCTTTGGGTCCAGGTAGTGTTTGAATAATTTGCTCCAAAATGTCATCAATACCCTCACCTGTTTTACCTGAACATGGCACAGCATTTGAAGTATCTATTCCAATAACGTCTTCAATTTGTTTATTTGTTCTATCTATGTCAGATGCAGGTAAATCAATTTTATTTAAAACTGGAATAATTTCATGGTTAGTATCTAATGCTTGATAGACATTTGCTAAAGTTTGAGCCTCTACACCTTGTGTGCTATCTACAATTAATATTGAACCTTCGCAGGCATATAAAGACCTGCTAACCTCATAACTGAAGTCAACATGTCCTGGGGTATCTATAATATTAAGAATATAATTTTTTCCATCTTTGGATTTATAATTTAATTTAACTGTTTGAGCTTTAATTGTTATACCTCTCTCTCTTTCAATATCCATTGAGTCAAGGACTTGAGCCTTCATTTCTCTATCTGTTAATCCACCACATCTATGTATTATTCTATCTGCTATTGTAGATTTGCCATGATCAATATGAGCAATAATTGCAAAGTTTCTTATGTTATCAATTTCAGTAGACATTTAGGATCTAATTTTAGCGCCTGACTTAGACTCAACAGTTGAAATAATTAATTTATTAATTTTTTCAAGATCGTTTTCTTCTAATGTTTTTTCAGATGATTGAATTGTAACATTGAGAGCTATCGATTTTTTTCCATCTGGAATATTTTCACCTTCATAAATATCAAAAATTTTAATTGATCTTATTAGATTTTTATCGATTGATGATATGATTTCTATTAAATCCTGTGCTTTGTAATTTTTATCTACAACAAAAGCATAATCTCTCTCTGATTTTTGATAATCTGAGTATTCAAAGTTTAGTTTTTGATCCTTTAGCTTTATTTTCGTATCCTTTAAATAATCGAGATAAATTTCAAAACCAACTACTCCTTCAGTTTTTATATCTAACTTCTTAACAATATTTGGATGAAGTTCTCCAAAATATGCAACAGGATCAATATCATCCTTATCTAGATAAACTGAACCAGATTTTCCTGGGTGATAGTAAGAAGGAGATTTATCTCTAATAAAAAAAATTTGTTTATCATATCCAGCTTCCATTAATGTTTGAATTAAATCTTTTTTCACATCAAAAATATCAACCGATCTATCTTTTTCATTCCAATTTAATCTTGAAATTTTTCCCGATTTTATTGCACCTATTACTGTCAACTGTTCACCAGGCTGTTTATTTTTGAAAATTGGTCCAATTTCAAAAAGCGAAATATCTTTAAATCCTCTATCTAAATTTTTCTTTAAATAAAAAGCTAAATTTGAAAAAATTGAATTTCTTAAAACATCTAAATCTGAGCTTATGGGGTTTACTATTTTAATTTCTTTTAAATTTTCTTTAAAAAATTTATTTATTCTTGAATCTGTGAATGACCAAGTAACAGTCTCTAAATAACCTTTTGATGCTACAGAACGTTGTAAAAAATGAAAAAGTTTTTGCTGTTTGTTTAAAGTGTCTTTTAATCTATTTTTCTTTGGCTCTATAGTTTCAATATTTTCATATCCTTTAATTCTAACAACTTCTTCAACTATATCTATCGGTTGACTTATGTCAGGCCTCCAAGAAGGAACCTTTAGGCTTAATTCTGATTTCTTTTTTGAAACCTCGAAACCTAGATCTTTCAAAATTTTAATGATCTCATTTTCTTTTACTTTAAAACCTGTAATCTTTTCGAATAACGATGTATTAAATTTTATTTCTAAGTTTTTATATTGTTTAATTTTTTGAATATCAAATTTACTTATCTTTCCTCCACAAATTTCAGATATTAGTTGAGAGGCTTTTTGTAAGCCAAGTTCTACAGATTGAGGATCAATTCCTCTTTCAAATCTAAATTTAGCATCGGTATCAATGTTAAGTAATTTTGAAGTTTTTCTAATTGATCTTGGTATAAAGTATGCAGACTCCAATAAAATATTTTTAGTTTCTAACTCAGTACCAGAACGTGTGCCTCCAATTACCCCTCCTAAGCCTAACACACCAGATTGGTCAGATATAACACACATTCCATCATCTAATTTATATTCCTTGTTATCTAGAGCCTCAAAAGTTTCACCTTTTTTTGAGTTTCTTACTATAATTTCTTTATCAATTTTATCTGCATCATATGCATGTAGAGGTCTATTTAAATCTAACATGACATAATTTGTAATATCTACAATTGCTGAAATTGGTTTTTGACCAAGAGTTTCAATTTTTTCTTTTAACCATTTTGGGCTTTCTTTATTGGTTACTCCTTTTATGAGACAACTCGCAAAGATTGTACAACCTTGATTTTTATCTTTTGTAATTGAAACTTTAATATTTTGTGATCCATCTTTCTTGATGTTTTTACGAGAAATACTTTTTAATTTACCAACTCCTGTTGCAGCTAAATCTCTAGCTATTCCTCTCACCCCTAAACAGTCAGGTCGATTTGGGGTTATTGATAAATCAACAACCTTTTCAGTATTATTTTTAAAAAAATTTTTACCTATCTTGTCTGAATATTTACTTGGTTTTAGCTCTGTTATCCCCTCACTTTCGTCTGATAATTTTAATTCTGACTCCGAACATAGCATCCCATATGAAGTTACTCCTCTAATCTTACTGACTGTAAGTTTCATATTATTTTTTGGAATTACTGATCCAGGAGCAGCATAAACAGTCAAAAGATCTTTTTTAGCGTTTGGCGCCCCACATACAACTTTAACAATATTTTTTTGCCCTATATCAACATCACATACTCTAAGTCTATCTGCATTTGGATGTTGTTCAGCATTTATAATTTTTGCCACTTTAAAATTATCCAAATCAGAGCTGAAATTTGTAAAACTTTCAACTTCAAGTCCAATATCTGTCAATTTATTAATAATTTGAGTATCTTTATGTTTGGTTTCAAGGTGTTCTTTTAACCAACTCATTGTAAATTTCATCTGCTTAGACCTCTATAATTTGATGGAACGTCTAATGGATCAAACCCAAAATGATTGAGCCATCTGTAGTCAGTCTCAAAAAAAGCTCTTAAATCATTTATGCCGTATTTCAACATTCCAAGTCTATCAATTCCAATACCAAAAGCATAACCTTGGTATTTATCTGGATTAACATTTACATTTTTCAGGACATTTGGATGTACCATTCCACAACCAAGAATTTCTAACCATTTATCTCCCTCACCAATAACTATTTTTCCATCCTTTAACTCGTAACCAATATCAACTTCTGCAGATGGTTCAGTAAAAGGAAAATGACTAGGTCTAAATCTCATTTTAATTTTGTCGACTTCAAAAAAAGATTTTATGAAGTAATTCAAACAGCCTTTTAAATGACCCATATTTATATCTTTATCAATATGAAGTCCCTCAACTTGGTGAAACATTGGTGAATGTGTTTGATCACTATCAGATCTATATGTTCTTCCAGGAGCTATAATCTTAAATGGAGGTTTTCCATTCAACATTGTCCTGACTTGTACTGGAGACGTATGAGTTCTTAACAATATTTCTTTATTATTATCTAAATAAAAAGTGTCATGCATATCTCTTGCTGGATGATTATCAGGAGTATTTAATGCAGTAAAATTATAATGCTCATTCTCTACATCTGGCCCTTCTTCTACACTGAAGCCTATTTCAGAAAATATTGAAGATATCTCATCAATAACTTGCGAGACAGGATGAATTTTTCCTTGTTTTATTTCTCTCTCAGGTAAAGTTACATCTAATTTTTCATTCTCAAGTTTAGAGTTAATTTCTTTAATTTGAATTTCTTGAAGTTTGGAATTTATTTTTTCTTGAAGTTCCTCTTTTATTGAATTTAAATCTGAAGCAAATTTTTTTCTTTCATCATTGGGTAAAGAGCCTAATGTTTTAAAAGAATTAGAAATTTGTCCATTTTTACCAAACAATTCAGTTTTTATTTGATTTACACTTTCTGTGTCTAAATCGTTGTCTAATTTATTTAAATATTCATCTTTGATTTTTTTAATATCGGACATATTCGTAGAATATTTGTTAACTCTAGAAAAACAACAATGAAAATTAGTTTAATGCTGCTTGAGCTTTTTTAACTATAGTTTTAAATGCTTCTGGATTATCGTAAGCTATTTCAGCGAGTATTTTTCTGTCTATTTTTATACCTGTCTTACTCAGACCGTTAATAAATTTAGAATAAGTTAAGCCTTCTGATCTAACTCCAGCGTTAATTCTTTGAATCCAAAGTGACTTAAAATCTCTTTTTTTGTTTCTTCTATCTCTATAAGCGTATTGCATAGCCTTTTCCATTGCCTGCCGAGCAACTTTTATAGTATTTTTTCTTCTGCCCCACTGACCTTTAACAGCTTTAAGTACTTTTTTATGTTTTGCTTTACTTGTTACACCTCTTTTAACTCTAGCCATACTATCCTCTTAGGTTATACGGCATAAAAGATTTTACAATCTTACCATCTTGTTTTGACAATACCGTGGTACCTCTTTGCTTTCTAATCTGTGAATTTGTTCGTTTAATCATACCATGTCTTTTTCCAGCCTGAGCAGTTATAACTTTTCCTTTTGCTGAAATTTTGAACCTTTTTTTGGCTGAACTTTTTGTTTTTAATTTAGGCATAATTTTTGAGGGGTTATACAAATATTAATATTAATTTACAACCAGAAATAAGTCTTATAAAGGCTGGATAACCATGATCATTTGCTTGCCATCAAACTTTGGTTGTAGTTCGACACGGCCTACTGACTCCATATCTAGTTTGATCTTATCCATTAACTCATTTCCCAAACTGGAATGTTGCAGTTCTCTTCCTTTAAATCTTATTGTAAATTTTACCTTATCTCCTTTTGCAATAAATTTTTGTGCATTTTTAATTTTAAAGGTATAATCATGAACCTCGGTAACAGGTCTTAGTTTAATTTCTTTTAATTCTATCTTCTTTTGTTTTTTCTTTGCTTTATTTGCTTTTTTTTGTGCATCATATTTATATTTTCCCATATCCATAATTTTGCATACTGGAGGTTTTGCATTTGGAGCTATCTCGATTAAATCTAAACCCTCTTCTTTAGCTCTATCAATCGCATCTTGCAAATTAAGTATTCCTAAATTATCACCATCACTTGCAATAACCTGAACATCTTGTGAAGTTATCCTTTGGTTAGTTCTTGGGCCTTTAGGCTTAGTTCTTTTCTGAAAATAGTTTTGTTTAAAATCTGCCACTTAAATTGAAGGTGCTTTGTTTAAAGCAGAATATTTTTTTGAGAATTCTTTTAGTTCCATAGTTTCTTGTTTTTTAGAATCCAATCTTCTAATAGTTACTGTGTTACTGTCAACTTCTTTTTTTCCACATATTAGTAGTATTGGGACTTTAGTTAATGAATGTTCCCTAATTTTATAATTCAAATTATGATTTTTTAAATCAACCTCAGAACTTAAACCGACTTTTTTTAATTCATTATTTACTTGTTTTGCATATTCATCAAAATCACTTGAAATTGGGATAACTATAGTTTGGACTGGGCAAAGCCAAAACGGTAATTTTCCAGAATAATTTTCAATTAAAATTCCTATAAATCTTTCTAGTGACCCAAATAAAGCTCTGTGTAGCATAACAGGAACTTTTTTATTTCCATCGCTATCTACAAACGATGCACCTAATCTACCTGGTAAATTAAGATCAACTTGTAAAGTTCCACATTGCCAATCTCTTCCGATTGCATCTCTTAAAACAAATTCTATTTTAGGACCATAAAAAGCACCTTCACCCTTATTAATAGAGTATTCTAATTTTGTTGCTTTTATTGCTTCCAATAATGCTGCTTCCGATTTATCCCAAACTTTATCGTCCCCAACTCTTAATTCTGGTCGATCAGAATATTTCAAAATTACATCTTCAAATCCTAAATCTTTATATATTTCTAAAATTAAATTTGTTACGCTTAAACATTCCTGTGTAATTTGTTCTTCTGTACAGAAAATATGTGCATCATCTTGAGTAAATGCTCTTACACGTAATAATCCGTGAAGAGCTCCAGAAGGTTCATATCTATGAACTTTTCCAAATTCTGACATTTTCAATGGTAAATCCCTATAACTTTTTAAACCTTGATTAAAGACCTGGACGCAACCAGGACAATTCATTGGTTTTATAGCAAAAACTTTTTCATCAGGAGTAGTAGAAGTGTACATATTTGCACCAAATTTTTCCCAGTGACCAGATTTTTCCCAAAGTGATCTATCTAATATTTCTGGAGTATTTATTTCTTGATATCCTGCATTTTCTTGTTTCATTCTCATATAGGAAATAAGTTTTTGAAATAAGTTCCATCCTTTTTGATGCCAAAATACTGATCCAGGACTCTCTTCTCTGAAATGAAACAGATCCATTTCTTTTCCAATTTTTCTATGATCTCTTTTTTCAGCTTCTTCGATTCTATTTAAATAATCGTCTAACTCTTTTTGAGTAGACCAACTGGTACCATAAACTCTTTGTAACATTTCATTATTTGAATCACCTCTCCAATAAGCACCTGAGACTTTTGTTAGTTTAAAAAATTTTCCAATTTTACCAGTTGAAGTTAAGTGGGGACCTCTACATAAATCATGCCAATCACCATGAAAATATAAAGATACTTCCTCGCCCTCTGGAATACTCTCTATCATTTCTGCTTTATATATTTCTCCCTTTTTTTTAAAATGTTCAATTGCATCATTTCTTTTCCAAACTTCTCTATAAGTTTTTTCGTCTCTATCTACAATTTCTCTCATTTTATTCTCTATCTTTTCTAAATCTTCAGAGGTAAAAGGTTCCTTTCTAGCAAAATCATAATAAAATCCATCTTCAATAACAGGGCCTATTGTAACCTGTGTTCCTGGAAACAATTCTTGAACTGCCATAGCTAATATATGTGCAGTATCATGCCTTATAGTTTCTAATCCTTCTTTATCTTTTGATGTAAATATCTTAATTGAGGAGTCTTTTGAAATATTGTGATTTAAATCTTTTAATTCTCCATCAACACTGATTAATAATGCCTGCTTTGATAAAGATTTACTAATTTTTTCAGCAACTTCAAAACCTGAAATACTTTTTTCAAAATTTATTTTTTTTCCGTCTGGTAATGTAATATTTGGCATTAATTAAATAGTTTTTTGTACTCTGAATAAGTAGAAAAACACATTTTTTCAACATTAAATTTCTTTACAGCATTTTCTCTTCCAAAATTACCCATTTTTGAAAGTTGATTAGGATCAAGGTTCATTACTTGTATAATTTTTTTTGATAAATCATCAGAGTTACCTGCTTCAAACAATATTCCAGACTTTCCATCAATAACTGTCTCATTTGATCCACCAATATTACTGGCAAGAATTATTTTTTGCATAGATTGAGCCTCTACCGCAACTCTACCAAAGGCTTCGGGCTCGATTGAGGTAGAGACAACAATATCAGATATTTTGTAAGCTAATGGCATATTTTTACAGTGGTCTATAAATCTAATTTGTTTAGTAAGTCTATATTGTTCAACAAGTCTAATTAATTTTTTCCTATATAGATCTCTACCTTGGTCATTACCCAAAATTACAGCAATAAAAGAGTCATTGCCTAACTGAATATTTACTTTACTTAACGCTTCTAAAAACATCTCTTGCCCCTTCCAAGCTGTAAGTCTTCCTGGCAACAAAATTATTTTTTTTCCAACTGTCAAGTCCCATGACTTAAATAATTTATCTTCATCAGCTTCTAATGTAGTGGAAGAATCAAAATAATCTGTATTTATACCTCTAAATATAGAGAGCAATTTTTTTTTATCTGAGAGATATTCTTCGTAATTTTCTTTGATATGTGAAAAAATAAAGTTAGATCCAGCAATAATTAAATCCGATCTAACCATAACTGAGTTATAAAGTTTTTTTATTTTACTTTTAAAGTTATAGGTTCCATGAAAAGTCGTAACAAACTTTCTTCTTGTAATTTTTGTTGCAATTAAACATGACCATGCAGGAGCTCTACTTCTAGCATGAACAATATTTATCCCATTTATTAAAATTATTGCAGAAATAATTAGTGAATTTATAAAAATGAGAATAGGATTTTTTGAGTGAACAGGAAGTTTTATGAGTTTGACTTTTTTTCTGTCTATATATTGTAGGAGTTCACCGCCGCTCGTAATGAGATATGATCCAACATTATTTTCTGGCAAGTAATGTGCAATGTCGTAACAACCGGTTTCTGCACCACCATAATCTAACTTAGGAATTACCTGAAGTACTTTTAATTTAGACTGCATGTGATAATAATATATACCTAGTCAATATGATTACTTTATATGAAAAAAAATAAATTTCTAAGAATTTCTAAATCTAAAAAACTAAGATATATCGCAAATAATTATAAGAAAAATCTCTACATAGTTTTTTTGCCAGGCTTTGCATCAGATATAGACGGAGACAAACCTAAAAAATTTTTAAACTTTAGCATTAAAAATAAATTAGGGTTTTTAGCGTTAGAATATTTTGGTCATGGAAGGTCTTCAGGAGAGTTTACAAAAGGTAATATTACAAAATGGTCAAATGACGCTAAAACTGCAATTAATAAAATAGTAAAAAAAAATGATTTTATTCTAATTGGCTCTAGTATGGGTGGATGGATTTCGATGATAATGCACAGATATTTTAGTTCTCAAATTAAAGGCTTTCTAGGTATTGGGTCTGCACCTGAGTTTCTTTCAAGAATTATGTGGAAAAAATTTCCAAAAAAAACAAAGGATGAAATAATCAAAAAAGGAATATCTAAAATTAAAAATGGCGATTATGAATACTTAATTACTAAACAGCTTATTTTTGATGGAAAAAAAGCTAGAAATAAAGTTCTTAATAAAAAATTAAATAATACCATCCCTGTCACAATGGTTCACGGACAAAAAGATGAAGTAGTGCCTGTAAAATACTCAAGAATGGTTTTAAAAACTTTTCCTAAAGCAGATAAAAGGCTTCTAATTATAAAAAATGGAGATCATAGTCTCTCCTCAAGTAAAAATTTAATTATAATTTGTAAAGAACTACAAAAAATAATTAAAAAAATTAACTAGCTTTACCAACAATACTTTTATTAGTAATTGGATTTTCAAGTTTATCTATCATTTCTTTAGGGCAAACTTGTAAAAAATTATTTACCTCCACATCAAAATTTTCGAGTATATTTTTAGAAACATTAGACTCTGTTTCTTGATAATGTTTTAAGACTAGCTCCTTTAAATTATTTTTCCAAAACTCTGTCTCGGGTGTTTGCCAAATAATTGTCTCTGGATTTGCTTTTTTTGGAAATTCATTTTTAGGATCATATACAAAAGCCATTCCACCTGTCATACCTGCTCCAAAATTATCTCCAACATCACCTAATATAACAATCGATCCCCCTGTCATATACTCACATCCATTTGAGTCACAACCTTCAACTACCGCAGTTGCTCCTGAGTTTCTTACTGCAAATCTTTCACCCGCTTGTCCTGCTGCTAATAAAGTTCCCGATGTTGCTCCATATAAGACTGTATTTCCTATAATAGTATTTTCGTTTGATACTAAATTACTTTCCTCAGGAAGTTTAACTATTACAGATGCACCTGACAAACCTTTGGCGACGTAATCATTAGCATCTCCTTTTAAAATTAATTTAAGTCCTTTAATCCCAAATGCCCCAAATGATTGTCCAGCTGAACCTTTAAAATTGAGTGAAAAAGTATCTTCTTCTAATTTATTATTTCCAAATTTTTTATATAAATGATAAGAAATTCTTGTACCTACTGCTCTATCAGTGTTTTTTATTTCATATATTTTATCTAATGGAGAATTATTATCTATTAAGTTTTCTATCTCTGGCCAAATTTTTTGATCTAATGTATCTGGAACCTCATTAATTATAGGTTTCTCACAATATCTTTTATTTTTACCGGGGTCAGCTTGTACAAATAAAGGATTTAAATCTAAATCATCCAAATTTGGTGAACCTTTGCTCACTTGTCTTAATAAGTCAGTTCTACCAATGATCTCATTAAGAGACTTAAAGCCTAAACTTGCAAGAATTTCTCTTACTTCTTGCGCTATAAAAGAAAATAAGTTCACTACCTTATCTGGTGTACCAGTAAATTTTTTCCTAAGTTCATCATCTTGAGTGCACACACCGACTGGACAAGTGTTAGAGTGACATTGTCTTACCATAATACATCCCATAGCGACTAGCGCTGTAGTAGCTACACCAAACTCTTCTGCGCCCATCATTGCTGCCATAACTACATCTCTCCCAGTTTTAATTCCTCCATCCGTTCTCAGAGTAACAAGGTGTCGTAGTTTATTTAAAGTCAAGACTTGGTTTGCTTCTGTCAGTCCCATTTCCCATGGGATACCAACATATTTTACACTTGTTTGAGGGGTAGCTCCTGTTCCACCATTATGACCAGAAATTAAAATGATATCAGCTTTTGCTTTAGCAACTCCTGCTGCAATAGTTCCTATTCCAGATGAAGCTACTAATTTTACACCAACTCTAGCTTTAGGATTGATTTGCTTTAAATCATAAATTAGTTGTGCAAGATCTTCTATTGAATAAATGTCATGATGTGGAGGAGGTGAAATTAGTGTCACTCCTGGAGTAGAGTGTCTTAATTTAGCTATTTCCTCTGTGACCTTAAACCCGGGTAATTGACCACCTTCACCAGGTTTTGCACCTTGTGCAATTTTAATTTCAATTTCATTACAATTATTTAAATAATTTATAGTTACTCCAAATCTTGCAGATGCTATTTGTTTTACTCTTGAATTAGCGCTATCTCCATTTTCTAAAATTTTAAATCTCTTTTCATCTTCTCCACCTTCGCCACTACAAGAAGCCCCCTTTATCCTATTCATACCCATAGCAAGCGTTTCATGAGCTTCTTTTGATAAAGCACCATGAGACATACTTCCACTTCCAAATCTTCTCATGATTTCAGCTATTGGTTCAACTTTATCAATTGCTATTGCCTCTTTATTTTTAAAATCAATTAGGTCTCTCAAATTAATTGGTTTTAAACCGTAGATCCCTTTTGTGTATTTTTTATAAGTATCATAAGAATTTGAACCAACTGCAGCTTGCAAAAGATGAATTAATTTTCCTTGATATTGGTGAGTTTCGCCATTTTTTCTATATCTATAAATTCCACCTATGGGTAAAATATTTGAATGAGTATCAAAAGCATCCTTATGTATACCTCTTATCTTTTTTTCTATACCACTTAATCCAATTCCAGAAATTTTAGATATTACACCTGGAAAATAATCTTTAACAATTGTCCTACTTAGTCCTACAGTTTCAAAATTACATCCTCCTCTATAAGAACTTAAAACAGAAATACCCATCTTTGACATTATTTTTAACAGGCCAGAGTTTACAGATTTTATATACCTACTAACACACTCATCAAAAGAAAATTTACCAAAAAGTTTTTTGGAATATCTTTGAAATAAACTATCAAATGCAAGATAAGGATTTACAGTTGTTGCCCCAACACCTATAAGTGTAGCAAATGAGTGTGTATCAAGAGCATCTCCTGTTTGAACATTGATAGAAACATATCCTCTTAGTCCTAATTTTATTAAATGAGTGTTTATTGCTCCAATACATAAAAGCATTGGCATTGGCAGTTTTGTGTCGGATATATTTTTATCTGACAATATAAGTTGTGTTACACCTTCTCTTACCGTTTTCTCAGCATCCTTTTTTAATTTATCAATTGAATTTTCTAATGTTTCCTCTTTGTCGAATATACAATTTAAAATTCTATAATTATCGCCAAAGTACTTTACAAATTTTTCAAACTGATTGTTTGAGAGAATAGGACTATCTAAAACATAAATATTTTCTTCAGTAAGATCTGAAAAATCTAGAATATTACCCAGATTTCCAAACCTAGTTTTTAAACTCATAACCTTGTTTTCTCTTAAAGAGTCAATTGGAGGATTTGTTACTTGACTAAAGTTCTGTCTAAAAAAATGGTAAAGAGGCCTATATTTGTCAGATAATACAGCAAGGGGTGTATCATCACCCATGGATCCAGTTGCTTCTTTAGCATCTTCAGCCATAGGATGAAGAATTAGTTCCAAATCCTCAAGGCTATAACCAAAACAGTGTTGTATTTTTTTTAAATCAGAGCCTGAATACTGATTTTTTTCATTTTCTATTGGAAATTTTTTATCAAGATCAATAATCTGGTTGTTAAACTTTTTAAATTCTTTTGCTAAATAATTCTTAATCGCATTGTTTGTATAAATTTTTCCTTTTTCAATTCTAACACCCAATATTTCACCAGGGCCAAGTCTACCTTTTGAAACAATTTTCTTTTCATTTAAATCAATCATACCTGTTTCAGATCCAGCAAATAAAAGTTTGTCTCTTGTAACAGTATATCTTAGAGGTCTTAGACCATTTCTGTCACTTCCCACAATTACCCACTCATTGTCAGTAGCCGCGACAGCAGCAGGTCCATCCCAAGGTTCCATAGTACTATTTAAAAAATTGAACAATTGTTGATGGTCTTTTGGCAAAACTTTGCTTTTTTTTGACCACGCATCTGGAATTAACATAAGTTTTGCTAAAGGTGCTGAATGACCAGAAATATTTAGTAATTCAAAAACATTGTCTAATGATGCAGAGTCAGAATTTCCAGCAGGAATAACTGGTTTCAAATTTTTCATATCATCAAACAATGGACTAAACATTTCTTCTTGGTGTATATTCATCCAATTAACGTTACCTTTAAGTGTGTTTATTTCACCATTATGAGCGATAGCTCTAAATGGTTGAGCTAAATCCCAGCTTGGTGCTGTATTAGTTGAAAACCTTTGATGAAAAATTGCATATCTTGAAATAAAACGTTCATCTTTTAAATCTGTATAGAAGTCTGACAGGGCTTCTGCAAGAAACATTCCTTTGTAAATAATTGATTTTGAACTAAATGAGCAAATGTAAAAATTATTTAATTGATTTTTTAAAGCTTCTTTTTCAATTTTTCTTCTTGTCTCGTAAAGCATTCTCTCTAAATCTTTACCAACAATTGATTTATCATTATGAGTAAACAAAACTTGAGCAATTTCAGGTCTTGTTAGTTCAGCTTTTTCACCAAGTACAGATGGATTAACTGGAACTTGTCTCCATCCATATATATTAAAATTTTTTTTTGTAAGCTCGCTCTCTACTATTGTTCTACATTGCTCTTGACCACCAAAATCATTCCTCGGAAGGAAGATCATTCCTACACATAAATCTGAATTATCGTGCTTATGTCCAGTAATTTCTATTTTCTCCGCAAAAAAATCTTTAGGTATTTCAATATGTATTCCTGCACCATCACCTGTTTTTCCATCGGCGTCAATAGCACCCCTGTGCCAAACAGCTTTCAAAGCTTCAATTCCATATTCAACTACTTTTCTTGATTTTAGTCCCTCAGTTGAAGCTACAAGACCTACTCCACAGGCATCATGTTCCATTTTCTCATCATAAACATGATTTTTTTTTAATAATTCACGATTTTTTTTTTGAATATCCATTATGCAACTTTCATTTTTTGTTTTGATTGAAGAAAACTTTCGATTGAAGTTGCTGCATCTCTTCCATCTTTAATAGCCCATACAACTAATGATGCTCCTCGAACAATATCTCCTGCTGCAAATACACCAGGAATACTTGTTTCCAATGTATCAAAGTCAGCCTTAATAGTTCCCCATTGTGAAACTTTTAATCTTGGCTCTTGAAAAAGAATAGGTAAGTCCTCTGGATCAAAACCCAGAGACTTAATCACTAAATCTGCTTTTATTTCAAATTCTGAATTTTCTTCTACAACTGGTTTTCTTCTCCCACTCTCGTCAGGGTCAGTTAATTTCATTTTATCTACTATAATACTCTTAACTTTATTAGACCCTTTAAATTCTTTTGGATTACTTAACCAAATAAATTCAACACCTTCTTCCTCTGCATTACCTACTTCTCTAGCGGACCCAGGCATATTTTCTCTATCTCTTCTATATAAACATTTTACAGATTTAGCTTTTTGTCGAACTGATGTCCTTACACAATCCATTGCTGTGTCCCCTCCACCAATAACTACAACATCTTTTCCTTCAGCATTTAGCGTACCGTTGTCAAACATTTCAACTTTATCACCCAAGCCTTTTTTATTTGATGCTGTTAGGAATTCCATTGCAGGAAAAATATTGCTTAAGTCATTTCCTGGCAAATTTACTTCTCTGGGTTTGTAAACACCTGTAGAAATTAAGATTGCATCATGCTTTGATTGTAGCTCTTTTAAGGTAGAGTCTTTACCAACTTCAAAATTGTTTACAAAGTTTATTCCTCCATCTTTTAGAAGTTTTATTCTTCTTTCAACTACATGTTTCTCTAATTTGAAGTTTGGAATTCCATAAATAAGTAATCCACCAGCTCTGTCATATCGGTCGTATATTGTTACTTGGTATCCTTTTTTTCTAAGCTCTTCTCCGCAAGCTAAACCTGCAGGTCCTGCACCTATAATCCCAACACTTTGTTCATTTTCGATTTTTACTTTTATTGGTTTAACCCACCCATTTTCCCATGCCTTGTCAGTTAGATATTTTTCGATTGATCCTATAGTAACAGTTCCATGCCCTGACTGTTCTATTACACAATTACCCTCACATAGTCTGTCCTGAGGACAAATTCTTCCACATACTTCTGGCATATTATTTGTGCTTTGTGATAAGTGATATGCCTCTTCATACCTTCCTTCTGCAGTGAGTTTCAACCAATCCGGAATATTATTGCTCAAAGGACAATGAACCTGACAAAAAGGGACGCCACACTGTGAACATCTACTAGACTGCTCTTTGGCTCTATCATTTATAAATTCTTGATATATCTCGCCAAAATCCTCTTTTCTTTGAGATTTATCTCTTTTAGGTGGATTTTGTTGACCTATATCTACGAATTGAAGCATTTTATTTGTCATCGGAGTTGGCTTATATACGAATTTTAAATACCTATAAAGTATAACTAGGTAATACTTTCTGACATATATTTTTAAAAAACCAAGTTTTTATTTATCTTTCTCAAATTTGCATAGTAGCTATGCTTAATAGTAATTGCCTTATTTAAGTAATCTTTTAACTATCTATTCAATTCTCAAATGATTTCAAAATATATAGAA
>CABYVU010000003.1 GCA_902522525.1 uncultured Pelagibacteraceae bacterium | reverse complement strand
ATTCATTTAAGCGATTTTCATCAATTTTAATTTTTCTTTCATCTAAATATTTATCAGATGAGATAAATTTCCAAAATTTACCTTCCTCAGATTTAATTATATTTCTAAGTTTAGAGTCTTTAAAAATTTTTTTACCTTGAAAATTAATACTTTTGATAATTGCACGATCACCTAATTTAAAGTCATATATAATGTCAACAGAATTATTTTTATTTTCAATTACTTTGGTATCGATATGCGCAAAATAGAAACCACCTGACCGAACAATATTTAATAATAAATCCCTTTCATCATTAACTTTTGAAATTAAAAAAGGATATTTTTCACTCTTTTTAGTAACTTCTTCCAATTGTCTAATAATATTTTTATTTTTAATTCCCTTAATTAATATCGTTTGTATTATTGGATTTTCTTTTACCTTAATTTCTAGTCTGTCATTTATTATTGATATTTCAATATCTTCAAAATAATCGGTCTCATATAAATTTTTTATTGCTAAATTCAAATCTTTATTATCAAGATTTATTTTTTTTTTTAGTCCAGAAAACATTAAAATAGTTTCAGAAGATAATCTCTTATTACCAATAATGGTTATCTCATTAAATACTTCAGCTTTAAGTATTGAATTATGTATAAAAATATAAAATATTAAAATTAAACCAAATCTTTTAATTATTATTTTTGTAAAATTTTTCATTTAATTTAAGATAGTTATGTAAATATTTTTTTACCTTATTTACCATATTTTCTATTTCATTTATATTTTTAGGGCTTTTATCATAGTAACGCGAAAAGTATGCTTTTTTTAATAATTTTATCAGCAATTTATGAATAGAAATATAGTTTATTGAATTTTTTAAATATAAATTAACTAATATATCGTTAAGACACACTAAAATTATATCAAAATATGCACCCTTAAAGTTATAATCAAGAATTTTAAGTAATGGAAAAATTTTAGGATCCGGTTTTAAAAAGTTTATTCCATTAAATTTCGTATAATTAAAATTCTTATTATTGAATATAAATTTTTCATTTTTTTTATATAAAGAGTTTAGAATTGGTATTTCCATTGTTGTGTCATGAGCTAAGAATTTGGTTAGACCATTTTTAAAATGCACAACTGCATGAATATAAGATTTTGGATGAATTATAATATCCAATTTTTTACTTTCTATATTAAATATTTTCTTTGCTTCAATCACTTCAAAAATTTTATTCATCATTGTTGCTGAATCAATCGAAATTTTTTTTCCCATTTTCCAATTTGGATGTCTTAAGGCAAATTTAGGTTTAATATTTTTTATATCATCCAATTTTTTATTTAAAAAGGGACCTCCAGAAGCAGTTAGATAAATTTTTTTGATATTATCAATATTTTCAGATTTAATTAATGACCATATAGAAAAATGTTCTGAGTCTAATGGAACAAAATTTGTATTATTTTTTTTGAGAGACTTTTTAATAAACTTCCATCCACAAATTATCGACTCTTTATTTGCTATACCCAAATTTTTAGTATACTTAATAGTTTTTAGTGTTGGTTCTAATCCTTCAATGCCTGAGATACCACTGATAGTAAAATAGACCCTTTTTGTAAATGTTTTTAAAGCTTCATCGATTTTGAAATAAACTTTAATTTTTTTTTTTCTAAATAAATGACTTAATTTTTCGTAGTTTTTGTGGTCTAAAATTACAACTTTCTTTACTTTAAAGTATACAGCCTGTTGATAAATTTTTTTTATATTTTTATTTGTCGTTAGAAGTTTAATTTTAAAATTTGAATTATTTTTTTTTACAACATTTAAAACTGCATTTCCAATTGATCCTGTAGAGCCTAATAATATTAAATCTTTCATTGTCTTATGTGTACATTTTAATTACTAGTAATCCAATTGGTATAGCAAAGAGTATACCATCTATCCTGTCAAGAACACCTCCATGACCAGGCAATATAGAACCTGTATCTTTTATTTTTGCTTTTCTTTTTAACAAGGAGATAAATAAATCTCCAACTTGAGATATTAATGAAGTTATTATTATAAGAATAAAAATATTAATATTTATTAAGAATAAATCAGTCTGAATTTTATAACATAGATAGCCTATAAAGATTGATGATAAAAATGATCCTACAGAACCAGAAAATGTTTTGTTTGGACTTATTTTTGTTAATTTTTTTCCACCTATGATCTTGCCGAATAAATAACCACCTATATCTGTCAAAATACAAATAATTAATAAATATAAAACTAAATATTTATGAATTACAAATTCCTCTGACAAAAATATTATAATAGTTAATGAAAAATAACTTAAATATAAAACTGATAAAAAATTTGCAATGAATAGAAATAATTTTTTCTTTTTATAAATTTTTTTAAACATATTATGCAATTCATCTAATGACAAAAAAGTCAAAATTAATAAAAAAAAACCTAATATTTTTAAATTTTGAAATGAAATAAAAATTACCAATATTAAGAAAAATGAAGTAATAATTCTTTTATTAAATTCGCTCATTTGATACCACCAAAATTTCTTCTCATCTTTTTGAATTCAAATATTATTTTGTTAAAATCATTTTTGTTAAAATCAGGCCATAACTTTTTAACAAAAAAAATTTCAGTATAAGAAATTTGCCACAATAAAAAATTACTTAATCTAAATCTGTTTCCTGTTCTAATCAGTATTTCTGGGTCTGGTATACCTTTTGTATACAAGTTTTTTTTTATATTTTTATCATTGATAGGTTTGGAGTCATTGATTATTTTTTTTACTGAAGTAATTATTTCTTCTTTTGATCCGTAATTTAATGCAAGGTTAATTTGAATTTTTTTATTTTTATTTGAAATTTTTTGAATTTTTTTAAGTTTTTTTTTAAGTGAACCAGGAAATTTATTTAGGTTTCCGAGTATTTTTAGTTTAATATTTTTCTTTAAGAGATTTTCAAATTGTTGGTCAATATATTTCTCTAATAGATAAATTAAAAAAGAAATTTCTTTTTTTGGTCTTTTCCAGTTTTCGGTTGAAAAGGTGTAAAGTGTTAAATATTTTATTTTATGTGAAATTGAGGCTTCAATTATTTTTTCAACAACTTTAGCACCTTCTATATGTCCGTGATTTCTTGATTTTTTTTTTCTTAATCCCCATCTACCATTTCCATCCATAATGATGGCAACATGTTTAGGAGAGTTCATATTGTCATTATTTCTTTTTCTTTTGATAATACCCTATCTTCAATAATTTTAATTTGATTGTCGGTATAGTCCTGGATAATTTTTTCTTTTTTTTTAATTTCATCCTCTGAAATTTCTTTATCTTTTAGAAGTTTTTTTAATTCATCATTTGCTTCTCTTCTTATATTTCTTATTGATACTTTACATTTTTCACCCATAGATTTAATTATTTTCTTTATTTCAGATCTTCTTTCTTCGCTAAGATCGGGGACAGGTAGTCTAATTAATTGTCCATCAATCTGAGGATTTAATCCTAACTCTGATTTTTTAATTGCAGAGTCTATAAGCGCTACATTATTTGTATCCCAAACCTGTATATTTATGCTTCTAGGTTCTGGGGTTGTAATACTACCTAGTTGATTAATTGGCATTTTTTGTCCATAAACATCAACTTTTACAATGTCTAACATGGCTGCATTCGCTCTTCCTGTTCTTAATGAGCTCAGTTCACTTTGAAACACTTCGTATGTTTTGGACATTTTATTATTGTATTTTGACTCCTCAAACATTACTCACCTATTTTTAGCCTAATAAAATTATTAATTTGTAAATTAGAAATATCTAAATTTTTTAATACATCTTTAACCTTCATTTTTGGGTCCATTACCCAATCTTGAGACATTAAACTATTTTCATCTTTAAATTTATTAATTTTACCTATACTAATTTTCTTTGTTATATCCTCTGGTTTGCCTGAACTTTTCAATTCTTCTTCTATTAAATTGACCTCTTTATTTATGATTTCTTGATCAATCAGATCTGCATTTAATGCAATTGGATTTGACGCTGCTATGTGCATTGATAATTGCTTTCCAAATAAATCAATTTTATCAGATTTCTCACTAGTATTCAAAGATACTATTACTGTTAATTTTGATACATTATCTTTAATTACTGAATGTTGATAAGCAAAATTTCTTGAATTTTCATCAGTTAAAGTTTTTACTCTCCCAATTGTTATTTTTTCTCCAATTTTTGCTATTAAGGCTACTAAATTTTCATCTACAGTTTTATTATTTTTCATATTCGATTTTTTTAAATCTTCGATATTTGAAGAATGATGATTATTTAATTCACTTAATTCTTTAACAAATTCAATAAAATCATCGTTTTTTGCAACAAAATCTGTTTCGCAATTCACTTCGATCAAAGACATTTTTTTTTCATCCCCAGAAGTAACTACAACTCCCTCAGTTGCACTTCTGGACATTTTTTTAGATGCTTTGGCTATACCTTTTACTCTCAAGATTTCAGCTGCCTTATCTAAATCACCATTTGACTCTTTAAGTGCAGCATTACAATCTTTAAAACCTGCACCTGTTGATTTTCTTAATTGTTTTACTTTTTCTATATCACTCATTTAATTTTCCTGTTATAAAGTTAACTATTTTAATTAAGTTTTGTTTCTAATTTTGCTTCTTTAGATTTTTCTGAATTTGTATTTTCAGCTTTTAATGAGTCTGTGATTTCGTCATTAGTCGTATTTTGTGGTGTTTCTTTTTTGGCATTTTGAATTGTTTCCTTTAAAAGAGAGCAGTATAAGTCAATAGACCTTCTAGCGTCATCGTTGCCAGGAATAGGAAAATCAATTCCATCTGGATTAGAATTTGTATCTAAAATTGCAACTATTGGAATACCTAATTTAACAGATTCTTTAATTGCTAAAGACTCATAATTTGTATCAATTATGAATACTAGATCTGGAATTTTTTTCATAGCTGATATACCTCCAAGTGATCTTTGTAATTTGTCTCTCTGAACACTCATTTTTAATAATTCCTTTTTAGTAAACCCCCTATTTTCAGATTTTAAATCTGATTCTATTTTTTCAAGTTTTTTTATTGAGTTAGATATTGTTCCCCAATTTGTTAGCATTCCACCTAGCCACCTATAATTTACAAAATATTGATCAGTTTCATTTGCAAGTTCTGCTATTGCTTCTGATGCTTGTTTTTTAGTTGATATAAACAATATTTTCCCACCTGATGAGATTATTGAATAGACTTTTTCTAAAGCTACTTTTGTTAGCTCAAGGGTTTGTGTTAAATCTATTATATGAATAGAGTCTCTTTTTCCAAAAATAAACTTCTTCATTTTTGGATTCCATCTCAAAGTTTTATGGCCAAGATGAACGCCTGCTTCTAGTAACTGTTCTATTGTTAGATTTGGTATTTTCATATTTTTTCCCGGTTAAGCCACCACAATTACTGCCTAAAAAGGACCGGAGGTATAAAACCAGAAATTGTGTGCGTATTAATTTATGGATCTATTTACAAAAAAAATAAAAAAAAACAAGTTTTTTTTAATGAACATCAATATTTTCCTCATTTCTCATTAAATTGAGCGTTTTGTGATCTATTTTTCTCTTTTCATTCAGTTGAAAAGATATCCTTTTTTTGTCATCTTCAACATCTATCATCACTTTAGTTTTTCCTGCCTCTAAAGTTAATTTATTAATTTTTTCTATATCTTCTATATTTTTAATTTTTATTTTTATTTCATTTAATGGCTTGTCAATCACTTCTTTCATAGAGATAATTTTTCTTATATTAATTTTTTTTTGTATTTTGTTTTCATCTACATAATTTTTTACTAAAGTAATCATAACTGAATTACCTTCAATGAGTATATCTCTATTAGTTTCAAAAATGTCTGAGAATACAAACAATTCAAAAACACCAGATAAATCAGAGAATTTAATTATTGCATATGAGGCTCCTTTTTGTGTTTTCTTTTCTTGCACCTTTAGTATCGTGGATGCAATATTTGAACTTAAAATATTTTCATTTGAATTAAACTCTTCATAATTGATAATATTATATTGATTAAAAAGTGATTTATACTGATTTAAAGGATGATCAGAGATAAAGAAACCCAAGGTTTCAAATTCTTTAGATAATTTTATATCCACATTCCAGTCTTCAGTAATATCTAAATAAGTCAAATCATTTTCTTCTTGAAATAAATCTATTTGGTTTGCTGAATTATTTTCAAAAACATTTTTTGATTTTAAAATAATGTTCGGTATTGAATTATACAAAGATTGTCTATTCTCACTGAAGCAATCAAAAGCTCCTGCCTTTACTAGACCCTCCAACTGCAGTTTGTTTATGTCTTTAGGGTTAACACGATTTATAAAGTCTGTTAAATCTTTGTACTTCCCATTTTTAGTTCTCTCTTCAACGATTTTTGAAATTGCTTCAAATCCAACACTTTTAATTGCTCCTAAAGCATAAAGAAAATTTTTACCATCAGAGGAGAAGTCAGCATAGCATCTATTAATATCTGGGCGTATTATATTTATATTCAATCTTTTAAGTTCCTCGTAAAATTCACTTAATTTTTTTTGGTTTGAAAGCTCCATTGACATGGAAGCTGCAAAAAATTCGTGTGGATAGTATGTTTTTAAAAATGCAGTTTGATAAGCTATTATTGCATATGCAGCTGCATGACTTTTATTAAATCCATATTCTGCAAAAGGCTCAATTTTCAAAAAAATACCAGCTGCAATATCTTTGCTAATTCCATTATTATGAGCCCCCTCAACAAATCTTTCTTTTTGTTTTTCAAGTTCTGCTCTTTTTTTTTTACCCATGGCTCTTCTTAATATGTCTGCTTCTCCTGCGGTAAACCCAGATAATATTTGAGCGATTTGCATAACTTGCTCCTGATAAATAATAACACCGTAAGTTGGTTTTAAAATTTCCTCTAGTTTAGGATGTAAATAGTCAGGTTCTTTATTCCCATGTTTGCAATCGTTATAAATAGGGATATTGCTCATAGGACCAGGTCTATATAAAGCAACTAATGCTATAATATCCTCCAAATGATTAGGTTTCATGTTGATTAAAGCATCTTTCATGCCAGAACTTTCTAATTGAAATAATCCTACTGTTTTACCACTAGATAAAAGGTTAAATACTTTTTGATCTTCGTAATTAATATTTTCAATTTTAAAATTTGGATGCTTTTTTTCTACAAGTTTTTGTGTATTATTAATTACTGTCAACGTTTTTAGCCCCAAGAAATCAAATTTAACTAATCCAGCGTTCTCTGCTGAATACATGTCAAATTGAGTAGAAGGAAGTAATAAATCTGCCGATGAATCCTTATACAAAGGGACAGTTTCTGTTAATTTTTTGTCTGCTATAACAACACCAGCAGCATGAGTTGCAACATTTCTATTTAACCCCTCAAGTTTTAAGGACAGCTTGATTAAACGACTAACTCTTTTATCTTCATTAATTAATTTTTGTAATCTTGGCTCTACATTTATACTTTCTTGTAATGTTAATGGTCTAGATGGATCAAAGGGTATCATTTTACAAATACTATCTATAAAACCATACGGCAGTCCTAACACACGTCCAACATCTCTTATTACCATTCTAGCTTTAAGTTTTCCAAATGTTATAATGTGAGCAACACTATCTTTATATTTGGTTATTAAATATTTAAAAACTTGGTCTCTTTTTTCCTCACAGAAATCAATATCAAAATCGGGCATAGAAATTCTATCGGGGTTTAAAAATCTCTCAAAGATTAAATTAAATTTTATTGGATCAACATCTGTTATTGATAAGCACCAGGCTACAAGTGATCCTGCTCCCGATCCTCTTCCAGGTCCAACTGGTATCTTATTGCTTTTTGCCCATCTTATATAATCAGAGACGATTAAAAAATATCCTGAATAATTCATTTCAGTTATAATTTTTATTTCGTGATTTAATCTATCTTTATATGTTTCTTTAATTTTAATATTTTTTGATATTTTTTTTATTAAATCTGGATCATTTTTAAATTTTTCTTCCAAACCTTCAAAGGAATCATTTTTTAACTTATCATCAATATTTAATGTATTTGCACTAATATTAGGGAGTATAGGTTTGGAGGTAATAGGTCTAAAATCACATCTATAAGGTAAATTATAATTATTTTCTAATGCTTCGGGTAAATCTTTAAAAATCTCTGACATTTCAGATGAAGATTTAAAGTGATGATTGTTAGTTAATTTTAATCTTTTTTGATCATTAATGTAAGTTTTTTGTCCAATACACATCAAAGCATCGTGTGCTTCATACATTTCCTTATCCAAATAGTAAACCTCATTGGTTGCTATGATTGGTATTCCATATTTTTTGGAAATATTAAGATTGAAAATTTCAAATTCTTTTTCATTTTTGTCTCCATGTCTTTGAATTTCTAAATAAAAATTTTCTTTAAAATTGTTACTTAATAACGTTATCAATTGATCTAGTTCATCAAATAAACCTTTATTAAAAATATTACCAATCAAATTACTAACTGCTCCAGAAAGAACAATTAAACCCTCGTTATGTTTTATTAAATCATCAATAGAACAGTGTGGCTTATCATTATCAGAATTTTCTAAATAAGCTTTTGAAGATAGTTTAATTATATTTTTATAGCCAACATAATTTTTTGCTATAAGTGGAATAACTCCATAAGTATTTTTAAATCTAAATTGAACTTGTGATCCAATAATTGGTTGTGTTCCTACAGATGAAATATTTTCAGAAAATTCTAACGCACCCGATAAATTATAAGTATCACTTAAACCAACCGATTGTATCTTATTTTTCTTACAATATTCTTTAAGATTTTCAATTTTTAATGCACCCTCACAAATTGAATACTGAGAGTGAATTTTAATTTGATTAAATTGTTTTTTTTTAGGATGTGGCATTGATGATTTGCATATTACCATCATTCATCATAATTTTACAATCTGCCATATTTGCAAAATATCTATTGTGAGTTGCAAAAATAATGATCCTATTTTTGTTTTTTAGATTAAATAGGATTTTAAAGATAAGTTTTGCATTATCAGAGTCTAAACTTCCAGTTGGTTCATCTGCTAATATAATATCAGGATCATTAATCAATGCCCTTGCAATTGCAATACGTTGATTCTCTCCTCCAGATAATTCATTTGGAAAATGGTTTATTCTAGATGACATGCCAACATTTTTAATCAATTTTTTTGCAAGTTCTATAGATTTTTGTTTTTCTTTAGAAATTAGTAAGTTAGGTAAATAAACATTTTCTAAAGCTGTAAAATCTGACAATAAGTTTTTGTCTTGATAAATAATTCCTATTTTCTTTGCTCTAATTAAATCATTTTTAATTTTATTATTTGACTTTATTTTGTTGCTGTTTATTTCGATTGAACCTGATGTGGGGTTATCGATCAATGATAATAAATTGAGTAAAGTTGATTTTCCTGATCCTGATGGCCCCATAATAGAGTAAGTTTTTCCAGATTCAAAATTAAATGAAATATCATTTAAAGCTTTTATAAATTTATTTTTCTCATATTTTTTTGTTAGATTTTTTATTTTAATATAATTATTCATATTTAAGAGTTTTAACGGTATCTAAAGAAGATGCTTTTGAAGCAGGATATATCGATACTAAAACAGTTGCTGTTATTGAACAAAGAGAGATTATTATTATTGAATTTATATTTATTTCAGAAGGCATAGAATTTAAAATATAAATATCTTCCGGGAAAAGAGAAACGCCGAATACATTTGAGATAAATTGTCTGATACTTTCTATATAAATAGAGAAAAGAGTGCCAACAACTACGCCAAACAACGTTGCTAGTGTTCCTATTAAAAAACCCACTAAAAAGAAGATTTTTTTTATTGATTTACTTGATACTCCAATTGATTTTAGGATACCTATATCTCTTGTTTTGTTTTTTACTAAGATTGTAAGTCCAGATATTATATTGAATGCTGCAACTATAATTATCAGGGAAAGGATTATAAACATTACATTTCTTTCTACTTTCAAAGCTGAAAATAATGATTTATTCATATCTGACCAAGTATAGACTAAAGAATCCGGAAACAGAGCTATTAAGTTTTTTTTATGAAATTCTATATTTCTTGGATCTTTAAAATAAAATTCTATGAATCTGTCTTCTTTATTCTTATTAAAAAAATTCTCAAGACTCTCTAAATTTATATATGCAATATTTTCATTGAAGTTAGATAAGCCACTATCAAAAATTGAAGTTATCTTAAAGTTTTTTTGTTTAGGAAGTGTGCCTACTAAAGTTTGAATTCCAGCGGGAGACATAACTGTAATAATATCACCAATATCAACATTCAAATTAAAGCTTAATTCTTTACCAATAGAAATAGTATTATCATTTAAGTTTTTTGATCCAAAAAATTCCTCATTTTTTACTATTTGAAGGTTTTTAAAATCACTATCTTGATATCCTTTTAGGAAGACACCCTTAGTATTATCTTTATTCAAGATTACTGCTTCTCCATCATTTGAAATTATATTTTTAGCAAAATCAAAATCTTGAATATATTCTAATGGTTTATTTCCTGGTTGAACTACTGCATGAGCATTAAAACCTACAATTTTAGTTATTAATTCAGTTCTAAAACCATTCATTACAGACATAACAATGATTAGAACTGCAACCCCTAATGAAATACCAATAAAAGAAAAAATTGAAATAATATTTAAAAAACCATCATTTTTTCTGGTCTTTAAAAATCTTAATGTAACTTCTCTTTCTAACTGTGAGATCAATTTGATTTAGCTTTTAAAATTTGTGACGCAACATCTTCAATATTTAAATTTTGAGTTTCCCCATTAATCTCTTTAAACTCAAATAAATCTCCATCAGTTTTATTTCCTAAAATTAACTGATAAGGGATTCCGATTAAATTAAATTTCCTAATTTTTGCTGATATATTTTCTTCAGTATCATCTATAATAGAATCTATATTTTTAGACTTTAAATATTCAAATATTTTATGTGATTTTTCTAGGTTTGTTGCATCATTTTTTTTAATCATAGGAATTATTGCACAGTGATAAGGAGCAACTGATAATGGCCATTTCATTATTTCATCATTATCGTTATATTTAGCCTCAATTATGGCACCTACCAATCTTGATACACCTATTCCGTAAGATCCCATTTTAACAAATTCTTTTTTACCATTGAAATCAACTGCAGCATTCATTGGTTTTGAATATTTATCTCCAAAATAAAATATGTGTCCTACCTCAATTCCTTTTGTATTTACTCTAAATTCCTCTGGAACTGCTTTTTCAAATTCTTTCTGGTCAAATTTCTCATCTGTAACAGAATAAAATTTTTCATATTGCTGTCGTAAGTCAGTAAGTGAATTTTTTTTTAATAAGGTAGATGAGCTATTCACATCAAATATCCGTTTATCAGTGTAAATTTTACTTTCCCCGGTATCAGCTAGAATTATGAATTCATGTGAAAGATTTCCACCAATTGGTCCAGTATCTGCTGCCATAGGTATTGCTGATAAATTTAATCTTTTAAAAGTTCTTAAGTATGAGAGAAAAAATTTGTTATAAGAAAATAGAGCTTCGTCATCATTTATATCGAAAGAGTAAGCATCTTTCATATAAAATTCCCTGCATCTCATAATTCCAAATCTTGGTCTTAATTCATCTCTAAATTTCCATTGGATATGATATAATAGCTGTGGAAGTGATTTATAAGATTTAATACTTGATCTAAATATTTCAGTCACTAGTTCTTCATTTGTCGGTCCATATAACATTTCTCTATTTTGACGATCTTTAATGCGTAACATCTCTTCTCCATAATCATCATATCTTCCACTCTCTTTCCAGATTTCTGATGATTGAATTGTTGGCATCAAAATTTCCTGAACGCCAATTCTATCCTGCTCTTCTCTAACAATTTGTTCTATTTTTTTCATAACTTTGAAACCAAGTGGTAACCATGAATAAATTCCAGCTGATGATTGCTTTATCATTCCAACTCTTAACATAAGCTGATGAGATTTAATTGTAGCTTCTGTGGGGTTATTTTTAAGAATTGGCACAAATGATTTTGAAAAATACATTTTATTATTTAAATTCTTACCAAGTTTATATTTGTTAGTGGTTTTTTCCCAGTTTTTTCTTTTGAAAATTTACGACAAGTTATTTTAAGTGCATCTATAAGATTATCTTGTTGTTTTGCGTTGTTTAATGAAAATGTTTTAACAGTTCTTTCTATTTCTTCCTCTAATCCATAAATAAACTCATCATTCTCATATACTGGTAGACCTCTAAAAGTTACCAAAGGTTTATTGTGAATATTTCCTTTTGGTGTAATCATAATTGTAGCTTCTAAAAATCCATTTGATGAAATATTTCTTCTCTCTTTTATTGATCTAGAATCTTCTTCTACTGGTACATTTCCATCTAAGTAAACTCTTCCACTAGGTGCTTTATCATAGACCTCTGGTTTTTCTCCTGGATATAACTTAACAATATCTCCATTCTCTACTTGAACTGGGTATTTAACTTGCATTTCTTTAGCAAATTCTATGTGCTCCATCATATGTCTGTGTTCTCCATGCACAGGAATAACAGCTTTTGGTCTAACCCAATTATACATATCTCTTAAGTCTTCACGGTTTGGATGGCCAGAAACATGAATATATTCATTATCTTCTGATATAACTTCGATACCTTCTTTGACCAAATTATTATGGAGCTTATATAACTTCTTTTCATTTCCAGGGATAATTTTTGAAGAAAAAATAACAGTATCATTTCTTTCAATAAAAACATCAGGGTGGGTATATTTAACTATTCTATTCATAGCGCCCATTGGTTCACCTTGGCTTCCGGTGCATAAATAAACAATTTTTTCTCTAGATATATTTTTTGCTTCTCTAGGATCTATAGGATCAATAACACTTTTAAGATAACCACATTGCCTAGCTGCTTTAAAAATTCTGTGCATCGATCTTCCAACTAATGAAATATGTCTTCCAGTTTGTTCTGCGCAGTAAAAAACTGTTTCCATTCTTGCTACATTAGATGCAAATGAAGTAACAATTATTCTTTTTTTTAATCTTTGAAAAACTTTAAGTAAATTTTTACGAACTTCAAGTTCTGACCCTGCTCTACCAGCGCTGAATACATTTGTAGAATCACATATCATGGCTAACACACCTTCGTTACCTATTTCCTTTAATCTTTCTGAATTTATATTTCCACCAATTAATGGATCAGGATCACACTTCCAATCTCCTGTATGTAATATATTTCCTACTGGTGTTTGAATTCTAAGACCATTTGGTTCTAGTATTGAATGAGTAAGTGTAACAAACTCTATTTTGAAGGGATCTAAATTAATGGTACTATTAAGTTCTACAATTTTTAAAAAATCAGTTATGTCAATTTTTTTTTCTTTAAATTTTTCTGTTATTAAAACTGAAGTAAAAGGTGTGGCATAAATTTTACATTTCAATTTTGGCCAAACATGAGCAATAGCTCCAATATGATCCTCATGAGCGTGCGTTAGAACTATCCCTAGAAGATCATCTTTTTTATCGATTATAAATCCTGGATCTGGATATATAATATCAACACCAGGAACTGTATCATCTGCAAATGTGACACCAAGATCAACAATGATCCATTTTTGATTGTCTGGCTTACCGTATGCAAATAGGTTCATATTCATTCCTATTTCACCAGATCCTCCTAGAGGACAAAATAATAATTCATCTTTCATATTTTTAGTTTAAAGCTACTTTTAAGATACCTTTTATTGTTAAATTTTTATCAACCGTTTTAATACCTTTAATTGACGATTTAAATAAGTGTGCAAATCCACCTGTAAGTATAATTTTGAACTTCTTTCTAGTTTGTTTTAAAATAAGTTTGATTATATTTTCAATTAAACCACAATAACCATGATAAAAACCAGCTCTTACAGCACTTTTAGTGTTTTTGCCAATGACTTTTGTAGTCTTTTCAAGCTTAATTTTAGGTATTAAAGAGGCTTTATCGATTAAATTTTTCAATGAAAGCTCTACACCAGGTGCTAAAACACCCCCAATATAATCTTTTTTAATAACAATATCGAAATTTGTGGCTGTTCCAAAATCAACTACAATATAATTGGACTTATTATCAATAACTGCAATCGCATTTGCTAAACGATCAGAACCAATTTGTTTTCTATTCACTCTTATATTTATAAATTTTTTTAAATTATAGTTTTTTAACTCTTCACAATTTAATTTAGTTATTTCTTTAATAGTCTTTTTTATTATTTTATATGAATTAGGAACAACGGAGCTAAAAAGTATTTTGTTTATTTTTGAATTGTAATCTTTTAAGAATAATAATTCCTGCAATACAAATTTTTTATTTATATTTTTTTTATGAATTTTAATATTTTTAATTAATTTTAAATTATTATTAAATAAACAAATTTTTATAGCAGTATTTCCGATGTCTCCAACTAAATACATAGATTAAACTCCAAATGAGTGTAAGTTTTTTTCATACGATAATTTAATTTCTTTAAATAATTGATGTCTATTTAATTTTTTATTTGTATAATTATTTAAAAATGTAGTTGGATAATTATTAATATTTGGACTACTAGAAATATTAATTCCAATTCCTACAATCAAGTATTTTTTATTCTGCTTAAAAATTGTTTCTTGTAATATTCCACAGACCTTTTTTTTATTTATTAATATATCATTAGGTTTTTTTATAAGGATTAAAGTGTTTATTTTTTTATAGATTATTTTTTTAATTATTTTTAAATTTAAATTTATTATTTTTGATAAGGATATTTTTTTACTAATTTCAAAGAAGACAGATAAAAACAAATTACCTTTTGCAGATATCCATTTATTTTTTCTTTGTCCTTTACCTTTTGTTTGTTGATCTGTTAAAATTATTCCTCTTTGATTGCCATGCTTAATTAATCTTAGCGCTATGTTGTTAGTGCTCTCAACTTTTTTGTATAAATATTTTTTTAATTTCATTAGATCATGGTAATTTTAGATACTATTTCTGTTATGCTACTCGGATATATAAAGTATGCTAAAATAAATATTGTTGATATGGCCAAAGTTATTTTTAATCCTAAATTATGAGATTTTTCGTATTCGTCTTTTTCTGGATCAAAATATATAATTTTAATAATTCTTAGATAATAAAAAGCTGCTACGACGGTTGCTAATAATCCAACAATTGCTAAAAAATACATAGACTGCTCTATGACAGCTAAGAAGACATAAAATTTAGCAAAAAAACCTGCAAGCGGGGGTATTCCTGCTAAAGAAAATAAAACTATCAATAATGAGAAAGACAAAATTGGATGTTTTTTAGAGAGTCCAGATAAATCCTCTATATTTTCATAATATTTATCATTTCTCTTAAGCATAAATAAGCAGCTAAAAAAGGCTAAATTCATTACCAAATAAATAGATATATAAGTAATAGAACTTTGTATTCCTTGATTGCTAACTGTTGCTAATCCAGCTAAAGCATAGCCCATATGACTAATTGAACTATAAGCAATTAATCTTTTTAAGTTTTTTTGACCTATAGCTGCAACAGCACCAAATATCATTGAAGCTATTGAAATAAATACAATAATAGTTTGCCACTGATCATTCATATTAGCAAAAGGTGTGTACAAAAACTTAATGAATACAGATAGTGAAGCTATTTTTGGAAGTATAGCAAAGAATAATGTTACAGATGTTGGGGAGCCTTGGTAAACATCTGGAGCCCACATATGAAAAGGCACAGCTGATATTTTAAATGCAAGACCAACCAAAATAAAGACTATTCCAAACGTGGTGCCATAATTAAATTCAGTAGAGTTTATAAGAATTTGATCAAAATTTGTACTTTCAGAAAATCCATAAGTTAATGAGCACCCATACAATAATAATCCAGATGATAAAGCACTAAGAACAAAATATTTTAGTCCAGACTCTGTAGAAAGTAAATTATCTCTATTAAATGAAGCAAGAACATACAAAGCTAATGATTGAAGTTCAAGACCCATATAAAAAACTATTAAATCATTTGAACTTATCATTATCATCATTCCCAAAATACTGCTTAATATAAGGATTGGATATTCAATTTTGTTTAAATTGATTACTTGAATATATTTTGATCCAGTTAACATTACAAAAATTCCAGATCCAACAAGTATAATCTTCATATAATTAGATAAGCTGTCTATCAAATATGAATTATTGAATAAGTAAACTGAATCTAATGAGCTATGATTTATTATTAGTGCCAATAAAATAACTAAAGATATATTAGATAAATTATAAATTAGACTTGTACTATTTTTTTTAAAAACTCCAAATAGTAAAAATAACATTATAGATACCGATATAAAGATTTCAGGTAATATATATTGAAAATTTTCCATTAGTCTTTTGATGCAAGGTTGTTAATTAAGTCAAAGTTGTACATGTTCAAAGTATTCTCGACTGATGCTTCAATTGAATTCATCAAAGGCTCTGGATAAAAACCAAAAAATAAAATTGGTATTACTAAAGCTGATAAAGTGATAATTTCAAAAGTTTTTAAATCTTTCATACTTTTAAGTTCTTGATTATTCATTTCACCGAAAACAACTCTTTTAAATAGCCATAGCATATATGCTGCTCCTAAAATTACCCCTAAACTTGCAATCATTGCAACTAAGATATTTTTCTCAAATGCACCCATCAAAATTAAAAATTCTCCGATAAAACCTGTTGTTCCAGGCAATCCTAAAGCTCCTAGTGTGAACACCATAAAAACAATTGCATATCTTGGCATTATAGAGACTAAGCCCCCATATTTATTAATTAACCTTGTGTGATGCCTTTCATAAACAACTCCAACACTTAAGAAAAGTGCAGCTGATACAAGTCCATGACTAATCATTTGGAAAATACTTCCTTCGATACCTTGTTGAGTCATTGTAAAGATACCTAATGTTACAAACCCCATATGCGCAACAGACGAGTATGCTATGAGTTTTTTCATATCTTCCTGCATCAAAGCTACAAGAGATGTATAAATAATTGCTATTAAACTTAAGGCATAAACTAACATTGTAAAATTTTCTGACGCAATAGGAAATAACCCCAATGAAAATCTAATAAATCCATATCCAGCCATTTTAAGCAATATTGCTGCTAGCAATACAGATCCAACAGTTGGAGCTTCTACATGAGCATCTGGCAGCCAGGTATGCACTGGCCACATAGGAGTTTTAACTGCAAAAGAACTGAAAAATGCTAACCATAATAAATTTTGATATTCAGCCTTTATGCCAAGTTCATAAAGTTTTTCAACATCAGTGGTTCCTGTTATCCAATAAATTGAAATAATAGCAACCAACATAAGAACTGATCCTAATAAAGTGTACAGAAAAAATTTAAAAGCAGAGTAGACTCTTCTTTCTCCACCCCAAATACCAATTATTAAAAACATTGGTATAAGTCCTGCCTCAAAAAATAAATAAAATACTACTAGATCAAGTGAGCAGAAAACACCAATCATAAATGTTTCCATTATTAATATGGCAATTAAAAAATCCTTAAGTCTATTTTTTATTGTAGCATTAACTGAAATAATGCAAATTGGAGTTATGAAAGTTGTTAATATTACAAATAAAATTGAAATACCATCTATTCCAACTTTATAATTTATAAATCCTGACAGCCATTCTCTATTTTCTACAAACTGAAAGTCTACTGAATTTTTATCAAAAACATACCAAAGATATAAAGATAATAAAAAATTTGCTAAAGAAATAAATAAAGCTACATATTTGGAGCTTTGGTATTTTTCACTTGTGGATTTTGTGAATAATATAAATAAAGCTCCTATTGTCGGCAGCAAAATTAAGGATGATAAAATTGGAAAATTCATTAGTTTAATATTAGTATTGTTAGTAAAACTGAAAATCCAATCAACATAACAAATGCATATTGATAAATAAATCCAGATTGAAATTTGACTGCTTTAATTGACAAATTTTTAATTACACTTGAAATCCCATCAGGACCAAATTTATCTATTATGGATCCATCAACTTTTTTCCATAAAAACTTTCCAATTCTTTTTGAAGAATTAACAAATAAATAATCATATATTTCATCAAAGTACCATTTCTTAACTAAAAATTGATAAAATGGTTCATTCATTTCTTTTAATCCTTTAACAATGTTTTTATTTTTTAGATATAAATAATAAGAAAAAGGAATTGCAACGGTAACAAGTATAGGCGTTAACAACAAAAACCATGTTGGTGGATGATCTGTGCTGAGTGGTTCTAAAAATTTTATAGATTTACCCCAAAATTCATATGCCGTTTCATGTCCTATAAATAAACCTTTAAACACCATACCTGCAAATATAGCTCCTATTGCTAAAATAATTAAAGGAGAAATCATTACTAAAGGAGACTCATGTATTTTATCAACACTAAGATCTTTGTTATTAAAATTACCATGGAATGTTTTAAAAATAAGTCTCCAAGAGTAAATTGATGTTAATAAAGCTGTAAAAATACCCACAAAAGCTGCAAGGACTCCAACTCCATTCCCTCTTAGGTAGGCAAATTCTATTATTGCATCTTTAGAATAAAAACCTGATAAAAAAGGAAAACCTGTTAATGCCAGAGTTCCAATGAGCATTAATACGTAAGTGTATGGAAGTTTCTTTATAACACCACCCATTTTATTTATATCTTGTTCTTCGTGAAATGAATGAATTACAGCACCAGCTCCTAAAAATAGCAAAGCCTTAAAAAAAGCATGCGTAAATAGATGAAACATCGCTACATTGTAAGCTCCTACTCCGGTAGCAAAAAACATATAGCCCAATTGACTACAAGTAGAATAAGCAATAATTTTTTTTATATCATTTTGAACAAGTGCAACTGTTGCTGCAAAGAAAGCCGTAGTCATACCAATTATGGTTATAACTGTGAGAGCTAATGGAGAATATTCATATATGGGCGAGCATCTGACAATCAGAAATACCCCAGCAGTTACCATCGTTGCAGCGTGAATTAATGCAGATACTGGCGTTGGGCCTTCCATTGCATCAGGCAACCAAGTATGTAATAAAAATTGAGCTGATTTACCCATTGCACCAATTAATAAAAGTAAACAAATCAAATCAATAATTTCTATATTAATACCAATAAAATTTATTTTTTTATCTAAAACATTTGGGATTTGTGCAAAAACCTCATCATAGTTGACTGTACCAAAAATATAAAAAATCAGAAAAATTCCTAGCGCTAAACCAAAATCGCCAACTCTATTAACAACGAAGGCTTTTATTGCAGCTTTGTTTGCACTCTCTTTTTTAAACCAAAATCCAATTAAAAAATATGAGCATAAGCCTACACCTTCCCATCCAAAAAATAGTTGAATAAAGTTGTCTGAACTTACTAAAGTTAACATTGCAAAAGTAAATAAGGACAAAAATGCCATAAATCTAGTTTTATGAGGATCGTGTGACATGTAACCAATTGAGTAAATATGAACTAAAGATGAAACAAAGTTTACCACAACAAACATAACTGCTGATAAGGCATCAATTTTTATCGACCAATTAACATTTAATGTTCCTGAGTTAATCCAAGTAGCTACAACAATATTGTTTGAATAATCTAAACTAATAACTTTATACAAAACAAGTAAAGAGAGTATTGCTGAAATACTCACAAACGAACTTGTCAAAATTTGAGAATTTCTGTCTCCTATTTTCTTTCCAAAAAAACCGCTAATTACAGCTCCTATTAGAGGTAGAAATAAAATTAGGTATTCCATTTTATCCTTTTAAATTTTTAATTTCTTCAACTCTTATTGTGTTTGAGTTTCTAAAATAAACTACAATTATAGCTAACCCGATAGCAGCCTCAGCAGCAGCAACTGTTAAAATAAATAAAGTAAATATTTGTCCACTTAAATCATTGATAAATATTGAAAAGGCAACAAGGTTTATGTTTACTGCTAGTAAAATTAGCTCAATACTCATTAAAATAACTATTACATTTTTTCTATTAAGGAAAATCCCTACAACACCAATAGTAAATATAATTGCAGCTAATGTTAAATAATGTCCTAAACCTATGCTAAACATCTATTTTAACTCCTTTATTTCTCTCAGCCTCAACTAAATCAACACCTTCATCTCTTTCTCTAGAAATTTGCTTTACATAACTTTGTCTTTTAACTCCGGCTCTTTCTCTATAAGTTAAAACAATTGCTCCTATCATAGCAACTAACAAAATCATTCCTGAAATTTGAAATAGATGTATATAATCCGTATATAAAACATTTCCAATAGATCTAGTATTAGTGACCTCAGTAGATATATTTATAGAAAGGCTATTTAATAAATCGGGTTTATATTTCCATCCTCCAATTACAACTATAAGTTCAAAAAAAATAATTAAACTAACTAATAAACCGACTGGTATATGGGTTCCACCATCCCACCTTGAGCTAAACCATTGGCCTTTTTGTTCAGCTACGTTTAACATCATCACAACGAATAAAAATAGAACTGCAACAGCTCCAACATAAACAATAAGCATTATCATGCCTAAAAATTCTGCACCTATCATAATAAACAGACAGGATATACTAATAAAATCTAGGATTAAAAAAAATACAGAGTGAACTGTATTCTTTGAGACTGTTACCATGACTGCAGAAACAATAGCTATTAAGGAGAAAATATAGAAGAAAACTGAGTGTGCAATCATAAGATTACCTGTGAGTGCTATCAGCCTTTATATTAGCAGCTAAAATATTTTCCCACCTGTCTCCATTTTCCAAGAGTTTTTCTTTTGTATAATAAAGCTCTTCTCTTGACTCAGTTGCAAATTCAAAATTAGGACCTTGGACAATTGCATCTACAGGACATGACTCTTCACAAAGACCACAGTATATGCACTTAAGCATATCAATATCATATCTTACTGTTTTTCTACTACCATCATCTCTTTCTTTTGATTCAATTGTAATAGCTTGAGCAGGACATACAGCTTCGCAAAGCTTACACGCTATACATCTTTCTTCACCATTGGGATATCTTCTAAGAGCGTGCTCTCCTCTAGACCTTGTTCCTAAAGATCCCTTTTCAAAAGGATAATTAATTGTCTTTTTTGCCTTAAAAGTCTCTTTTATTGCAATTAATAAACCAGTCACAAAATCAATCATGAATATAGTTTTTAATAATCTTGAAAATTTCATTTATTTCCCTGGTAGTAAATCAAAATATAGTAAAAAACTTGAAGTTAAAACAACATAAAACAGTGAAAATGGGAGAAATATCTTCCAACCAAGCTTCATTAATTGGTCATATCTGTATCTTGGAACAGTTGCTTTAACTAACGCAAATAAAATGAATAAAAACAATATTTTAAAGATAAGCCAAAATGGACCTGGAATAGCATTAAATGGGAAAACATCTATTGGAGATAACCAGCCACCCAAAAATAAAACTGATCCCATTGCACACATTAACAAAATATTTGCATACTCTCCTAACCAAAACATAGCATACATCATTCCTGAATATTCTGTTTGATATCCAGCTACTAATTCTGCTTCTGCTTCTGGCAAATCAAATGGAGGACGATTTGTTTCTGCTAATGCAGAAATAAAAAAAATTACAAACATAGGAAATAAAGGAATTACAAACCATAAATTTTGTTGTGCCATAACGATTTCACTTAAATTTAAAGATCCAACACATAATAGAACGTTGATTATTATAACTCCTATTGAAACTTCATATGATACCATTTGTGCAGCAGATCTGATTGCACCTAAAAAAGGGTATTTAGAATTTGAGGCCCATCCTCCCATAATTATTCCATATACACCTAATGATGAAACTGCGAAAAGATATAAAATACCAACATTGATGTCGGCTAGAACAAAATCTTCACCAAATGGTATTACAGCCCATGATATTAATGCTAATGTCATAGTCACGACTGGAGCTAACACAAATACAAGCTTGTTTGAGCTTGCAGGTATTATTATTTCTTTAAAGATATATTTTAATGCATCAGCTAATGATTGAAATAAACCAAATGGACCAACAACATTAGGTCCTCTCCTTTTTTGTACAAAGGCCCAAACTCTTCTATCAAGCCAAACTATCATTGCTACAGAAACTAAAACAGGTACTAATAAAAACAAAATTTTATAAACTTCAGTAAATAATATTGAAAAATAAGAGTCCATTAACCCTCACTTCCAGTTTTTTTGAAATTAACTCTTGCATATCTACACTCTGACATTGTTTTGGATGCACGAGCAATCGTATTAGAATAGTAATAATCAATATCTTCAACCAATATCTTTTCATCATTCAAATTATATGTGGGAACTTCAAAATTTTTAATATTTTGATTATTTAAATGGTTTTGCATAGATTTTAGTAGATCATCTTTATTATTAAATAGAGGATTTCCAAGGATAGTAGAAGATAATTCATTAATTATTTGCCAATCTTCTTTAGCTTCTCCTGGAGGATATGAAGCTTTATATGCTTTTTGAAGTTTTCCTTCTAAGTTAGTGAAATAACCATCTTGTTCAGTATATGCAGCCCCAGGCAATATAAGATCCGCCATATCTGCACCATTATCACCATGACTTCCAATATAAATTATAAATTCATTGCTTTTTTTAATTTTGAGGTTGTCTTGACCTAATAAGAAAATAACTTCGACTTCACCATCCTCAATTTTTTTTAGAGTTTTGTTGCTTCCATCATTTGAGGAAAAAATGCCTAAATCATAAGAGCCAACAGCTGATGCATCAGTTGATAAAATATTTAGTGCATTCCAATTATCATCAATTTTATTAATATTAGTTAAATACTTTTTTAATTCTTCAAATATATATGCCCCATTCTTATTATTTAATATTGATTGACCTAAGATAATTATAGGTTTTTCTGCACTTGCAATTTTGTTTGAAAGATCGTGCTCATTTTTAATTATTTTATTAATTACTTTTGAATTATTTTCTAAAACTTTATAAGGATAAGTTAAATCACCCACATCCTCTAAAGAAAATATTTCAGTTTTATTTTTTAAATAAGTTTTTCTTATTCTTGAGTTTAATATAGTTGCCTCAAATCTGGGGTTTGTACCTAATAATAATATAAGATCACTTTCTTCAATCCCTTCTATTTTAGAATTAAACAAGTAATTACTCCTATTTTCAAAATTTATGTAAGTATGGTTAGCTCTTGAATCTAAATAACTAGAATTTAATGTTTTTTGAAATAGGTTTTTAACAGCAAACATAGTTTCCATGTTTGTCATATCACCAGTTAAACCAACTATTTTGTCTGGTGATATTGTTGAAATTTTCTCTTTAATTTTTTTGTATGCATCTTGCCAACTTATTTCATCAAAGTTTCCATTATTTTTAATTAATGGGGTGTCTAATCTTTGATTTTTTAAACCATCACATGCATATCTTGTTTTGTCAGAAATCCACTCCTCATTAATTTCCTCATTAATTCTTGGTAAAACCCTTTTTACTTCCCAATCATAAGTATCAACTCTAATGTTTGACCCAACAGCATCCATAACATCAATTGTTTCAGTCTTTTTTAGTTCCCAAGGTCTTGCCTCGAACACATAAGGTTTAGAGGTTAATGCACCTACCGGACATAAATCTATTACATTTGCTGACATTTCGGAATCCATTGATTTCTCCAAATAAGTTGTGATTTCCATGTTTTCTCCTCGGCCAATTGCACCTAACTCTGGTACACCTGCTACTTCTGTGGCAAATCTGATACATCTAGTACAATGAATACATCTTGTCATTTGGGTTTTTATTAACGGTCCCATGTATTTTTCAGGTACATATCTTTTGTTCTCTTTAAATCTTGATTTATCAACTCCATAAAACATAGATTGATCCTGTAAATCACACTCACCACCTTGATCACAAACAGGACAATCCAAAGGATGGTTAGCCAGTAAAAACTCCATCACACCTTTTCTTGCTTTTTCAACTTTTTCTGTATTTGTTTTAATAACCATACCTTCAGCTGCAGGCATTGCACATGACGCTATTGGTTTTGGAGATTTTTCCATTTCAACCAAACACATACGACAATTCCCAGCTATGGAAAGTTTTTCATGATAACAAAATCTTGGTATTTCAGCTCCAGCTTGCTCACAAGCTTGGAGTACCGTTAGACCATCTTCAACTTCAATATCAATATCGTTTACTTTTAATTTAGGCATTTTCCTTTTCCAATAAATGTTGATCGACAAGGTATGGAATATTTTTGTTTTTTTTCACAACTGGGTCAAATTTATTTCTTTCAAGTATTTCATCTTTAAAATGTCTGATTAATCCTTGAACTGGCCAAGAGGAACCTTCACCAAAAGCACAAATTGTATGACCTTCTATTTGCTTTGTTACATCAAAAAGCATATCTACTTCATCTGGAGTTGCCTCACCTGCTGCCATTCTTTCTAACATTCTCCACATCCATCCAGATCCTTCTCTACATGGAGTACACTGACCACAACTTTCATGTTTATAAAATCTAGCTATTCTTGCCATACACTTAATAATATCTTGGTCATTATTGATCACAACAATACCAGCTGTTCCTAGTCCTGTTTTATTTTCAACACATGCATCAAAATCCATTTTCATATTGTCACAAATTTCTTTTGGTAGCATTGGCATTGAAGAACCGCCAGGTATTACAGCTTTGAGATTGTCCCATCCACCAACTACACCTCCAGCATGGGTTTCAATTAATTCTTTAAGTGGAATTCCCATTTCTTCCTCTACATTGCATGGGTTATTTACATTTCCAGAAATACAGTAAATTTTTGTTCCTGTGTTTTTAGGTCTTCCAAGTGAACTAAACCATTTTGCACCTCTTCTTAGAATTGTAGGAACAGCTGCAACTGTTTCAACATTATTAATTATAGTAGGACATCCATATAATCCAATTAATGCAGGAAATGGCGGCTTTAATCTTGGTTGTCCTTTTTTTCCTTCCAAACTTTCCAATAATGCTGTTTCTTCACCACAAATGTAAGCACCAGCGCCATAATGAATATAAATGTCTAAATCCCATCCTGAATTTAAAGCATTTTTACCAATTAAATTATTTTTATAAGCCTCATCGATTGCAGTTTGTAGTTTTTGCCCTTCATTAAAATATTCACCTCTAATATAAATATAACATTTATGGGCATTAACTGCGTAAGAAGCAATTAAGCATCCTTCTATTAATTTGTGAGGTTCAAATCTTAATATATCTCTATCTTTGCATGTTCCAGGTTCCGACTCATCAGCATTAATGACTAAATAATGCGGTCTAGACCCTACTTCTTTAGGTGCAAATGACCATTTTAGACCAGTTGGAAAACCGGCTCCACCACGTCCTCTAAGCTCAGAAGATTTAACTTCATTGATTATCCACTCTCTTCCTTTTTCTAAAATTTCTTTTGTTCCTTTCCAATCATTTCTTAATTTAGCAGACTCTATGTCAGCACCACTGTCATTATATAAATTTTGAAATATTCTATCTTCGTCTTTAAGCATTTTTGTTTCCTAATAAAGTTTTTCTATTGTTGACTGGTTCTGTATTCATTCTTCCTGAGTAAGACCCTGGTTTTGGAATTTTATTTTGGTATATCGTCTCAATTATTTCTTCAAGTTTTTTATCATTCAAATCTTCATAATAGTCGTCATTAACTTGCATCATTGGAGCATTAACACAAGCACCCAAACATTCAACTTCCATCCAAGAAATTTTTCCATCGTCAGATAATACATTTTCTTTTTCGGATATTTTTTTTTTACAAACTTTAACCAATTCATACGCTCCTCTAAGCATACATGGTGTAGTAGTACAAACTTGAAAGAAATATTTACCTACTGGTGACAGATTATACATCGAATAAAAAGTTGCCACTTCGTAAACTTTTATATAAGGCATGTCTAAAAATTTAGCTATGTATTTCATTGCTTGTAAAGGTATCCAATTATCATTTTGCCTTTGGGCTATATATAATAAAGCCATTACTGCACTCTGTTGTTTCCCGTCGGGATAATTAGAAACTATTTTATTTGCAGCCTCCATACTTTTATCATTAAATTTAAATGTTTCAGGCTGTTGTTTGTGAATTTTTTTTACACTCATCTATCAACCTCTCCAAAAACAATATCCATTGAACCCAATACAGCAGGTACATCAGCAAGCATATGTCCTTTTATTAAATAATCCATAGCTTGAAGATGGGTAAACCCAGGAGCTCTGATTTTGCATTTGTATGGTTTGCTTGAGCCATCTGAAATTAGATAGACACCAAATTCTCCTTTTGGTGCCTCAACTGCTGTATATATCTCATCTTTTTCAACCCTATATCCTTCTGTAAATAACTTAAAATGATGGATTAAAGCCTCCATAGACTGTTTAAGTTCCTTTTTTGGTGGAGGAGAAATTTTTCCATCTTCTGTTTTAATTGGTCCTTTTGGAATTTTTTTTAAACATTGTTTTATAATTTTTACGCTTTCTCTCATTTCTTCAATTCTACAAAGATATCTATCGTAACAATCTCCATTTTTACCTACAGGAATTTTAAATTCTAAATCGTCATAACAATCATAAGGTTGACTTCTTCTTAAATCCCAGGCTACGCCAGAACCTCTTAACATTACTCCTGAAAAAGAATAATCTAGTGCATCTTGTTTGGATACAATTCCTATATCTACATTTCTCTGTTTAAATATTCTATTATCGGTAAGTAAAGTTTCTAAATCATCAATAATCTTTGGAAATTTTTCACAAAATTCATTAATATCACTTTCAAGTCCACTAGGAAGATCTTTATGTACTCCACCAGCTCTAAAATAATTAGCGTGCAACCTTGATCCGGATACCCTCTCATAAAATCCCATTAATTTTTCTCGTTCCTCAAATCCCCATAAAGTTGGTGTTAACGCCCCAACATCCATTGCTTGAGTAGTTACATTCAATATGTGACTTAATATTCGGCCTATTTCACAGAAAATTACTCTTATATATTTCGCTCTAGAAGGAACTTCGATTTTTAAAATTTTTTCTATAGCTAAAGCAAATGCATGTTCCTGATTCATTGGTGCTACATAATCCAAACGATCAAAATAAGGAACTGCCTGGATATAGGTTTTGTTTTCTATTAACTTTTCAGTACCACGATGCAATAACCCTATATGAGGATCAGCTTTTTCAACAACTTCTCCATCTAATTGAAGTATTAATCTTAAAACTCCATGTGCCGCAGGATGTTGTGGTCCAAAATTTAAATTAAGTGTTTTTTTTTCTTTTGCCATTAGCTTTTTTTAATTTCTCTAATATATTTTGTTCCCTCCCAAGGACTCTCATAATCAAAATTTCTGTAATTTTGTTCTAATTTAACAGGTTCATAGATCACTTTTTTTTGTTCTTCACTGTAACGAACCTCATTATGACCAGTAAGAGGAAAATCTTTTCTCAAAGGGTGTCCCTCAAAGCCATAATCGGTTAAAATTCTTCTTAAATCAGGATGATTTTTAAAGTTTAACCCATACATATCGAATACTTCTCTTTCCATCCAATTTGCAGAGGGAAATATAGAAGTTAATGATGAAATTACTTCATTTTCTTTTATTGAATAATCAATAATAATTCTTTGATTATATTCATGACTTAATAATAAATAAACCATCTTAAATCTATTTTCATTTTCAGGGTAATCTACAGCTGTAATTTCAATTAATTGCCTAAATTTAGTTTCTTTATTGGTCTTCAAAAAAGAAATAACATCGACCAATTCATCATGATCAATGTTTATATAAATAGTTTCATGCTTTATTAATGAATTATTTATTTTAGATGTTAATTCGGAATTTATAAACTTTTCCAAGTCCTCAAGATTTTTCATTATTATCTTTCCAAAGAACCTTTGTTTCTAATTTTTTTTTGTAATTGTAAAATCCCATATAGTAATGCTTCAGCTGAAGGAGGGCATCCAGGAACATATACATCAACAGGCACCACGCGGTCACAACCTCTCACTACAGAATATGAATAATGATAATAGCCTCCGCCATTTGCACAACTCCCCATAGATATTACATACCTAGGTTCTGGCATCTGGTCATAAACTTTTCTTAATGCAGGAGCCATTTTATTTGTTAGAGTACCTGCTACTATCATTACATCTGATTGACGTGGTGATGCTCTTGGTGCTGCACCAAATCGTTCTAGATCATATCTTGGCATAGATGTTTGCATCATTTCAACAGCACAGCATGCTAATCCAAATGTCATCCAATGCAATGAACCAGTTCTTGCCCAATTAACAAGATTGTCTAAAGATGTTGTTATGAAACCGTTATCACTAAAATCTTGAGCTAATTGTTTAAACTCTTCAGGAATATCTTTTTTTCTATCTTCTAAATTCATTTTATTCCCAATCTAAAGCTCCTTTTTTCCACTCATAAATAAATCCTACAGTTAAAATAAACAAAAATAACATCATAGAGCAAAAACCATATAAACCGATTTCACCAAGTGAAATTGCCCAGGGGAATAAAAATGCAATTTCTAAATCAAAAATTATAAATAATATTGCAACCAAATAAAACCTTACATCAAATTCCATTCTAGAGTCATTAAAAGGTTCAAATCCACATTCATAAGCAGAAAGTTTCTCAGGATCAGGTTTGCTAGGAGCGACAATGTAATTAATTGCAACAAAAGCAAGACTCAAGCCTAAAGCTATTATCAAAAATAATATTATCGGTAGATAATCTTTTAAAAATTCCGCAAGCATTTGATTCCTATGTAACAACTATTATATCAACTAAAAGTGAAGATATGTCACATTTTTATGCCTAGTTTTACTCAAATAATGGCGGGAGTGAAGGGACTCGAACCCTCGGCCCCCTGCGTGACAGGCAGGTGCTCTAACCAACTGAGCTACACCCCCCAAAGGTGTTAATGGTGGGTAGTAAAGGACTCGAACCTTTGACCCCCTCGGTGTAAACGAGATGCTCTACCAACTGAGCTAACCACCCAAAATCTTGGTACTAATACATCAACAGATTAATAAAGTAAATTGTTTATTACTGAATACTAGCTTGAGATTTATCGTCTTTTTTACCTTCTGAGATTTTATCTACCTCTGTCCACTCCACAGGCTTAAGTTCTTTTGTAAGTGCAATTTTCAAGACTTCATCTGCAGTCTCAACTGGTATGATCTTAATATCCTCCCTAACTTTTTTAGGTATATCGACTAAATCTTTTTCATTTTCTTTTGGAATTAAGACTTTTTTAACTCCTGCTCTATGAGCAGCTAATAATTTTTCCTTTAGACCGCCTATTTGTAAAACTTGTCCTGTAATTGTTACTTCACCAGTCATAGCTACTTCTCTATCAACTGGAATATTTGTAATCGATGATACTATAGATGTAACCATTGCTATACCAGCTGAGGGTCCATCTTTTGGTGTTGCTCCCTCTGGTACGTGAATGTGAAAATCTTTTTTCTCAAAGAAAGGTGGAATAATTCCATATTCTAAACTTTTAGATCTAACAAAAGATTTTGCTGCTTTTACTGACTCTTGCATAACATCACCAAGTTTTCCTGTTATTTGCATTCTACCTTTGCCTGGCATATTAACAGTTTCGATTTTAAGAATTTCTCCTCCTACTTCTGTCCACGCTAGTCCAATTACTATTCCAGTTTTATCTTTATCCTCTACTTCTCCATATTTGAATTTTTTAATTCCTAAAAAGTCTGGAATATTTTTATCGTTTACTTGTACTTTTTCAACTTCACCACTAACAACTTTTTTTACAACTTTTCTTGTAACTTTAGAAATTTCTCTTTCTAAATTTCTAACTCCAGATTCTCTTGTGTAGCTTCTTATTATCTCCTTTATTGTCCCATCCTCTAAGTTAAGTTCTCCATTTTTCACACCATTCTCTTTTACCTGTTTAGGTAATAGGTACTTATTAGCTATGTTTATCTTCTCATCTTCTGTATAGCCAGGAATTCTTATAACTTCCATTCTATCAAGAAGTGGTGGCAGAATATTTAAAGTGTTTGCAGTTGTTACAAACATTACATCTGATAGATCATAATCAACTTCTAAGTAATGATCATTAAAAGCTGTATTTTGCTCAGGGTCTAATGCTTCTAATAAAGCTGAGGATGGATCTCCTCTATAGTCATTACCTATTTTATCAACCTCATCTAATAAAAATAATGGGTTTTTTGTGCCAGCCTTCTTCATCATTTGAATAATTTTTCCTGGCAAGGATCCAATGTAAGTTCTTCTATGACCTCTTATTTCAGCTTCATCTCTTACTCCACCTAATGACATTCTTATAAATTGTCTATTTGTAGCTTTAGCTATAGATTTTCCTAAAGATGTTTTTCCAACTCCAGGGGGGCCAACTAAACACAGAATTGGTCCTTTTATTTTGTCCATTCTTTTTTGAACGGCAAGAAATTCAATGATTCTCTCTTTTACTTTTTCTAGACCAAAATGATCTTCATCTAAAATCTTCAAACCTTTGTTTAAATCAATATCTACATCATTTTTTTTAAACCATGGAAGGTCTATCATCCAATCTAAATAATTTCTAACAACAGTTGCTTCTGCAGACATAGGACTCATGTTTTTTAATTTCTTGAGCTCTGACATACATTTCTTTTCAACTTCTTTTGGCATTTTTGCTTTTTGAATTGCTTTTTTTAAATTTGTCGTTTCATCTTTACCATCTTCAATTTCACCTAATTCTTTTTGGATAGCCTTTAATTGTTCATTCAAATAATACTCTCTTTGCGTCTTCTCCATCTGAGTTTTGACTCTCCCTCTAATTCTTTTTTCTACACCAATAATGCTGGTTTCACTTTCCATCATTTTAATAGCTGCATTTAATCTTTTCTTAACATCCAATGTTTCGAAAATTTGTTGTTTTTCAGATATAGATGCATTTAAATTAGAGACAATATTATCTACAATTTTAGATGGATCTTTTAATTGTTTAATATTGTTAATAGTTTCTGATGAAATCTTTTTATTTACTGAAGTTAATTTTTCTAACCTTCTTACAGCAGTCAGTGCTAGAGGCAAAAGATCCTCATCTTTATTTAAAATATCTTTTTGATGTTCATATGTGCAAGTTATAAATTTTTCGTCATCCTTAAAATCAACAATTTTTACTCTTTTAATTCCCTCCACTAAAACTTTAACTGTTCCATCTGGAAGTTTTAAAAGTTGCAATATATTGCTTTCACATCCATAAGTGAATACGTCATTTTTTTTTGGATCATCAACCTCAGAATTTTTTTGTGTGACTAGAATAATTTTTTTGTCACTTTTCATTACCTCGTTTAATGCAGTAATTGATTTATCTCTTCCGACAAACAGTGGGATGACCATACTTGGAAAGACAACTATATCTCTTAAAGGTAACAGAGGTTGTGATAATTTAACGTCCATAACCATAAATATGGATATTATATTTTATAATGCAATAGTAAACTTATGTTTATTAAGTCTTATTAAGCCGCAGAGGTCTTTTCTGTTTTTGATTTGTTCTTAGTATGAACAATAATTGGCTGAGAGGTGCCTTTAATTGCTCCGCCATCAATAATAACTTCCTCTATGTTATCTTGGCCAGGAAGATCAAACATAGTTTTGAGTAATAAATTTTCTAAAATTGATCTTAATCCTCTTGCTCCGGTTTTCTTGTTTATAGCTTTATTAGCAATATCTTTAACAGCTTGATCTTTAAATGTTAATTTTACACCTTCTAATCTAAATAATTCTTGGTATTGTTTAATCAAAGAGTTCTTTGGCTCTTGTAAAATTTTTACTAATGATTTTTCATCCAAATCCTCAAGTGTAGCTGTGATTGGTAATCTACCAATAAATTCAGGGATCAGTCCATATTTTAATAAATCCTCAGGCTCTAGATTTTTCATCCATTCTCCTGTTTTTTTATCTTCTAAAGTTTTTACCTCTGCACCAAAACCAATAGATGACCCTTTATCTCTTTGAGATATTATTTTATCAAGACCAGCAAAAGCTCCTCCACAAATAAAAAGTATATTTGTTGTGTCTACTTGTAGAAATTCTTGTTGGGGGTGTTTTCTCCCTCCTTGGGGAGGAACGCTAGCCACTGTTCCCTCCATAATTTTTAACAATGCTTGTTGAACACCTTCTCCAGATACATCTCTAGTTATAGATGGATTTTCAGATTTTCTGCTTATCTTGTCAACCTCATCTATATAAACAATTCCTCTTTGAGCTTTTTCTACATTATAATCTGCAGCTTGTAATAATTTCAAAATTATATTCTCAACGTCTTCACCTACGTAGCCCGCTTCAGTTAATGTTGTTGCATCAGCCATTGTAAAAGGTACATCAAGTATTCTTGCAAGAGTTTGGGCTAATAAAGTTTTTCCACATCCAGTTGGACCTACCAGCATAATGTTAGATTTAGATAGTTCAACAGTTTTGCTTGTTTTATTTTCGTAGTTTAATCTTTTGTAATGATTATGAACAGCAACTGATAAAACTTTTTTTGCATGAGATTGTCCAATCACATAGTCGTCGAGAACTTTACATATTTCTTTTGGTAAAGGTAATCCATCCTGATGTTTTACAAAATTATCTTTACTCTCCTCTTTGATGATATCCATACAAAGCTCTACGCACTCATCACAAATGAATACGGTTGGACCCGCAATTAACTTTCTTACTTCGTGTTGACTCTTGCCACAAAAAGAACAGTAAAGAATATTTTTATTGTTGCTCATAATTTTTAATTCGAATCAATTTTAATACTTTAATACATATGATACAAAGTAATCAAGTGTAGGTTGTGGACAATCTATATATTGTGACTTATTCTCTCTTTTCTACCACTTTATCTATCAGGCCAAAACTTTTTGCATTATCAGGAGACATAAAATTATCTCTCTCTAATGCTGATTTAATTTCATCAACTGATTTTCCTGTATGTTTTGAGTAAATTTCATTTAATCTTTTCTTTAGAGATAAAACTTCATTAGCGTGAATTTCAATATCTGTCGCTTGTCCTTGAAAACCAGCAGACGGTTGATGGACCATTATTCTAGAATTTGGCAATGAAAATCTTTTTCCTTTAGTACCTGCTGCTAGTAAAAATGAACCCATGCTTGCTGCCTGACCTATACATAAAGTACTTATTTCTGGTTTGATGTACTGCATTGTATCATAAATACCAAGTCCAGCTGTTACAAGTCCACCAGGACTATTTATATATAAAGAGATTTCTTTCTTAGGATCTTCAGATTCTAAAAATAATAATTGCGCAGTAACTAATGATGCAACAGCATCATGTATTGGACCAACTACAAATACAATTCTCTCTTTAAGGAGTCTAGAATAAATGTCATATGCCCTTTCACCTCTACTAGATTGTTCGACGACCATAGGGATTAGGGTGTTTAATTGTTCTGGAATTTTAATAGTCATAATCGATTCGATTAATCTTATACAACTTGTGATTACTTTTTGCTAACCTTTTTTACTTTTTTAGGTTTTGATGCGGGAGTTTTAGGTTTTTTAGTTTCTTTAGATTTTGTTTTTACCTCTTTTTTTTTAGGATCTGTTTTTTTTTGATTTTTTTCATCTCCATCTTTTTTAGCAAGTTTAGCTTGCTCTTTAATGTTGTTTTCATTTTCTTGTTTTAGAATTTTTTCAGCTTCCTCTTTGGTAATTTCTTTTTTAGTAACTTTTGCTTTTTTCTTAATTTCTTCAATTATTTTTTCTTCGTAAATTTGTCCCCTTAAACTATCTATGGCTGCAGGATTTTGTTCATAATAGTCTTTGACAATCTTTTCTTGACCCGGCATCATTCTAAATTGTTTTTGTATTTCCACATTAATTTCTTCCTGAGATACATTAATTTTATTTTCCTCACCAAAAGCATTTAAGATTAATCCAGTTTTAATTCTTTTTTTAGCTTGTTCTTCTAATGATTTCTGATTCTTTTTAACTTCTTCCTCCTTCATTCCTTGAGATAATATTTTAACTTCCTGTTCAATTAAATTTCCAGGTAATTGGTCAATTTTTTCTTTCTCTATTTGCTCAAGAATACTTTTCTTCGTAATCATGGCTAATGAATTTTTATATTCATCATTAATTTGTTTTGAAATAAGTTCTTTTAAATTTGTTAAATCTTTTGCACCCATATTTTTAGCAAAATCATCATTAATTTTTACTTTTTCTGGAATTCTTACAGCTGTAACCTTACATTCAAACACAGCACTTTTATTAATAAGATCTTTTTCAGGAAAATTTTCTGGAAGATTTACTTCTACATTTTTTGTATCACCTGATTTAACTCCTTCTAATTGTTTATCAAATCCTTTTATAAATAAATCTTTTCCAAGAACTAATTGAGTATTTTTACCCTCATTACCCTTAAATTCTTTGCCGTCAATTGTTCCTTTATAATCAAATATTACAAGATCATTAATTTTTGAGATATAATTTGCTTCTGCATCTTTAAAATTGTTTTGACTTTTTGCAATTTCATTAATTCTTTTATCTGTTTCATTTGGATCAATTTTTACAATATATTCATCTACTTTTATTGAGCTTAGTCCTTTGGCAGAAACTTTGGGTAGTTCAGTAACTGAAATAATATATTCTAAATCTTTACCTTCACCAAAAGACTTTAAATCTATTTTAGGTTGTCCAGCCGGTTTAATTTTATTTTCTTCTAGCGCCTTAGTTGTTGTATCTTTTAGCAACTTATCAATTACTTCACCGTAAACAGCTTTACCAAATTGTCTTTTTAATATTTCTGTAGGCACCTTACCAGGTCTGAAACCCTTTATTACAACATCCTTTCTTATTTCTTCATATTTTTCATCCATGAAGCCTGAGATAGTTTTTTTGTCTATGAATACTTTAAGATCTTTTTCTAAACCTTTTTTATTTTCTACTGTTACTTTCATAATTTATTTATGGTAGGCGAGAAAGGACTCGAACCTTCACAGCTTGCACTATTGGTTCCTAAGACCAACGCGTCTACCAATTCCGCCACTCGCCCAAATTTATGGTGTTTTATATAGTATTGATCTAATTTGTCCAATCAGAATAATAGTGTAAAAAGATATAAATATATAAAAAAATGATAATTTCGCCTTGTATAAGTATTTGCAAAATGGATCCTGTAACTGGATATTGCTATGGCTGTGGAAGAAACAATGATGAAAAGAAGATTTGGAAAGACCAAAATACAAGTGATGAGTGGAAAAAACAAAATTTAAAAGATATTCAAAAGAGGATGCAAGGATGGCAGTTGGAAAGTTTCAAAGAATCCTACGAACATAAAAAAAATAATGGAATGTCACTATTTAAAAAGAAACAACTAAATGAGTCAAACTAGATTAGTAGTAATAATTTATATAATTGGTATTCTTATTGGGGCGTTTGTTTTTGATTTATGGGGTGCTGAAACGAGTGCTATCAAAAGTTTAGCAGCAATGTTTTGGACAGCATTATTGCTTATAGCTATTGTATTTGCTGATAAAAAAAAAGAATAATTAATCTTTTTGTATTAGTTCGCTTATGAAGAGATCTCCATTACCTTCATCTACTGCTTTTTTGTAAATAGACTTTTTAACATCAGCTAATTTTTCTGCATTACCTAAATCTTTGAGCATTTCGTGAATATAGGTAAGATCTTTTAAAGTGTTAGAAGTTGAAAATTTAAATCCAGTATAATCGTTCTTAAGCACATTATCAAAAATTCTATTTAAAGCTGTTGAATTTCCAGATCCTAATTTTGCAACAGCGAAAAGTTTTTCTAGATCAATATCTAATTTTTTTGCACTCTTGATAAATTCTATAACATTTGTTGCTGTGCCAAGTGATAAAAAATTATTTAATAACTTTGACTTTGCTCCTTTGCCTACTTCACCAAAATGAAAATAATCTTTACAAAAAGTTTTTAAATAAATTTCGGCCTTTTTAAAATTTTCATCAGAAGCGCCAACAATTCCTCCACAAACCCCTTCCTCTGCTTGAACAGGTCCTCCCATAACAGGACATTCAACATAATTAATTTTTCGTTTTGCAAAAATTTGTTCCATTTTAATTGATCCATTTTGGTTATGTGTTGTAACGTCAACAATTAATGTACTATCCTTTAATAAATTAGATAATTTTTCTGCAATACTTATAGCTATTGGCGTATTGGTTACACAAAGAAATAAAGCATCTAAATTCTTTTCACATAACTCATTGTAGCTTTTAACCTCTTTTGCTCCATCACTTACGATTTTATCAATAGGTGCTCTTTTTTTGTTTGCAATAACAAATAAATTGTTTCCCTTTATTAAAAGATTTTTGGCTATTCCATAACCCATATAGCCAACACCAATAAAACCTACATTCATAATTAAATATAATTATAGTATAAGACTCATTGATTAAAAATTAATATTTATGAAAAAAAGTTTTAAAAAACTTGAAAACTCAATAATAAATTGTAAGAAATGTCCAAGACTTGTAAACTTTAGAACACAGGTAGCAAAAGATAAAAGAAAACAATATATCAATGAGAAATATTGGGGAAAACCAATAACAGGTTTTGGTGACCGAAAAGCAAGAATTTTATTAGTTGGTTTAGCTCCTGCTGCTCATGGTGGCAATAGGACTGGAAGAGTTTTTACAGGTGATAGATCATCTGAATTTTTGTACAAATGCCTTCATAAAGCTAAATTATCGAACAAATCAAATTCAGTTCACAGAAATGATGGTTTGATACTAAATGATAGTTTTATAACTACCGCATTAAAATGTGTCCCTCCAGGAGATAAGCCAACTAGAAATGAACTTAATAATTGTTTTAAATATTTTAAAAATGAGATTGAAAATTTAGAAAATTTAAAGATTATAATTGCGCTTGGAAAAATAGCTTTTGATGCGTGTATACAGTTTTATAAAAAACAATTTGAAATAAGATCTAATATTAAATTTGGACACAGTAAATTTTTTAAGCTGCCAAATAAAATTTTATTAGTTGGATCTTATCACCCAAGTCCTAGAAATGTTAATACTGGAAAAATAGATGTTAATAAAATGACTAATTTATTTCTTAAGGTTAAAAAAATCATTTAATCAATTGACTTTTAAATTCTACTGGAAGTTTTGATGGTTTGCCCTTTTCATCTACTGAAGCTAATAATATTTCAGCCTCAACAATCATACTATCATTGACAAAAATATACTGTTTCATTCTTATTGATACATTTTTAACTTCTAATACTTTAGAAATAATATTTAAATTGTCTTCAAGTTTTGCAGGTTTATGAAAATTTAAGTTACAAGATTTAACTATTATATAAATCCCAAATTTTTCTATAAGATTTTTATTACTAAAATTTAAAGATGTAATTGCATCTGTTCTAGCTCGTTCCAAAAATTTCAAATAATTAGCATAATAAACTACTCCTCCACTATCAGTGTCTTCATAGTAAACTTTAAAGTTTGATTTAAATTCCATATTAAAAATATATTATCAAAGACAAGGAATATATATACCTATGATTATTTGTTTATGAAAATATATATAATTTAGCTTATAGGGGTTGTATTGTGGAACTTTGGATATCCTCAAGCAACACCACTTCTTGATGTAATTGCTGCAATTCTGCTCTCGTTTTTAAGTTTAGTACTCAAAAAATATATGAAATAAATTACTGAGACGAAAAATAAATATTTTGATAATAGCTTATAGCTTTCATCTTTGAATTATCAGTATCAGCCATAATAGCAACTCCATCCAACTCTTTAACATCTAGTTTATGGAGTTTTTTAAAATCTTCTTTTACATTTGCTTTTACTGTAATCCACTCATCAAAATTATTTTTTGTAGTGGATAAAACATAATCTATCGACTTTTTTGTATAAGGGCTTCGTTTATAATCATTAATGTTTAAGTTGCTAGAATAAACATAATTAATAGCTCTATTTGATAGTGGCGTTGCACCTGTTTTTTTAATAACAAAAACTCTTGCAGCAAAATCATGTCCTTTTTTTGTATTTTCTTTAATTCCTTTTAAGTCTTTTTCAACTTTCCATGTAATGTTAATATAAGGGGTGGCGTCTAAATCTATTTTTATTTCTTTGCCAAGACCGGAGGCTGCATTATCTGATACTGCTTTTAGATAATTTCCATTCTCGTTTTTTCCAATTGTATAAATAGTTTTTGCATCAGCACCTCTTACTTTCCTCACTTCTAAAGTAGAAAGTTCATTTTCAGTAAAATCAAATATTACTTTTTCATTAGCATTAGATAATGAAAAAAGAAAAATTGAGAATATTATGGGTAATAAAATATTTTTCACTAAATCCTCTATAGACAATTTTATTATTTTTTCAATATTACGTATTTACTCTGGCAATAAAACTATTTTTGGAGCAGAACAACTACCATCATGAATTTGCTTGAAAGCCTCTGCTCCTTTTTTTAATTCTCGATATTCAATCCAAGATAGATCTCCTATTTCTTTATCGGCCAAAATTTTAATTGTTTTTTCAAAATCTTTATTAGTATAACAATAAGTGCCTATAAATGTTACTTCTTGAAGTGTAGCTTTTCTAAAATTAAATTGACCAGAAGGTTGTGTTAAACCAATATGAATAATGCTACCACCAGGCTTAATCACAGAAATAGCTTGTTGTCTAGATACCTCTAATCCAACTGTATCGAAAACAATATCGAAGCTATTTTCTTTTACTTCTTTGTCATTTGGACTAACAAATTTACCATCGAAGTATTTTGAACAAACATCTAGCCTTAGTTTGTTTGGATCAGACATTATAATATTTTTATTTCCCTTTATTTTAGATAAAATTAATGAACACAATAGTCCAATAGCTCCAGCACCTTGTACCAAAGTTCGACACTCTTTAAGCGGTTTTTTTAATGATGTCTCACCCATCAATACAGCATGTAAAGATACAGCTGTAGGTTCAGCAATTGTTGCTTCACTTAAATCTAGACGATCAGGTATTTCATAAATATTTTGATTTGGAGTAGAGACATATTCAGCAAAAACTCCACTTCTTTCATAAGGTCGGTTCATGCCTAATAAGACTCTGTTAGGACATAAATGCTCGCGTCCATTCATGCAGTATTCACATTTTCCACAAGTTATTAATGGGTTTAATACAACATTTTTATCTTTGAATTTACCATTTTTTATTTTTCCACTTACCTCATGACCTAGTATTAAGGGTGGGATTCTTCTTTCGTCTTTACCATGGTAAGCATGCATATCAGATCCGCAAATTCCTGAAGCGTGAACTTTAAGAATACTTTCTCCACTTACCTCTTTTGGGTCTTCTTCATCTCTATAAGTAAGTTCTTCTACACCAGTATAAACTAAAGCTTTCATAATTATTTTTCATTCAGAAGATAATACATAATATATGAAACGACAAATCCTATAATCCATGAATATGTTTTAAAATCTTCGAAATTAATATTCCAAATAATTGAAAATGAAAAAATAAAACCTATTAATCCAGCGTATACAGCTTTATAATTCCATCCATCTGAATAAGTGTACTCGTTTTCTGGTCTGATAAAAAAAAGATCTTTGTGATTAACTTTTTCTTTCTTAACAAGATAATAGTCTACAATGATAACTCCAAAAATTGGTCCAAAAAATGCAGCTAAACTATCAATTAATTTTATTATTTCTATTTGGCTTAGTATTGATGGCCACAAACTGCCTGTTATCAGTCCAAATATTAAAATTAGTATTCCTGCACTTTTAAGGTCTAAGTTTTTGGGTAAAAAATTAATTATACTATTTTGTGTTGGAACATAATTAGTTATTAAATTTGTCGAAAGTGAAGAGAATATTATAAAAATTAATGCGTAAACTGTTAGATATACATTATCAATCTTTCCTATTATATCCATCGGCCTTGTCATTATTTGATCAACCACGATTAGCTTTTGATTCAATAAAACATCAACACCTATTACAATAGTAGTCGCAAGAAAGGAAAAGATAATCATATTCAAAAATAAAAATAAATTTCCTATTTTAAAATCTCTGCTAGTTTTTACATATCTTGAAAAATCTCCATAATTCAAAAGCACAATGGAAAAATATGAAAAAATTGTCCCTGTAAGAATAAAAAAAGGCATTACATTTGATTTAGAAATCAAATTTGTACTAATTGTATTAGATTTTAGAGATTGAAATATTTGAGTGCTATTTTCAGCAATAAGCATAACAAAAAAGAAAATTAAACCAAAATAAACAAATATTGCGGAGAATTTTAAAAATCCTTGATTATATCTTTGACCATTCGTAAATAAAAAAAATTGAATGAAAAATGTTACTATTAATGAAAACCAATCTATAACATTTAAGCCTAGAAAAAATTCTAAAACAAATTCACTTTCTAAAATTTGTGGGTCGAATATGTAATAAATAATAATTCTTGTTAGGTATGTTATAGATTTGGATATAAAGTATGTTTGAATACCAAACATAAAAATTCCAACAATTGATCTTAATAAACTTAAATATCTAGCACCGTTTAGACCCATGGACATTCTCATCAAAACTGGAAAAGGTAATCCGTGTTTTTGGGATGGATGACCAATTAAAGAAATAAAAAAATACACAAGAATTGATGCAGCTATTGAGGAGGATAAAACTAAATAAGAACTTAAATTATAGATTAAATACAAAGATGATATAAGAGCAAATCCAGCTACAGTTTGAATACTATTTGCCCAATAACAGAATAAATCTGCCGAAGTCCATGTTTTATTACTCGGATTAACTGTAGCTAATTCAAAATTTTTTAATTCTATATTTTGACTCACTTTAAAGATTCTAAACTAATATTTTTATATGTCTATAAAAGTGATAACAGTAAGATATTAATACATGAGTTTTCTAAAAAGTAATATTGGATACATTTCAATGTTCATTGCCGTTATAGGCTTTGGCTCTGGCCCTCCATTTGTAAAATTAGCACTACAAGAGTTTTATGTAATGGATTTAATGGCAGTTCGATTCTCTTTAGCATTTATTTTAATGTTAATATTTGCACTTTTAATGAGAGTAGATTTATCTATTAAAAAAATTGGATTAACTCCTTTTTTAATGGGTCTACTAAATCCTTTTTTGGTAACTCTTAGTTTTCATATAGGGCTGTTGCTAACTTCTCCGGTAAGTGGTGTTGCTTTAATAAGTACACTTCCTATTTGGCAGCCTTTTGTAGCAAGAATTTTTTTAAGAGAAAAAATTGAAATTAAAGTAATAATTGGAGCATTTATTACAATTATTGGAACTTTAATTTTATTATCAACCCAAAAGAAAATTGGAGGCGGAAATTATTTAGGGGATTTTATTATATTTTTAGGGATGATGTGTGTTTCTATTAATGAAGTACTTGGAAGACGTTTTATGCAAACCAAAGTAAATCAATTAGGTGTTAATACTTTTCAATACATGATTGGAGCAATCTTATCTGTTTTAATACTTTTTATATTGTGGCCTGATAGTAGTTTTAAATATAACAATTATTTAAATTTAAGTCCTCCAGTTCTTGCAGCTATAACACTATCTTTTATAACTTTTGGTGCTTATTTATTTTATAACTTTGCTTTAAGAAGAGCACCTATCGGTAGAATTAGTTTAATGTATCCTTTAACTGGTCCTATTGGTGCTACAATGTCATGGATAGTTTTGGGTTCTACAATATCCATTAATATATTTATATCCTTAATAATTATTTTAGTAGGAACAATTATTCCTCAAATTAATAAAAAAGCTAAGGGCTAGGATACATTATACTTGGCAACCATAATGCTATTTGGGGAAACATAATAATTAATATTAAGCCAATTAATTGAATAACCATAAATTGCATCATACCTAAATATATATCTTTTAAATCCCATTGAGGTACGACACCTTTTAAGAAATAAGCTGATAAAGCTACAGGTGGAGATAGCCAGGCGGTTTGTAAATTGACAGCTACAAGAATAGCAAACCAAGTTAAGTTAAAACCTAATTCTAAAATTAAAGGTAGAACTATTGGTAAAACTATTAATACTATTGGAACCCATTCTAAAGGCCAACCTAGTAAAAATATTGCAGCCATTATAATCGCTAAAATCACATATTTATTTACATCAAGATTTAATAAGAAGTCTGTTAATAGAGATGGAGTTCCTAATTTTGAAAATACCGCACCAAAGAAATTTGAGGCTGCAACTAAAAACATAATTAATGCTGTTATCTCTAATGTTTTCAATAGAGCTTCTTTCAGACCGTGATAAGTAAGTTTTTTATATGCCAGTGCTAAAAGTATTGCTCCAAAAGCTCCCATGCCGGCACCTTCAGTTGGAGTTGCAAGACCAAATAAAATACTTCCTAAGGCAAAGAAAACTAAACCTGCAGGAGGAATTAAACCCATTAAAAACTCATACCAAACCTTAGCCATATTTTTTGGTCGTTCTGAAGCTGGTAATACAGGACCAAGTTTAGGATTTAAAAAACATCTTAGCGTTGTGTAAGCGGCATACAAAAATGCTAAAAGAATTCCTGGGATGATTGCGGCTGCGAATAAATCTGTAACTGGTATTTCTAATACAGGACCCATAACAACTAACATAATACTTGGAGGAATTAAAATTCCTAAAGTACCTCCAGCACAAATTAAACCCGCTGAAAGTCTGGTGTCATATCCTGTCCTGATCATAGTTTTTCCAGCCATAATTCCCAAAATTGTTACAGATGCTCCAACAATCCCAGTTGCTGCTGCAAAAATAGTTGATACAAACATAACAGCATAAAATAATGCACCTCTAGTTTTTGAGAGCATTAATTGTACCGCGTTAAATAATCTTTCCATCAGTCCAGCTTGCTCCATCAAAATTCCCATAAATATAAAGAGTGGAACGGCGGCCAGGGTATTCTCGGTCATTATCATATTAAATTGCAAGGTCATTAAATAGAAAACTAACTTTCCAAATCCCCAATAACCAAAAACAAGACCTAAAAAAATCAACGTAAATGAAATAGGAAATCCAACGAAAATTGCAAACAACATGCAACCAATCATTATTGCGCCAATTATTTCTGGTGAAAAGAATTCCATTAAGGCCATCTTCCTTTCACAAAAGCATAATATGTTTTAAGTATTTCAGAAAAACCTTGGACTAAAAGTAAAAAGGCTCCAATTGGCATACAACTTTTTAGTGGCCACATTATTGGCATCCATGTGGTGTCCATGGCTCTTTGGATTCTTACTTTTCCACCTAAACATTCTTCAAGATTTGATCTTCCACAAATCGATGTGTAAGCATAATCAAAACTTACATAAAAAAATACTAAGAAACCTGGTATAAAAAATAAAAGATATAAAAATAGATCAACTCTAGCCTGATTTTTAACTGTCCAATTTCTGTATAGAAAGTCAGCTCTTATATGAATACCTTTTGATAATGTATATGCTGCACCAAGCATGAACAAAGCCCCTGCTAGCATTCTGCTAATATCAAAAGACCAAAGTGTAGGTCTATTAAAAAAATGTCTTCCAATTACTTCATGTATCATTGCATAAATAAGTGGAATTGTAATCCACATTATTATTTTGCCTGATAAAAGCATTTTTGAGTCAATAAATTCGATTGTTTTTGCCATCCAAGGAATCATGTCCTCAGGCATTTTTGTACTTGTTCTTCTTTCAGCAATTAATTCGTCAGTAATATCTAGATTTTCTTTAACTTTAGGTTCTTTATCTTTATCAACCATTGAACAAGTATAATATTTAAAATTAAATTGTTAAAAAAACGGGGATTAGTTAAATCCCCGTTTTTTATAAAGTTACTTATTGTTGTGCTGCAAATGCAGATCCAATTGATGCATCAGATGTTTCCATTTGTGCAATAAAAGGTACTACAACTTTTGCGTGCTCTGTCATGTGCTCGTAAACTTGTTTAAAGAAAGCATTTTCTGCTGCATTCTTTTTAAGAGTAGCTTGAGCAGCGTTCATGTACTCAGTGAAATAATCAGCCGGTGTATCCCATAGTTTTACACCATGATTTTGAGTAAGATCAATTAACGCTTTTCCATTTTCTACAGCTCTGTTTGTAATATTTCTTGTGATCATAGCTTCAGATGCAACTTCCATTGCATATTTTTGATGATCAGTTAAAGAATTATAAACATCACCATTTATATAAATGTCTCCATTTACAACGTTTTGGTGAAGACCTTGTAGATAATAGTTTTTTAGAACTTTTTGGAAACCAAATACTGAGTCTGGTTTTGGACAACACCACTCTGCAGCATCAATTGTTCCTTTTTCAAGCGCTGGTAAAATATCACCACCTGATAAAGATACTGATGCAATTCCGATATCTTTGTATGTTTGTCCTGGAATTCCTGGAGGAGTTCTGAATCTGTATTTTCTGAAATCATCCATATTCTTGATCGGCTCTTTAAACCAACCTAATGCCTCTGGTCCAGATGATGCCATCACGAAACCTTTAACATTCATTCCCATTTCGGTCCACAATTGGTCGTATAACTCTTTACCACCATTGTCGAAGTACCAAGCTAACCAAGATTTAGTACTTAAACCAATTCCTCCACCAGCAACTGGCGAACCAAATAACATCGCAGCTGGGTGATAGTTTGACCAGTAGTGAGTCCATGCTGCACCACCATCTACTAGACCTTTGTCAACGGCTTCTAGTGTTTCTTTCATTCCAACAACTTCACCTTTTGATAAAAGTTCAAATTTTAACTCACCTCGTGTTAATTTTGTTACTCTATCAGTCCACATTTTTACGATTTGTCCATCGTAAGATGTTTTTGGAAAAGTAAGTTGGATTTTTAATGTTTTAGCAGATGCAGAACCAATTACTGAAACTGCAAATACTAAAGCTAAAATCATTGATGTGATTTTTTTCATTATATATCCCTCTCTTTATTGTTATTAAGACTTAATAATACCTTAAGTTAATATTATTGGTTGAGAAATGTAAAACGTTAAATTGTTACATAAATTGAATATGCAACTTGAGGTTTAATAGCTAATCTTTGCCTTTTGGGTCAAAAGGGTAATCCCACGCATCACCACCAATTTTTTTCGATATACCTGAATAATCAGTTTCAGACTCTCCCTCGTTACAAAATTCTGAAAAAATTTCTAAAGCATGTTTTCCTAAAGGGGTTGATGCGCTTACTGATTTTGCAGCATCATTTGCTAATTTTAAATCTTTTGTCATCATTGCAGCAGAAAAACCAGGTCTGTATTTATTATTTGAAGGAACGCCATCCGTTAAATTCGGTAAGGGAGTGTAAGTCGATAGGGCCCAATTATTTCCAGATGCATTTTTCATTATTTCATGGACTTTTTTTAAATCCATCTTGAGTCTTTTTGCTAACATTAATGCCTCTGATGCAGCTATCATTGAAATACCTAAGGACATATTATTACAGATTTTAACTCCAACACCACTTCCTTGGGGTCCAGCGTGCAAAATTTTTTGACCCATAATGTCCATTAATGGTCTTGCTAAGTTTACAGACTCGTCATCTCCACCAACTAAAAAATTGAGTTTGCCTACTCTTGCACCCATAACACCTCCTGTAACAGGTGCATCAATCATTCTGATACCTCTACTTTTAGCTTCTTTGCCGAGTAATAACGAAGTTTCTATATCGATTGTTGAACAATCTATAATTAATGCATCTTTTGATATTTTATCGATTATTCCTTCCTCACCTAAAAAAAGTGACTTAACATGTTTTCCCTCAGGTAACATTGAAATTATAAAATTTGCACCCTCGAGTACTTCATCTAAAGTTTCTACTACGTTTAAATTTGCTTCTTTTGCTTTTTGTATCATTTCAGAAGAAACATCATAAGCTTTAACTTTTTTTCCAGCTTTAACTAACTGGTCAGCCATGGGATTACCCATATTTCCAACTCCTATGAAAGCAATTTGATCTGTCATATTTAACTATCTATATTTGATTTTCCTCGATTTATCAAAACTGTTTTGCTTTGAGTAAAATGATTTATCATACTATCAAACGCATATTCTTTACCTAGACCACTCATTTTTAAACCACCATAAGATACATTTGCTCTTGGAGCAACGCATTGGTTTACTTGAACAAATCCTGCTTCAATATCTTCAACAAACTCTAGTGCTCTAGACAAATTTTGAGTCCAAAGAACAGCTGATAATCCAAATGGTGTATCATTAGCACTTTGCATTACTTCTTCAAATGTTTTAAATGGAATAGCACAAGCTACTGGCCCAAAAATTTCTTCCTGACAAACAGGAGAGTCTACCGGTACACCTGACATCAGTGTGGGTTCATAAAAGAAACCATTTTTATAATCACTACCTGTTGGTTGATTGCCACCATGTACAACTTTAGCTGAAGAAGTTTGTTTTGCTATATCCATATAATACAAAGTTCTTTTTAGTTGCTCCTCTGAGATAATCGCTCCTATATCAGATACTTCATCTAAAGCATTTCCCATTTTTAGTTTACTTAATTTTTCAACTGCACCATTGATAACTTTATCATAAATTTTTTCCTGAATATAAACTCTAGACCCCGCAGTACATGCTTGTCCTTGACGGGTATACCTCATACCGTCAATTACACCTTGAATTGCAATATCTAAATCAGCGTCACTCATTATTATATTTGGATTTTTTCCTCCAAGTTCTAAAGTTACAGGACATAATTTCGGAGCAGCTTTTTCAGCAATGATTTTTCCAACAGAAAAAGATCCCGTAAAAGTTACTTTTCTTACCTTTTCATGAGTTACCAAAGGTTCACCACACTCTTCTCCATACCCTGAAATAACATTTAAAACTCCTGGCGGAAGTTCTTGTTGGAATATTTCAGATAACAGTAAAGCGCAAAAAGGTGCCTGTTCAGCTGTTTTTAACACAACGCTGTTACCAGCAACTATTGCTGGAGCAATTTTAGCAACTGTTAAAAATAAAGGAGCATTCCATGGTACAATTGCACAAACGACACCAATTGGATCTCTTGTAGTATAATGAATGGTATTTGGGATATTAGGTGGATAATTCTCGCCCTTTAACTCTCCTGATAGGCCTGCGAACATATTTGTTAGCTCAATAGATGCAGCGGTTTCTGGCACAGCTTGAGTTCTTAAAGCATTACCAGTATCTAATGAAAGCAATGTCTCAATTTCAGATTTTCTTTCCTCTAATCTCCTCGCGCCTGCAGTAACCATCTTTCCTCTTTCACGTGCTGGTATTTTTTTCCATTTTTGAAATGCTTTAAAAGCAGACTCGACTGCAATATTAACATCGTTTTTATCACATTGTGGTGCTGAACCAATATTCTCTCCTGTGCTAGGGTTTAAGACTTGTATTTTTTTATCGCTTTGAGCAGAAATTAATTTACCATCTATTAAAATTTTATCTGATAATCTTTTTGCATTATTAAGAGCTAATTCATAATTTTTTTCAAAACTACCCATTATCTAATTCTCCTTTTCTAACCTTAGAAGAAAGCCATCCACCATCAATTTTAATTTCAGATCCGTTTATAAAGTCTGATTCATCACTTGATAAAAATACTGCTGCTCCTACAATATCTTTTGGTTGCCCCCATCTTCCTACAACCGTTTCTTTTCCCCAGGCTTTGCCATGTTTTGGATCTTCAGCATATTTTTGGTTAAAAGGAGTTGATATTAATCCTGGACAAATAGTATTTACGTTTATATTTTTTCCAGTAAGATCAACAGACAATGCTCTCGTTAATCCTAGTACCCCACTTTTAGCTGCAACATAACCTACTCTATCAGGTCTACCCATAAAACTAGCTATGGAACCAAAGTTTATAATTTTTCCCTTACCATTTTTAATCATGTGAGGAATTACAGCCTGACTTGCAAGAAATGGCGCTGTAAGATTAACTGAAATCATATCGTCCCAGTCCTGTTTAGTATGATCTAACAATTTTTTTACATGTCTTATGCCTGCGTTATTTATAAGGATATCAATTTTTCCAAATGTTTGAATGGTTTTTTCTACCATTTCATTAATACTATCTTTTTTAGAGACGTCAGTTTTAACGATTATTGCTTCACTGCCTGTATCTAGAATCTTTTTTTTAGCATTTTCTGAATTTGTAATATCTATTTCTGCTATAACAATCTTAGCGCCCTCTTTTGCTAGACCCAAGCAAATTTCTTCGCCTATACCTTTGCCTCCACCTGTAACTATTGCTACTCTATCTTTAAGCTTCATTTTATAAATGACTTGACGTTATTTTAAAAAGGAAACTAATGCTTTTTCCTCGTTAATCCAAGCTTTTATTCCGCCCTTTAAAACGTATACATTTTTAAAACCTAGGTCCTCTGCAAAGGCATTACCTAAAATTGATGCAGTCTCTCCATCATTGCTAACGAAAATAATTTCAATATTTTGAGACTCTGCACCAGCTAAAGCTCTAACTCTATCCATTAAATAAACATTAAATTTTCCATTTTTATCAAACGCAGTCTCTTGAAATGATCCTTTAATTACACCAGTTTTTTTCCATTGATCGTCTGTTCGAATATCTAAAACAACTGCATTATTATCTAATAAATTTTTTAATTGATCAGATGAAATTAAATTATAATTTGGATCCAAAACATCAATAATCTTAAATTCAAAAATAAGATCTGAATTTGGAGGTATTACATCTCCAGCTCCTGAGGAACCATATGCCAATTCTGAGGGAATTTTAATTTTTCTGATTGTACCTTTATTTGTTCCAACTATACCCATTTCAAAACCAGGTATAACTTCTCTCATTCCTATTTGAACCACTAAAGGTCTATCTTTTCCAACGTTAGTATCAAAAACTTTTCCATCAATAAATGAACCAGTATATTCAATTTGTACCCAAGAATGATTAATAATTTTTTTTCCCTCGCCTGGTTTATCAACTAAAATTTCTATCTCTGCTGAAAGTAAATTGGTTGTTAAAAATAAATATACTATTAAAAATTTTACAGTTCTCATTTTATGATATTTTTAATTCTTTATATTTGTTCTTTTCAACTTTTATGCATTCATTTCTATATTTTGGCATTCCACCAGGATAAGGTAAAAAAGTCTTTGGTTTACCAGGTATATTGTCGCCTTTATACCATGAGCTTTTAGCTTTCATGAACAATGTTTTTTTAACAGAATTCATAATTTCTTTTTGCCATTTTTTTGCTGCAAGATTGCTAGTTTCAATCCTTTTTTTTTTATTTTTTTCTAAATATTTAATGCAATTCGTAATCCATTTAACATGTTGCTCTATTTGTACTGGAACATTTGTTAAAACTGATGGGCTGCCAGGCCCACTCACAATAAATAAATTTGGAAAATTTGGAACAAGAAGGCCTAAGAAACTTTTAGGACCTTCGCTCCAAAATTTAGATAAATTTATACCTTTTTTACCAGTTATATTTAGTTTTAAAATTGATCCAGTTAATGCATCAAAACCTGTTGCAAAAATAATTTTATCCAAAATGTATTCACTTTTTTTAGTTTTAATGCCTCTTTTAGTTATTTTAACTATTGGACTTTCCTTTAAGTCAACTAATTCGACATTTTTTTTATTAAACATCTCATAATAATTTGTATTTAAAGTAGGTCTTTTAGCTGTAAAAGGATGGTCAAAATTAGTTAATATATCAGCATATTTTTTATTTTTTACTGTTGAATATATTTTACTCTTTATAAAGCTAACTGCTGTTTGATTTGCTTTGATATTTTTTACTATATCATTAAATGTTGCCCTAAAAGATAGAGTTCCATACTGCCAAGATTTTTCATAAAGTAAATTTCTTTTTGTCTCGTTAAAATCAAAGGCTGATTTTTTAGGAAATTCAAAAGGATGTCCTCCAGGAGTTCTTTTTAAAAAATTTCTGAGTCTTTTGAAATTTTTTTTATAATTGTTAATATTTTCTTTAGTTAGTTTTCTATTTCTTGCTGGAATGCTAAAGTTTGGTGATCTTTGAAATAAAATTAATTTTTTAGCTTTTTTTGCAATTTCAGGTGCTATCTGAATTCCAGTAGAACCAGTTCCTACTTGTCCTACAATTTTGTTTTTAAAGTTTATTTTTTTTCTGGGCCATCTTCCACTATGATGTAATTGACCTTTAAACTGATTAATTCCTTTTATCTTTGGAAGATTTATAGATGACAAAGATCCAACAGCACATATTAAATATTTGGTGTAATATTTTTTATTATTATTTGTTTGAATTTTCCATAAATTATTTTTTTCTATATATTTTGCTGAAATTACTTTTTCGTTAAAAACTATATTTTTTTTTAATTTTAGTTCATTTGAAAAATATTTTAGATATTTTAAAATTACATTTTGCTTTGGATATCTTTCTTTCCAAGTCCAATTTTTAAAAATTTTTGCAGAAAAAGTAAAACCATAGGTAAAACTTTCAGAGTCACAACGTGCTCCTGGATATGTATTCCAATACCATGTGCCCCCAATATCTTTTCCCTCCTCGATAACTAGAGTATTTAATTTTAATTTATCTCTCAAACAGTGAAGCTGATATAAACCTGAAAATCCAGCACCAATAATTAATGCGTCTAAATATTTCATATTAAACTACCTAATCTTATTATTTAATTTATAAAGTATATGTTAAAAGATTTTTAAAAAAATTTAATTATTTTAATTAATATGGAAAACTTTGATTATATAATTTTAGGTGCAGGGTCAGCTGGATGTGTTCTGGCTAATAGACTATCAGAAAACCCTAATAATAAAGTTTTAATTCTTGAGGCTGGTGGTAAAGATACCTACCCGTGGATACATATACCTGTGGGATATTTCAAAACCATGCATAATCCTAAAGTTGATTGGTGTTATAGAACTGAGCCAGACGAAACAATGAATAATCGATCAATAAGATATCCAAGAGGAAAAACCTTGGGCGGCAGCTCTTCAATTAATGGTCTTCTGTGGGTGAGAGGTCAAAGTGATGATTATAATATTTGGAGACAATTAGGTAACAAAGGATGGGGCTGGGATGATGTTCTTCCTTATTTTTTAAAATCTGAAAATAATGAGCTAGGTAAAAGTGAATACCATAACGACAAAGGACCGATATCTGTAGCAAACAAAAAAATAAATTTAAAACTTTTAGATGTATTCCAGGACGCAGCTGAAGAATTTGGAATTCCAAAAACGAGTGATTTTAATAAAGGTGATAATACTGGTGTAGGTTTTTTTCAATTTACTACTAGTTTTAATAATTTAGGATTAAAGCTTAGATGTAGTGCTGCAAAAGGTTATTTAAATCCTGCAAAAAAACGTAAAAATTTAAAAATTGAGGTAAAAGCACACGTTAAAAAAATAAATTTTGAAGGAAAAAAAGTAGTAAGCGTAAGTTATTTTTCTGGTGATAATTTGAAAACTGTTAAAGTAAATAAAGAAGTTATATTATCCTCAGGATCAATTGGTTCACCACAAATTTTACAAGTATCTGGAATTGGTGATAGTGATAAATTAAAAAAACTAGGTATTGAAGTTATTCATGAATTAAAAGGGGTCGGAAAAAATTTACAAGATCATCTTATGATGAGGCCTGTGTACAAGGTTAAGAAACTTAAATCACTAAATAAAAAAGTTAATAGTATATTTGGAAGATTTATGATGGGATTAGAATACATTTTAAAACAAAGCGGACCTATGACAATGGGTGCAAGTCAGGTTTGTGGATTTGTAAAAAGTGACCCCTCTAGGGCGACACCCAATCTTCAATTCCATGTGTCTCCAGTAAGCACTGACATACTAGGGGTAACACCTATGCATGATTTTGAAGGTATAACTCCAACGGTTGCAAATATTAGACCTACAAGTAGAGGGGAAATAAATATAGTTAGTAATGACAGTAGAGAACACCCAAAAATTAAAATGAATTATTTATCAACTGAGGATGATAGGTATGTTGCAGCATTAGGATTAAAAATAATTAGAAAAATAATGCTTGAAACAAATACATTTAAACAATACGAGCCAGAGGAATACAGACCTGGAATTCACATTGATGATAATGAAGAGTTAGTCAAAGCTGCAAGTGATTATGCTCAAACCATTTTCCACCCTGTTGGAACTTGTAAAATGGGAAATGATAGCCACTCAGTTGTAAACGACAAACTAAAAGTACATGGAATTGAAAATATGCGTGTAATTGATGCTTCTATAATGCCTAATATCACATCTGGAAATACGAACGCTCCAACTATAATGATTGCTGAAAAAGGATCAGATATGATATTAAATAGCAATAATGTCTGAAGAAATTGCAATTTTTTTCCAAATTATATTTATTGATTTAATTCTAGCTGGAGATAATGCCATCATCATAGGAATGGTTGCTTCAAAATTTCCGCCAGAGCAAAGAAAAAAAATAATTTTCTGGGGAATAGGTGGAGCTGTAATATTGAGAATAGTTTTAACACTTATAACTGCTTATCTATTACAGATTACAGGATTAAGATTAATTGGTGGACTGTTGCTACTTTATATAGTTTACAAACTCTACGTTGATGTAATAAAAAATTCACAGAATGATGATGAAAATATCAAACTAGATAGCTCTTCAATGCTTAAAGCAATTTGGACTGTTTTGTTAGCTGATTTTACTATGAGTTTAGATAATGTATTGGGTGTAGCAGGTGCTGCCAAAGATCATTACTTTTTATTAGTTTTTGGTCTTGTTTTATCAATTATATTAATGGCAACTGCTGCAACTTTAATTTCTCGATGGATTAAAGAGTACAAATGGATAGCTTGGGTTGGTTTATTTGCTATATTATTTGTCGCAATTGATCTAATTTATACGGACATCAAGTTATTTATTTAAATGTATTTAAAAAAAATTAATCTTAAAGGGAAATATGCTCTTGTTACAGGAGCTGGTAAAGGCTTAGGACGTGCTTGCTCAATTGCATTAGCTGAGGCAGGCGCAACAATTATTGGTTTGAGCAGAACATCGTCTGATCTTGATAAATTAGAAAAAGAAATAAAAAAAGTTAAAAGTAAATTAATCAAAATAAATTGTGATGTAATGAACTATAGCGAATTACAGGAAAAAATAAAAAAAATAAAAATTATTGATATTCTTGTAAATAATGCAGGGACTAATATTCCAGAGCCATTTGAGAAAATTAAACAGCAAAGTATGAATTATTTGGTAGATCTAAACTTAAAAGCTGCCTTTAATGTTGCACAGTTAGTTGTAAAAAAAATGATTAAAAATAAAAAAAGAGCTGGATCAATTATAAATATGTCATCTCAACTTGGCCATGTAGGTATGTCTGGTAGAAATATTTATAATATGACTAAATTTGGAATTGAAGGTTTAACAAAGGGCATGGGTGTAGAGTTAGCAACGAGAAATATCAGAGTAAATACAGTTGCTCCGACATTTGTTGAAACTCCTATGGTAAAAAAATTTTTTAAAAATAAAAAGTTCAAAAATTTGGCTTTAGGCAATATTCCTATGGGCAAAGCAGCTAAAGAGAGTGATGTAGCTACAGCTGTATGTTTTTTAGCATCAGATGCTTCTGCAATGATAACTGGATCATCTATTCTGATAGATGGAGGTTGGACAGCTAAATAATGAAAAAAGTATTGCTAATACTAGCAATTTTTTTTCCAACAAATATTTTAGCAATAGAATTTGATGGTAAATTTATTCAAGGTCATTTTATTTTAGGAAAAACAGATCCTAACTCAAAAATAATAATTGATAAAAAAGATGTCAAAGTATCAAATGATGGTTATTTTGTTTTTGGAATTGATCGAGATAGGAAGTTTGATGTTTTGATAACAAAAATTACTAACGGTAAATCAGAAAAAATTATCAAAAAAGTTTTTAAACGTAAGTATAACATTCAAAGAATTGATGGATTGCCTGAAAATAAAGTAACACCACCTGAGTCAGTTTATAAAAGAATTAAAAAAGAAAATGGGAAAATTGGAGAAGCTAGAGCAATTAACTCCAATTTAACTTTTTTTTCTGAAAAATTTATTATGCCAGTTGAAGGTATAATTAGTGGAGTTTATGGAAGCCAAAGAATTCTCAATGGTAAACCAAAATGGCCTCATTACGGCATAGATATTGCGGCAAAAAAAGGGACAGAGATTAAATCCTCTGGTACTGGGGTGGTCACGATGGCTGAAGATGACCTTTATTACACTGGGGGTACTATTATTATGGATCATGGTCATGGTATATCAACAATTTATTCTCATCTTGAGAATGTGATGGTTGAAGTTGGGGATTTGATTAAAAAAGGAGATATAATAGGAACTGTTGGTTCAACAGGTAGATCAACTGGTCCACATTTAGATTTTAGAATAAATTGGTTTCAAACAAGGCTTGATCCAATGACAGTTCTTCAATAGGCTATAAATATGAAAAATGATATTCAATCAGTGTCAAAAAAATTAGTTAAGGCTTACAATAGCAATAAACTTATCAATCCAATTCCTGAAAAATTCTGTAAGAATATAAAATTAGCACATAAACTAAGATTATTATGTGAAAGTAAAATTAAGGATACAAAAGTTGGTTTTAAAGCCGGAGGTACAATAATTGCTCTCTTAAAAAAGTTAAAAGAAAAAGAGCCATTTCATTCGACTGTATTTGGAAAAAATTTAATTAAATCTGGAGGAAAAGTAAAAATTAATAAATATGCTTTAGGTACTGAAGTAGAGGTTTACTTTATAATTAAAAAAAAATTTTTTGACTTTAAAGGAAAATTAAATTCAAAAAATATAAAAAAATTTATTACTCATATGGGTCCTTGCATTGAGGTTGTTGGATTTAGACAGAAAAAAAAAGGTATCAAATATTTAGGTGATTTATGTAGTGATTTTGGTGTAAATATAAAATTTATTGTTGGAGCTAAGAAAAAATTTAAAAAAATAAATTTCAGCAATTTAAAAACAAATTTAAAAAATAAAAAAGGATTAAACGTAAACGGTAATACAAATACTGTTTATGTAAACCCACTTAATTCTTTAAAATTTGTTCTTAACAAAATAAGAAAAGAGAAAGTTTCTTTAGATAAAGATTTTTATGTATTTACCGGATCAACAGTTGGTGTCGTGCCAATTAAAAGCAAAGGTGCATACATAGGCAAAGTAGACAAACTTGGTACTGTTAGAACAACTATCAATTAATGGGTCTTCATTTTTCTGTAGAAGAATTCAAAAGTAGAAAAGATAAGATAACTAAACTTTTAAAAGAGGAAAAATTAGATGCTCTCCTTATGTTTAGACAGGAGTCGATGTATTGGCTCACTGGATATGACACATTTGGGTATGTTTTTTTTCAAACATTGGTTTTGGATCAAAAAGGTAATATAATTTTATTAACAAGGGCTCCAGATTTAAGACAAGCACAAAATACATCTAATATTAGTGATATAAGAATATGGGTTGATAAAAATGGATCAAACCCTACTGAAGATCTTAAAGTTATTTTAGACGAGTTAAATTTAAAGGGTAAAAAAATTGGGGTTGAATATGAAGCATACGGATTAACTGGTCGGAATGCTTTAAGGCTGAATAAAACTTTAGAAAATTTCTGCTCAATAGAAGATACTTCTGAGTTAATTACTAAATTAAGAGTTATAAAATCCAATGAAGAAATTGATTATGTAAAAAAGGCGGCAAATTTAGCTGACAAAGCTTTAAGTGAGGTTTGGAAACATGCAAAAGCAGGTGTAAGTGAGTCAAAAATTTTAGCTGAAATGAATAAAGTTATTTTTGCGGGAGGTGGTGATTATCCTGCAAATGAATTTATAATTGGATCTGGTAAAAATGCACTTCTTTGTCGATATCAAGCTGAAAAACAAATATTAAATTCACAAGATCAACTGACTATAGAATGGGCTGGAACATACAGACATTATCACTCAGCAATGTTTCGGACTATTCCAATTGGAAAAGCTGATCCAAAACATTATAAAATGCATGAAGCTTGTATTGCGGCTTTAAATAATTGTGAAAATAAATTGAAACCAGGAAACAAAGTTGGAGAAGTATTTGATATTCATGCAAAAACTTTTGATGATTTAGGCTATAAAAATTCTAGAATGAATGCTTGCGGTTATTCTTTAGGGGCAACTTTTTCACCTAATTGGATGGATTGGCCAATGCTTTACACGGGTAATCCATATGTAATTAAACCAGGAAATATATTTTTTATGCATATGATACTAATGGACTCTGAGAATAATTTAGCAATGAACTTAGGTGAAACTTACCTAGTTACAGAAAGTGGTAATGAAAGACTTGGAAATCAAAAACTAGATCTAATGATTCTTTAAATCATTTAAAAACTGAAAGATTAATCAGGTCGATCTGCTTGATCGGGTTTTGTTACGTTATCGTCTTGATTAAATAAATTTTGACAAGAATAACCAAGTCTTTCGAGATCTAAATCTTCACAACTTTTTTTTACCCATATTTCATCATAAAAAGCAATTCTTGGGACATTTATAACATCTTCCTCATTCGGTAAAAGACCCATATAACGTCTAACATCTTTGCTCCCATAAATACCAAACTCTAAAAGGCTTCCACCTTTTCTCCACATGTTTTGGCCCTCATAATGAAGTTTTTTTTCACCATTGATAAATAACTCATGAAGACCATTGTTATTTTTATCATCCGAAGATCTCTTATCCCAGACTGAGTGAATTACAAAATCTATCCATGTTCCTGTTAATGCGTTAAGTTCACTTGAAGGTATTACAATATATTCTAGTAAAATATTTTCACAATAATTTACCTTTTCTTTTATCGAGCCTCCACAATCACCTTCTGTTTCTGGATAAACATCTTGTGATGGTGAAATTTTAGCCGTCAAACCCCATTTAGGCACAACCTCTAATTGAAATGGTGGGCTATACGGACCTTCTGTTGAATGAAACTGAAAGACAGACTGCTTTCTGTAAAATTTAAAATTTTTTGGGACATAATATGAAAATGTATACCAAAATTCTTGTTTGTGTTTGAAAGCAGACTTTTCATCTATGCTTACCTCAACTCTATGATGTGGTGTACTTCTTTCACAATCTCTCTCTTTCCTATTTTTATATAAAAAACCACAATCTTCATGTCTCAGTTCAAACCTAATTGCAGTATCACCATATCTAATAGGGTTATTGTCAGACTTTTTGACTACTTTAATCCCATAATTTGTCCAACCATAACCTTTTTTCTTTGAATATTTGAACGCTCTTATTTTTGTATGAGGTTTTAATTTTAATCCTTGGATTGTTGTATCAGTTTGATTTATTCCTAAATTATACTTAGCTCCCTTTTTAAACATTTTTTCAATTTCTTTTACATTGCTTAGTGCAAAATTGGACGAAATTAAAAAAATAGCTGTAATTATAAATATTTTCTTCATTTATTATTAGTATTTAAAAAATATAATTATTACATCCCCCATCTCATTGCAGCTGTATGAACTGGAGAGTCCCAATGCTTTAAGATTTCATCATCACATTTGAGAAGAGTAATTGAAGCACCTTGCATTTCAAGTGATGTACAATAATTTCCAACTAAACTTTTTGTTACTTGGACACCCTTTGATTGCAAAATTTGACATGCATCCTCATAAACTAAATATAATTCTGTTAAAGGAGTGCCTCCCATTCCATTTACAAAAAGTAAATTCTTTTCATTTTTTTCTGGTTTTAAATTATCTAAAATAGCTTCAAGAATATTTCCTACAATCGTTTTTGAGGGTTGAATTTTTTCTCTTTTTCTTCCTGGCTCACCGTGGATTCCTACACCAAACTCCATTTCATCATCGCCTATATCGAAAGTAGGTTTTCCTGCAGCAGGAACAGTGCAGCTTGTAAATGCAACTCCCATCGTACCAGCGTTTTTATTTACTTTTTCACCAAGTTTTTTACATTCTTCGAGTGATCCGCTATGTTCAGCTAAGGATCCAACTATTTTTTCTACTAATACAGTTGCTGCAACACCTCTTCTACCGGTAGTAAATGTAGAGTCTTCAACAGCAACATCATCGTTAGTGACAATACTATCATTTTTGCCAGAGTACATTTCAGCTCCCATTTGAAAGTTCATTATGTCTCCAGAATAATTTTTAACAATAAATAAAACCCCTGCACCACTATCAACATGTTCTGCTGCTGCTTGCATTTGATCAGGCGTCGGTGCTGAAAATACAAAACCTGGGCATGCAGCATCTAACATTCCATGACCAACAAAACCTCCGTGCATTGGTTCGTGACCGCTTCCACCACCTGAAATTAGGGAAACTTTTCCATCTTTGGTTTTATTTTTTCTAGAAACAAAACTTGGGTCTAGATTGACGTTTATAATATCACTATGTGCCTTACCAAAACCTGTAAGGCTCTCTTTTAGAAAATCATCGTTATTGTTAATAAATTTTTTCATTTTCCCTCCTAATTATTAATTACTGATTTACAAATTGTATCTATTATAAGCTGTGAAGAACGGGCTCCAGGATCTATATGACCTTTTGCACGTTCACCTAAAAAAGAAGCTCTACCTTTTGTGGCTAACATATCTTTTGTAGATAACATTCTTTCTTCAGCAATTTTTATTACTTCATTTAAACCTGATTTAAATTCACTTTCATTTTTTAATTCGTTAAGTTTTTCTGAAACTGGTATTAAAACATCCATCATAGTTTTTTCTCCAACATCAGCTTTTCCTCTTTCTTTCATAGCTTTAATTCCACTTATAATCATTTCACATGCTTTATTAAAATCAACATCTTTATCTAGATCAGGAGATTTGGCCATGGTCATAAAAAAAGTTCCAAATAAAGCGCCTGATGATCCACCGATACCTGATAGAACTTTCATTGCTATCATATTTAAAGCTTTGGCTAATGGTAAATCTTTAATTGAGTCTTCAAGCTCAACAACTAACTTTAAACCTCTTTGAATGTTGAAAATATGGTCTCCGTCTCCAATTTTTTGATCAAGAACTTCTATTTCAGCAGAATTTTCATCTATAACTTTTTGGACACCCTTTGCTTGAGAAATTAAAAAACTAACGCTCATAAATTCTGTTTCCTTCTTGATCAAATTTTAAAACTTTTGCATTGTTGATGTCAAAATTAATTGTCTCATTTATTGATGATTTATAATTACCTTGAATTGACACAAGTATTTCTTGGTCTTTAAAATTTAAAGCAACTACTGTTTCAGAGCCTAGATTTTCAATTGAGATAATTTTGGCTAAGTGGTTACCATTTCCTATTGTAATATTCTCAGGTCTTATACCAAAAGTAGGTACATCATTCATTCCAAGTAAGGTTCCAGGAAGAATATTGATTTTTGGCGAACCCAATCTTTGCGAAACATATATAGAATTTGGATTTTCATATATCTCTTCAGGAGTACCTATTTGGACTAAATGACCCTCTTTTAAAACTCCAATTTTATCTGCTAAAGTAGTGGCTTCTGCTTGATCGTGTGTAACATAAAGTATTGTTGCATTTAAATTGGTTTGAATGTTTTTTAATTCAACCCTTAAACTCTCTCTTAATTTAGCATCTAGAGAAGACAACGGTTCATCCATCAAGTATAAATTTGGTTCACGAACTAGAGCGCGTCCAATTGCAACTCTTTGCATCTCACCACCAGATAATTGTGTAGCTTTATTATTTAGCTTATTTGAAATCTTTAACATACTTGCAATATTCTCAACCTTAGTTTTAATTTCTTCCTCAGGTAATTTCCTCATTGGAGATCTTAAAGGGAATGCTAAATTTTCATAAACACTATAGTGAGGATATAAAGAGTATTGTTGAAACACAAAACAAACATCTCTTGATGCTGGTTGATCTTCGGTTACAGACTCATCGTTAAATAGAATACTTCCATTATCTATTTTCTCTAATCCAGCAATACATCTTAATGTAGTAGTTTTCCCAGCGCCAGAGGGGCCCAATAAAACAAAAAACTGACCATCCTCAATAGTAAAATTTATATCATGTAAGGCCTCAATTTTTTTATTATAGGTTTTAGATAAATTTTTTAATTCTATTTTTGCCATTAATTCATGAACTCACTTTTAAGAGATTTGTCAGTCTCACCGTCAAAAATAATTATGTTATCATTCGAAGGTTTTACTTGAACGTTTTCATTGATTTTAACACTTGTTGAAATATCAGTTTTTACTTTGATTTCTCCAAAATTAGTTTTAACGGTTACAATTTTTCTTGAGCCTAAATATTCAACTCCAAATACTGAACCTTTAAGACCACCTTCGTTAGTGAGAGATAAGTTTTCAGGACGAATACCAAATGAGTTTTTTTTTCCTTTTGATATCTCATGCTGTTTAGGTATAATAAAATCTGTCCCCTCTATTTTTAAAGTCGACTGTTCATTGGAAATACCTTGATCAATACTTATAAAATTCATTCCAGGGGAGCCAATAAATGATGCTACAAATTTGGTTGCAGGTTTATTGTAGATTACTGAAGGTTCGTCAGCTTGTAGAATTTCACCACCATCCATTACAGCAATACGATCAGCTAACGACATTGCTTCTAATTGATCGTGTGTTACATAAACAGTGGTAGCGCCAATATCGATATGTAATTTCTTAAGTTCTAAACACATTAATTCTCTAAATTCTGCATCCAAAGTACCTAAAGGCTCATCCATTAAAAATGCTTTGGGTCTTCTTACTAAAGCTCTTCCAAGAGCTACACGTTGTCTATCTCCACCCGATAAAGAAGAAATGTTGGAATTTAAAATATGATCAATTCTTAAAAGTTTTGCTGCTTCTTCAACTCTAGTTTTAATTTCACTTCTACTATAACCTTGCATTTTGAGTGGAAAAGACAGGTTATTTTTCACATTCATATGTGGATAGAGGGCAAACAATTGAAAAACGAAGGCAATATCTCTCTCAGATGCTCTTAACATTCCAACTTCTTCATCTCCTAAATAAATTTCTCCTGATGTTGGTAATTCTAATCCAGCAATCATTCTTAAAGTTGTTGTTTTTCCACATCCAGATGGGCCAAGCAAAACAAAAAACTCTTTATCATTAATTGTTAAATTAGAATTTTTAACTGCAGTGAAATCTCCGAATGATTTTTGTAAATTTACTATTTTAATTTTAGACATATTAATCCGGAAAGTGACTTGTGATTACGAAACCTATAGTTCCAACTAAAATTACAATAAATGAGTAAGTATACATCCACATTGCAAATGGTTGCAATAACATGAAAACTCCTAATAAAATTAATACTGTGGATAAATTTTCCCAGTAAACTCTTCTAAATATTTTTCTCATTAATGATTTTTCTTCTTGCATTATTTTCTAACTGCTCCAAAAGTAATACCTCTCAAAAGATGTTTTCTTAAAATAATTGTAAAAATCATCACTGGTAATAAAAATAAAGTTGTTCCAGCCCCAATAGCAGGCCAATCCAAACCTCCTTCTCCAATAATTGTCGGGATGAATGGTGGAGCTGTTTGTGCGTTAAATTGAGTGAGGAGAACAGCAAATGCATATTCGTTCCATGAAAAAATCATGCAAAAGATTGCTGTTGCAGCAATACCGGTCATCGCTTGTGGAAGAACAACTTTAAAGAACGCTTGAAGTCTAGAATATCCATCAATCATAGCTGCTTCTTCGTATTCTTTAGGAATTTCATCCATAAATCCTTTTAATAGCCATACTGCTAAACTTAAATTTACGACTGTATATAATATGATCATTCCAAGGTGAGTATCCCCTAATCCTAATTTTCTATACATAATGAATATTGGAACAGCCACCGCTATTGGTGGAAACATCCTGGTAGAAAGAATAAAAAATAATAAATCATCTTTTAATGGAACTCTAAATCTAGAGAATGCATACGCCGCTAATGCACCCAAAAATACGGATGCAAAAGTTGACCCAAAGCCAATTATCATTGAATTTGAGTATCTACCTAAAAATTTTGATGGCCCCGTTATGACCATTTCTCTACTTCTAACTAATTCTTCATACCAAGTTTCTGGAGCTGGCAAAGAGTCAAGATATTCCTGAGATTGCCTTGATCTATTAGTGAACAAGTTAACATATCCCTCTAAAGATGGTTCAAACAGTACTTCAGGTGGATAAGAAATTGCACTATTAACATTCTTAAAACTTGTCATTACCATCCAAGAAATAGGTATCAATGTTATTACTGTGTAAACAATAATAATTGTTGCAGCAAGTTTCTTTGAAAACGATGAAGGTTCTAAATATGATCTTGATGTATCCATCAGCGTTCCTTTATTTTATTCATTACTTTTACATATACATTTCCAAAACCAAAAATAGTTACAAATAAAATGACAGCAAAAGCAGAACTGTAACCAGTTTTCCATTTTTCAAATGCTTCTCTTTTTAAATTGATTGAGGCGAGCTCTGTAGCCGAACCAGGGCCACCAGATGTAAGTTCAACGACCATGTCGAACATTTTGAAATTCTCAATCCCTCTAAATAACAAAGCCAATAATAAAAATGGTAATACAGATGGTAGTGTGATGTATATAAATTGTTGCCATTTACTAGCTCTATCAACTTCAGCAGCCTCGTATAAATAATTTGGAACAGATCTTAGACCGGCTAAACAAATCAACATTGTAAAAGGTGTCCACATCCAAGTATCAACTATAACTATCGACCAAGGTGCGAGTTCACTTGAACCAATCATATCAAAACTTCCAAAATCGTAAAAAAAGTTTACTACATAATTAAATAAACCTACTTGAGGATTATAAAGATAAGTCCAAAAAACACCCACAACAGCAGGCGATAACATCATTGGTAATACTATTAGTGTGGTTAATAATTCATTACCTTTAAATTTCCTGTTTAATAATAAAGCCAAACCTAATCCTATTACTGCCTGAAGTAACAAAGTCCAAAACATAAAGTTTGCAGTAACCTGCATTTTTTCCCATATGGCCTCTTTATTGAGAACCTTTATATAATTTTTTAAACCAACAAACTGTGGTTCTCTCCCTATTTTATTTGCGTAAAAATTTGTAAAAGACATTCTGATTGCATAAATCAAAGGATAAATATTTATCGCCAATAAAAGAAAGACGGATGGTCCAATGAAAAGCCATGCTACAGCTTTATCAGAAAGTCCTTTAAATTTTTTTTTAACGCTCATATGATTTTTTTAAAAAAAAGGGGAGATATTACTCCCCCTTTTTTTTTATATTTTTAAGTATTAATGTTAAAGTTTTCCGTCAGCTTCAAATACTTCAACCCACTCTTCGATAATTTTATCTAGAGCGCCTTTAGCGGTTCCTTTTCCATTAACAACGTAATCATGAATAGCTTCCTGCATAGGTAACATTAACTCAACAAATGTTGGTTCTTGCCAAAAATCTTTGACAATTCCCATTGAGTCTAAGAAACCTTGTGCATAAACTGTAGATGTAGGGAACGATGGTGAATTTAATACATCATTATGACATGAATATCCGCCTAAATCCCACCATTTTTGCTGTACATCTGGTCTTGCAAACCATTTAATATATTCTAATGCAAGATCTTGTTTATCTGAATATTTAACAACAGATATACCTTGTCCACCTAATGTTGCAGCAGCTACGTTTTGTTTTGGATTTGCAAAGAAACCACTAACTCTTCCGTCGCTATCTTCTTTAGAAACACCTGGCCAAAAAGCATACCAGTTCATTTGGAATGCTACTTGTCCTGATTTATATGCATCTAAGTTTGCAACCATATAAGCATCAGAGTGTCCTGGAGGAGCACAGTCCTCATATAATTTTCTATAGAACTCTACAGCTTCTACTGCTTGTGGAGAATTGAAATAACCTTCCATATCGTATGGTTTGTTTGGATTTTCATACTCCATACCCCATGCATACATAGCAGCAGTTACACCCATTGTAATACCTTCAGATCCACGCTCTGTATTTATAGCAGCACCGTATCTTTTTTGACCATCAATTTCTCTACCTTGGAAAAAAGTACACATGTCATATAGCTGATCCCAACTGGCAGGCACACCTAAATCATAACCATGTTTCTTTTTGAATTCAGATTTAAGCTCAGGTCTATCAAACCAGTCTTTTCTATAAGCCCATGCTAATGCATCTCCCATAGCTGGTAGTGCATAATAGTTTTCACTTCCTTTTGGCCATGTTGAATACGCATAAACTGTTGCAGGTGAGAAATCATTCATTGAAATTCCTTCTTTATCAAAAAAGTCATTCAATTTTACGTAGTGTCCATACACTGCACCAGCACCGATCCATTGTGAGTCACCAATTAACAAGTCAAAAGTTTTACCTTTGTTGTTAAGTTCGTTCAACATACGATCAGCAAAATTAGGCCATGGTACGAATTCGAAGTTAACATCTATTCCTGTCTCTGCTGTAAACTCTTTTGTAAGTTCTTGTAATGCATTAGCAGGGTCCCAAGCGGCCCATCCTAATGTTATTGACTTAGCATTTGAATTTGCAGAAAAAGTAAATAGAGAAACAAACAATAAAATCATTATTTTTTTCATTTTATCTCCTATTAATTTAATTATTCTTAATAATAGTCTATCCAAGAAGACTTGTGCCTGCTAGTATTTTTTTTGTAAAAAATAGTTGGGTAAAAAATTAAAGAGAAAGGGGAATTATGAACAAAATAAAAGGTCCTGCAATTTTCCTAGCACAATTTGTAGGCGAAGATGCACCGTTTAATTCTTTAGATAATATTTGTAAATGGGCATCATCTCTTGGTTACAAAGGTATACAAATTCCAAGTTGGGACGGTAGATTAATTGATTTAAAAAAAGCATCAGAAAGTAAAGATTATTGTGATGAGATTAAAGGAATTGCTAAATCACACAATTTAGAAATTACAGAATTATCAACTCATCTACAAGGTCAACTTGTTGCAGTACATCCTGCTTATGACACTGCTTTTGATGGTTTTGCTGCACCTGAAGTAAGAGGAAATCCCAAAGCAAGACAAGAATGGGCTGTAAATCAATTAATGATGGCTGGAAAAGCATCAAACAGTCTAGGAATAGATAAACATGTAACTTTTTCAGGAGCACTTGCTTGGCCTTATGTTTACCCTTGGCCACAAAGACCTGAAGGTTTAATTGAAAATGCATTTGATGAACTATCAAAAAGATGGAAACCCATTCTTGATCAATTTGATAATAATGGAGTTGACTTATGTTATGAAATACATCCAGGTGAAGATCTTCATGATGGTGTAACTTTTGAAATGTTCTTAGAAAGAGTTGGTAATCACAAAAGATGTAATATGCTTTTTGATCCAAGCCATTATGTTCTACAGCATCTGGATTATTTAGCTCATATTGATATTTATCATGAGAAGATAAAAATGTTTCACGTTAAAGATGCTGAGTTAAATCCATCTGGAAAACAAGGAGTGTATGGTGGATTTCAATCATGGGTAAATAGAGCTGGTAGATTTAGATCGCTTGGTGATGGACAAGTTGATTTTAAATCTATATTTTCAAAACTAACTTCATATGATTATGATGGTTGGGCAGTTCTTGAATGGGAATGCTGTCTTAAACATCCAGAAGATGGAGCAAGAGAGGGAGCAGAATTTATTAAAAATCATATAATTAATACAACAGAAAAAGCTTTTGATGATTTTGCAGGTAGCGGAGCTGACCATGAAGCAAACAAAAAAATGCTTGGCATTAATTAATGAATAGAAAAATACGCATCGGCATGGTTGGTGGTGGTAAAGATGCTTTTATTGGAAGTGTCCACAGAATAGCTTTAAGACTTGATGGGTATTATGAATTAGTTGCTGGATCATTTTCATCTGACTTTGAAAATTCAAAAGAAACTGGAAAAAATCTTGGTCTAGAAAATGATAGGATCTATAAAACCTATAAAGAGATGGCTGAAAAAGAGTCAACTAGAGCAGATGGTATTGATGTAGTTTCAATAGTAACTCCAAATCATTTACATGTACCTATTGCAAAAATTTTTGCAGAAAATGGGATACATATTATTTGCGATAAGCCAATTGGTATGTCTAGTAAGGAAGCAATAGATCTTAAAAAGGTAATTGAAAGCAAAAAATTAATATTTGCTTTGACACATAATTACACTGGATATCCTATGGTTCGACATGCAAGATCCTTAGTTCAAAAAGGAGACTTAGGTTCTTTGAGAGTTATTCAAGCTGAATATCCTCAAGATTGGTTAACTACAAAGGCAGAGGATAGTGGATTAAAGCAAGCAGAGTGGAGAACTGATCCCAATAGGTCAGGCGCCGGTGGTTGTATAGGTGATATTGGAACTCATGCCTATAATTTGATTAGGTTTATCACTGGACTAGAGGTAGATGAAATTTCGGCCGATATTCATACATTTGTTGAAGGAAGACAAGTAGATGATAACGCTCAAATAATGCTAAGATTTAAAGGGGGTGCGAAAGGATCAATATGGTCAAGTCAAGTAGCAGTTGGAAATGAAAATAATCTTAAAATTCGAGTATATGGAGAAAATGCAGGAATTGAGTGGAGGCAGGAAGATCCAAATTACCTGAGTTATACTAAATTTGGTAACCCTGCTCAGAACATTACAAGAGGGAGCAATATGACGAGTGAAGAAGCTAAAAAAGTAACAAGAATTCCCCAAGGTCATCCAGAAGGTTATTTAGAAGGTTTTGCTAATATTTATAGTGATGTTTACAAAGAGCTATCAGCTAATATTGATAGACAAGAATATGATAAGTCAAATAATTGTTACCCCACTATTGATGATGGAATTGATGGAATGAAGTTTATAGAAAACGTTATTAAGTCAAGTAAGAACAATAGTAAATGGATCCAATTTAATTCTAATTAAATTTTGTTGATAAATATAATTAATTAAACCCATTTTGATCTTTTATTTTTTTTAATAATTTGAAATCAATTTTCTAGAATGGTAAATTACATTTACCATATCTCATGGTAAAAAAGAGACCGATATCGCATCGGTTAAAAGCGAGTTTTGGAAAAACAAACAAGGAGGGTGTATGAAAAGAATGCACAGAGTATTAAGTTCGTTTAGCCGAGGCTCAAAGAACGCTAGGCTAAATCAATTAATGTTTCGAAATTTGAAAACTGTAGAAACTTATGCAAATGGCACAAGTGGATACGTTATCAAATCAGGAAAAAATTCAGGAGAAACATTAGGTCACTTAAAGAAGGAGGCTAAAAAGTTTTAGCTTAAAGAATGAGATATGGGGCATGTAAAATTACTGCCCCATATTTAAAAATTTACTTATTGACCAATCTATTTTACTGGGGTCATTATTTTTTGACCTTCAACTCCCATAGCAACAACAATTGCTTTAACAGGAACATCTCCAATATTTTTAGACTCATGAACTACACCTACATCTTCTATGAATGCATCTCCAGCTTTATAAACATAGCTTTTACCACCTTGAGTAAGTTCAATTTCTCCTTGTTGTATCATTATTAAAACAGGGAATGAGTGAGTATGTGGAACTACAGGACCTCCTACGGGTACAGTAAATTCAAAAGCTGTGATCTTTGCTTTTCCAGATGGATAAACAATATCGTTACCCATACCAGTCTGACTAGTTGATAAAATTCTTTTTACATGACCATCAGCAAAAACAGAGCTGTTTAAACCAAATAATATAAATAAAATTAGAAATAATTTTTTCATAAAACACCTTTCTGATTAATGAAATTAAACTATCAGGCGATAGAAATTAATATATATGGCAAAATGGTATCTATTTACTCCACTCAACTTTAAACATAGCTTCGTTGCGTCTCATCATAGGAAGCGTAAAAGGCCCATTATAAGTTGCTCTTATTGGGGGTCCTTTAATGATTACTTTATCCTCTAAGAGTTTTTTGTTAAGAATTTCCTTATGTTTGAAGAAATTATTATCTGAGGCTCTTCCAGAATATTCTATCACAGCAAAAAAACCTTCTTCTATTGTTGAGATTTTAACTTCTGAATTTGTGGGTATAGGCGCATTCTCTTTTGTAAATTTTGATGGAAGATAAAATTGCATATAGTATCCATTATCCTTCTCACCCTGTGTTACTGGCACAGTCATTTTAATTTCTTGGGATTTATTATTCTGACCCGAGATATATTTAAAAAGTTTTCTAAAACTATTGTCATCATTTCTACTTACAACTTCAACAACTAGACGGTCTTTATAATGTCTCACTTCGTATATTTCAGATTTATATACTACATCATATTGAGATTCCTCATATGCCATTGAAGTAGAGTAAGGTAAAATACAAAATATATAAATCAAAAAAGATATTGATATTATAGATTTTCTCATTTAGTTAGATCCTAACTCTTGCAACTTATCAGACAAATAAGTTTGCTCACTATTATTTCCTGAGGCAAGTTTGATCATTGCATTTACAACTATCTCAACTTTTATTGGAGTGTATTTTTTAAATCCACCAAAAAAGAATAAGGATAGAAATTTCATCACTGGAATTCCTAAAACCTCAACAATTCTAAAGTCTTTTCTGTTTCCAACTAAAAATGAGGGTTGAATAATGCTTAGGTTAGAAAACCCAATCTTTTTTAGCTCCTCCTCTACTTGACCTTTATTTTTTAAATATGTACTTGAGGCTTTTGGGTTTGCTCCAATTGAGGAGACGTAAATAAAATTACTAATTGAATTAAATTTTGCAATTTTTGCTAATTGTACAGGCAAATCATATTCTATTCTTCTATATTCTTTTTTATCGGGTGTATCTTTGTGAGTTGTGCCAATGCAAAAAAAACAATCATCTCCTGTTAATTTTTCTTTTAAAGTGTCTAAATCTAAAAAATCTGTATTAATCACTTCAACTTTTACATTATCAATAGAAGGTAGTTTTCTAACAAATATTTTTATTTTGTTGTAAGTATTGTTGTTGATTAAATTATCTAGTAATTTAGATCCAATTAACCCAGATGAGCCAAATAAAACAGCGGTTTTCATTATTATTTTAAATACTCTTCTTTCATAAATTTTTTTATTCTATTTGCTCCTTCAATTATATCCTCAGTGCTTCTAGCGTATGAAAACCTTATTGTAGAATTTCCTCTTTTTTGATCGAAATCTAGACCAGGAGTTATTGCTACTCCTGCTTTATCAAGCACTTCTTTACAAAAGTTAAGGCTATCTTTCGAGTACTCTGAAATATCAATGTAGATATAAAATGCACCATCAGGAGGAGAAAATTTTCCTAATCCAGCTTTAGGTAATTCTTCTAAAAGTATTTCTCTATTTTTTTTATAAACATTTACATTTTCATTTAATTCAATGTTAGCGTCCATTGCTGATAACGCTGTTAATTGGCTTACATGTGGTGGACATATAAATAAATTTTGTGATAATCTTTCTACTTGTCTTACATGATCTTCTGGAACAATCATCCAACCTATTCGCCAACCTGTCATAGAAAAATATTTAGAAAAAGAATTTATAACATAACATTTGTCTGTTATTTCTAACGCTGTTGTGGGATTATTTTCATATTGAATACCGTGGTATATTTCATCACTTATAAAGCTAACATTATTTTCGTGTGCAGTGTTTATTAAATGTTTTAGAGTCTCCTTATCAACCATCGATCCTGTAGGATTTGCAGGAGATGCAACAAGAATACCATTTAAATTATTTTTTTTTATATCTTCAGGTACTGGCTGAAATTTATTTTGTATTTCAGTTTGAATATCTACTGGAATTAAATCTTGAGATTTTAAAATTTGTCGGTAACTAGGATAGCCAGGTGCTGCTATACCCACTCTATCACCAATATTAAACAAAGATGTAAAAGATAAAATAAAAGCTCCAGATGAACCTACGGTTATTACAACTCTATTTGGATTTAAATCAATGTTGTACCAATCTCCGTATAACTTAGAAATACGTTCTCTCAAAGCAGGAAGTCCAAGAGTAACTGTATAGCCTAAGTTATTATTAGATATTTCTTTAGTAATAAATTTTTTTGCTAATTTTGGAGCTGAGGTACCTGGCTGCCCTACTTCCATATGTATAATATGTTTGCCATTTTTTTCAGCTATTCTAGCAGACTCCATTACATCCATTACGATAAATGGATCAACATTGCTTCTTTTTGAATTTTTCATTTTTAATTTGATTTTAAAAAAATTTATAAATTAATTTTAAAAGTTCTTGCAGATTTTTCTTCGGAAATTTTAAGAATTTTGAATTTAGACGTTTTTTCTAATTTTTGACCTTTGTTTGTCACAAATGATTTCATTTTTTTTACTTCTCCCTCAGGCATCTTTCTTGTGTACTTAAGTGTATGTTTTTTCGAGCCTATAACAAAGATCGTTTTCATAATTTCTATATATTATAAAGTATCGATTGATCCAATAATATTCAAGTTTTTATCTGTCACAACAATTTCACCAGAAGATGTTCCAATATTTAAAATTGCCCCAATAACTACGTAGTGCGTAACAAATACAATATTATTTTTACTATCTATGCTGTCTATAAATTCATAAAAATCTTTTATCTGTTTATCCTTATTAGATGCAAATCTTATATCGTAGAATGAATTTAGAGCGTCAAATGTCTCAAAGTCATCAAAAGCATATTTTGCAGTATCTTTACATCTGCACCACTCACTAGAATAAATATTATCAATTTTAATCTCATTTTTTTTAAAAATTAATCCAATTTTTTTTGATTGCTGAATTCCTATTTCATTTAAATTTCTTTGAGAATAACAGTTTTGCAATTCAAAATTTTCTGGATCACCATTGCCTGGGGCAAGTGCATGTCTTATAAATATAAGTTTGCCTCCCTCTTTTAAAGATTCAATAACTTTGTCATTGGCAAATGAATAATTTAATTGAAACAATAAAACTGAAAAAATTAAAATTAATTTTTTCATCTTAAACAGATTGATCTTTAATTAGTTCCTTTATTTGAGGTATCATTATTTTTGGAGACCTCATTGATGGATAAATTTTTTTTACTCTTTCGTAGCTGCTTAAAGCTTTTTCATAGTTTTTTAATTTCATTTGCACTAAGCCTTGACCTGATAAAGCTCCAAAATGTCTTTTTTCTAATTTTAAAACTTCATCAATGTCGTCTTGTGACGCTTGATACTTACCCATCAAATAAAGAACTGTAGCTCTTTTATTCCACGCTTCAGCCCATTTTGGATCCAGTTCGATAACAGTTGTAAATATATTTTCAGCTTTTTGGTATTCTTGACTGTTCATAAATGATGTTCCTCTAGATAATAAACTGGTTAAGTTTTGATCTTTTGGATGCGTTGTCCAAATACCCCAAATTTTCATTTCAGTTTCCCTTGCTGAGATTTCGCCATCTTCTAAAAGTTTTTCAAAAAGTTTATCTAATTGATTATTATCTGCTGAATAGACTGGATTAAAAAATAAAGTTAAGACTATTAAGCTTTTTAAAATAATTTTCATTAATTCTTATTTTCCCCCGACAATCATACCTTCAACATGCATTGTTGGTGAATTGGTAGAATAATTAAATTCTAGATCGTCAGCTAGAGTTATATTTTGAAAAATATTATTTAAATTTCCAGCGATTGTTATTTCGCTTACCGGATATGAAAATTCACCATTTTCAATCATTATACCACTTGCACCTACGGAATAATCTCCATTAATAATATTTGTGCCGTGACCGATAGTTTCTTTTATGTAAAGAAGTTTTTTTTCTGACTTTATCAACTCATTAAAAGTTTTAGATCCGTTTTCAAAATACAGATTTGTTGTACCACTTGCTCTACCATTAGACTTTCTGTTTATTTTTTTTCCATTGTAAGTGTCAATCAAATAATCTTGAAGTATTCCATTTTTAATTAAATCTAAATTAATTATACCTATACCTTCACTGTCAAAATAACGTGATCCATTAGCTTTTTTGATATCACCACGATCATTAATATTTAATTCAGTATTGAATACTTTTTGGTTTAATTTATCTTTTAAAAAAGTAGTACCTTTTGCAATAGCACTTGATGAAATGGCGCTAGCAAAAATTGAAAGAAAGTTTTTTGATATTCTTTTGTCAAATATAAGGCTAATTTTTTCACTTTTAATCTTTTTTGGATTTAATTTTTTTACAGCATGATCCGCTGCTATAGATCCAAGGTCTTTTGGTTTTAAAATGTCATTATAAAATCTTTTACTAGTATATTCATAATCTCTTTCCATACTTCCATTGCTTTTAGAAACAACTTCACAATAAGCTGTAAATTGAGAAGTTTTATATCCATCAGCAAATCCATTTGAATTAGCTAATAAAAAATTTGATTTATTTTCCCCAAATCCTGAACCATTGGTATTTACAATTTTATTATTTGAAAAAGCCTCATCTTCTGCCTCTTTTACATAATTAATTTTATCTTCATTACTCAAATGAGTTTCATCGTATAAATCTAAATCTTTCAAACCGCTAAAATGAAGATCTTTATCTGGCAGTGAATTATATTCATCTTCGGGCGTTATCTTCATTGTTTCAATACATCTATCAACTAATTCATTTAAGTTACTCTCTTTAAGGTTTGATGATGCAATTGAGGACTTTTTTTTTCCTAAATATGTAGTAAGGACAACTCCAAGATTTTCTGATCTTTCAGAACCATCTAATTTTTTATTCCTAACATTAATATTTTCAGATACAGAACTCTGTACCAAAATACTTGCGTCTGTTGAGCCAAGTTTTTTTGATTTGCTAAGACAAATATCAGCAATTTTTTTTAGATAATCTTGATCTTTAATCATTGAGATTACAATTGAGTTCCACCAACTGTCATATTGTTTATTAACAGAGATGGTTGTCCAACACCAACTGGAACGCCTTGTCCTGCTTTTCCACAGGTACCAATTCCTGGGTCTAACATCATATCATTTCCAACCATTAAAATTTCTTTTAATGATGATGGTCCGTCACCTATTAGAGTTGCGCCTTTAATGGGAGCTCCTACTTTGCCATTAATTATTTCATATGCCTCAGTACAATTGAAAACAAATTTTCCTGATGTTATATCCACTTGACCACCACCAAAACTTACCGCAAATATACCCTTATCGACTGATTTAATCATTTCCTCTTGAGTGTTTGTGCCGCCTAACATGATTGTATTTCTCATCCTTGGCATTACGACATGTTTATAACTTTCTCTTCTTCCATTTCCTGTGGATTTTGTATTCATTAATCTGGCGTTTAATCTATCTTGCATAAAATTTTTTAGAATTCCGTCCTCTATTAAAACAGTTCTTTCGGTTGGAGTTCCTTCATCATCAATATTTAAACTACCTCTTCTATTATCTATTGTGCCATCATCTATTATTGTAACTCCTTTGCTTGCAACTTTTTTTCCTACCAAATCATGAAACGCAGAAGTTTTTTTTCTATTAAAGTCTCCCTCTAAACCATGGCCAACAGCTTCATGAATTAAAATAGCAGGCCAGCCTGGTCCGAGTACAACTTTCATCTCTCCAGCTGGTGAGGGTTTACTTTCTATGTTTGTGTTTGCAATCCTAAAAGCTTCATCGCAAACTTTTTTCCAGTTATCGTTCTTTAAATATTCATCATAATCTTGTCTTCCGCCAATTCCATAAACACCAGTTTCTTTTCTTCCATTTTTTTCAACCATCACTGACATGTTAATTCTTACCAATGGTCGATTATCTGATAATAGCTCTCCACCAGATCTAATAATTTCAATATTTTTCTTCTCAGCTAAAAGACTAGCTGTAACTTGCTTTACACTACTATCTTTAGATCTGGCATACTCATTCATATTATTTAGTAACTCTATTTTTGATTTCATTGATTTGCTTTCAATGGGATCAATGTCTTTGTAAAGTTTTTGATTAGTTTTTTTTATTTCTGAATTGTAAGTGCCACTATTGTTTTTTAAGGTTGATTTAAGATTATCACTTGAATTTTTTAACGATTTTTCTGAAATTTCATTTGAATGTGAGTAAGCCACGGTATCACCTGTGACCGCTCTAAAACCATAGCCTAAATCAGAGGTATAGTTTGAACTTTTGATTTTATTATCATCTAAAACAATGGTTTCTGATTTTGTATCTTCGATGTAAAGTTCACCATCATCACAACTATTTAAAGTCTCTGAAACAATTTTATCAGCTTTTTCTATAGATAATTCTGAATTTTTCAGTAAAGAGGTCATAGATCATATTTAAGGGCGAATTATTTATAATCAAGAATGATATGCGCGATCATTGATCACATCAAAACACATAAATTAGCTAATTTTATCTAAAAAAAAATTGGTTAAATATTTTACAGTTGCTTTTGGGTTTTGTTCTGGAATGAAATGACCTGAATTTATTGCATGTCCTTCAATTTTTTTAGTTGTATATTTCTGCCAAATTTTTACTGGTTTGAACTGTCTACCAATTACACCCTTTTTTCCCCACAATACTTGAATAGGAATATTTAGTTTTTTCTTTCTGTCTTTTTTATCATGATCCAAGTCAATTGTTGCAGAAGCTCTATAATCTTCACATGATCCATGAATTCTTTTTGGTTGCTTAAAACATTTTAAATAACCTTCTTCAACTTTTCCAAATTTATGATTTCCAGACCATTTATCTAAGCAGTATTTCATCCATTTTCTTGGATCACTCATAATCATTCTTTCAGGTAGCCACTTAGGTTGAATTAAAAAAAACCAATGAAAGTATGCTTTAGCAAAGTCTTTAGTTGTTAATTCATACATATCTAGTGTGGGGCAAATATCTAAAACACTCAAAGCTAATATATTTTTTCTATGGTCCCTTGCTAATCTGTGAGCCACTCTTCCTCCTCTATCATGTCCAGCTACAAAGAATTTAGAATAACCTAATTTTTCCATTATTTGTTTCATGTCACTTGCCATTTCTCTTTTGGAATAATTAAAATGATTTTTATCTGAGGGTGGAGCTAAACTATTACCATATCCCCTTAGGTCTGCAGCAATAACCGTAAATTTTTTCGATAATTCTAGTGCAGTCTTGTGCCACATTAAATGTGTTTGTGGATAACCATGAAGTAAAAGTAACGGTGGACCCTTACCTCCTACTCTACAGAAAATTTTACCTTTTCTAACTTTTATGTATTTTGACTTAAATCCTTTAAACATGCTTAATAATATGAATTTTTGAAAGTATAACTAATGAAAGCTTAGTATCAATATTAATAATATTTAATTTGAATTTACTTTATGCACCTGTATAAATTCGGATTTGTGAGAATTGAAGAAGAATTAAAACTAGATTATTCAGACGTCCTTTTTAGACCTAAAAGAAGTACGCTACAAAGTCGTAAAGATGTAAATCTTCTAAGAACATACAGATTTAAATATAGTAAAAATGAGTGGTCGGGTATTCCTATAATGGCTGCAAATATGGATGGGGTCGGTGAGCTTGGAGTAGCTGAGAAATTATCTGAATATGGCATGATTACATGTTTAACTAAACAACATGATATAAAAAAAATAAAACAATTTAAAAAAATTAAATCTATTTATAAAAATATAGCTATTAGCATTGGTACTAAAAAAGAAGATTTTGAAAATTTAAACAAAGTTTTAAGAGAATTTGGATTTATAAAGTTCATTTGTATTGATGTTGCTAATGGTTATTCTGAATACTTTAGTAAATTTCTTAAATCTGTAAGAGATAAATATCCTACAAAAACTATTATAGCTGGAAATGTAGTTACTGCAGACATGACACAAGAACTTATTTTATCTGGTGCAGATATTGTAAAAGTTGGGATTGGTCCAGGAAGTGTTTGTACAACAAGAATTCAAACAGGAGTTGGCTACCCTCAATTAAGTGCTGTAATTGAATGTGCTGATGCAGCACATGGTTTAGGTGCTCATATAATTGCAGATGGTGGATGTACATGTCCTGGAGATGTTGCAAAAGGTTTTGGGGGTGGTGCAGATTTTGTAATGTTAGGTGGAATGTTTGCAGGTCACGACGAAGGCAAGGGTAAAATAGTTAAATCAAACGGCTCAAAATATATTGAATTTTATGGTTCAAGCTCTGAAACAGCAAATAAAAAGCATTATGGAGGATTATCAAATTACAGAAGTAGTGAAGGAAGAACTGTAAGAATTAAATATAGAGGAAAAATAAAAGAAACAATTCAAGATATTCTAGGTGGCGTTAGAAGTAGTTGCACTTATGTAGGTGCTCCTTCATTAAAACAATTAAGTAAATGTACTACTTTTGTAAGAGTTGCAAAACAATTTAACGATACTTTCACAAAATAAAAATGAAAGAGTATAAAATTGCATCCATTGCAGGAGATGGAATTGGTAAAGAAGTAGTTCCAGAAGCTCAAAAAATTTTAAAAGAGGTTGCCAATCAACATCAATTCAAATTACAAATTGATGAATTTGATTTTTCATCGTGTGATTATTATGAAAAACACGGAAAAATGTTGCCTGATGATTGGAAGGATAAAATTGGTAGCCATGATGCTATATTTTTTGGCGCTGTTGGAATGCCAGATCGATACCCAGATCATGTTACATTATGGGGATCACTACTTCAGTTTAGAAGAGAATTTGATCAATTTATAAATCTAAGACCAGTAAAATTATTTGAAGGTGTTAATGCCCCATTAGCTAATAAGAAACCCGGCGATATTGACATGATGATAGTTCGAGAAAATACAGAGGGAGAGTATTCTTCAGTTGGTGGAAAGATGTATCAAAATACTGAAAGAGAAATTGTAATTCAAGAAACTATTATGTCAAAACATGGGATAGACAGAGTGCAAAAGTTTGCATTTGAATTAGCAAAAAAACGTAAAAGAAAAAAATTAACCAATGCTACAAAATCTAATGGTATATCAATAACTATGCCTTACTGGGATGAAAGATTTAATGAAAATAAGAAAAGCTATCCTGAAATTGAAACTGATCAATTTCATATTGATATATTAACTGCTAGATTTGTTTTAACTCCTGAATGGTTTGATGTTGTCGTGGCTTCAAACTTATTTGGAGATATTTTATCAGATCTAGGTCCAGCATGTACTGGAACTATAGGCATTGCACCGTCTGGAAATATTAACCCTACAAACAAATATCCATCATTATTTGAACCGGTACATGGTTCAGCCCCAGATATAGCAGGAAAAGGTATTGCTAATCCCGTGGGACAAATATGGTCTGGTGCCATGATGTTAGATTACTTGGGAGAAAAAGAAGCTGCATCAAGAATAGTAAAATCAATCGAAAAGACTTTATTAGAAAAAAATAATAGAACAAAAGATTTAGATGGTGATAGCAATACCACAGAATGTGCTAGTAAAGTTCTAAGCAACTTGTAGATATTGAATTGCAAAAAAAATTGTGCCTATAGAGGCAAAAGTAGAAATAAATAGAGCTTTAATAATATTTTCAGGACTAACATTGTAAGCTGAACATAATACTACCGCAGTGTGTCCACAAGGTGCTACACTTACAAAAAATGCACCTGGTATTTTTTCAGGTAATCCAGCATCAAAAAATATAAATGCTATAATTAATAAAATTAGAGGAGATATTACCAACTTTAAAATAGAGATGGTTGAAGTTAATTTATTAATAACTTTGTGAGTATAAAAAGAAAGAGTAATACCAATTGCAAACAAACCAACAGGAGAAACACAGGCCGCTAAAACAGATAGCACGTAATCAATCGGCGTATTATCAATTTTGTAGTTAAATATAAAAAGCAAAAGTCCAATTAAAATTGAAAATATCATTGGATTAAAAGTCACATTCCTTAGAAAAAACAGTAATTTAATATTTTTTTTTGTTGTTAATTCTAAGAAAAAAGTAATCACAGATAGTAATATAACTCCATCCATTAATATTATACTGGTAACTTGCGTTATAACTTCTGTTCCAAAATAAATTTTTGTAATTGGTAATAATAAAGTTACGTGGTTAGACAAGGAAACCATAAGTGACCATATAATTGACTCAGGTATGGGTCTTTTAAAAAGTTTACTTGTTACAAAAAAAGTAAGTAAACCTAGACTAGCTTGCATTAAAAAATATGAAATTATTTGCTTAATGTCTACCTGGGCAATTTCACTCTGTGCAACAAATTTTATAATTAGTGCAGGTACTGCAACGTAGAATAAAAATAAGTTTAAAACTTTTGCATGGCTTAGATCAAATATTTTCAGTCTTCCAAATATAAATCCAAGCAAAGTTATAAAAATAAAAGGTGTTAACCCAAGAAAGATCGAATACATTTGATTATAATATTGTTATTCTGTGAAGAATTCTATTTCCTTTAAAAGGAGTAGCTTGATGAAGCATTGCTCTGTTATCCCAAATAGCAAGCTGGTCTTTTTCCCATTCTAAAGCATATTGAAATTTTTTTTTAGTCTGGTGACTGAATAAAAAATTCTTTAATTTGTTTTTTTGTTTAGTCATATTTGTGTTAAATTTTATAAAGTGTCCAGGGCTACAGTATATAGTTTTTTTATTATTAATAGTTTTAATAATCTTGTGACTGGCAATTAATTCTTTAGAAATTTTTCCTTTTTCTTTCTCTCTTTCAACTGTAGTAATTGATATAGGTCCATGCGATGAGTAAATACCTTTTAATTTATTAAGTCTAATTTTGTGATTTTTAGTCAGATTTTCATATGCTAAATACTGTGAGGAAAACTCAGTATTTGCAACACCTTTTTTAGGCACCAGTTTTGATAGCAACATAGTGTATCGTGGAGGTTTTTTTGTATATGAAGAGTCTGTATGAAATTGTTCACCAAAGCTTGGTCCCTTGTCTGAAGATTTTCTTTGTACAACAGTAATTTGTGGGTATTTTTTATTTAATCCTCTCAACCTTGGATAGTTCGCAGGTTTCCCAAATTTTTGTGCAAAATTTAGATAATTTCTAGAATTTAGTTTTTGTTTTGGAAAATAAATCATACCATATTTATCAAGTGTAGATTTTATTTGTTTCAATTCATTTTTATTAATTTTATTAAGATTACAAATAATCTCTGCTGCCTTATTTTTTTTGGGGATAATTTTAAACATTAGGCATTTTTAATATTTTTTTGATTAAGTGGCTTTTGAATTAATGAAACAGGATATTTTTTCTTTTCTATTTCAATAGATAAATTTTTATCAAGTAAATTTTCAATTGTATTTCCAGAATTTACATAACCAAAAGATATATTTTTTTCAAAATTGAATGAATAATTACCTGAAGTTGTTCTACCAATTATTTTATCATCTAAGTAAATCGGTTCTTCATGAAGCAGTAGAGGTTGTCCTGGTTTATTATCTTTTAGAACCATCATTGCCAACAATTTTTTTTGTTTTTGATCTTTAATTTTTAGTAAAGCTTCTTTTCCAATAAAATTAATATTTTTTTTATAACTGATAGCAAATTGAAGTCCTGCTTGGTATTGATTCTCCTCGGGGGATATATCATGCCCCCAATGTAAAAACCCACTTTCCATTCTCATTATATCCATTGCGTGCGCCCCACATAGAGATAAATTATGATTTTTACCTTCATTGACTATGGTTAAGAAAAGTTTTTTGCTATCATCTATTTTTACATATAATTCAAATCCAATTTCACCCACATATGACAATCTTTGAGCCCAAACATCAATTCCATCTATATTCACCTTTTTACCATGACTAAATTTTATTCCTTCATTTGAAAAATCATCATCACTTATATTTGATAATAGTTTTCTAGTATTTGGTCCATACAATCCTAAGCATGCAAAATCCTCTGTTACATCTTTAAAGTTTATTTTTTCTGAGAGGTATTTTTTTATATGAAATTTATCGTGTTCTCTTGTTGCAGCTGGACCTATTATTCTAAAATGATTTTTAGTCAGGCAAGTTATAGTTACATCTGTCTCTATACCACCATCTTCATTTAGCATCTGGGTGTAAGTTGATCTACCCTCAACATCTTTTATGTTCGCTGTACACAATTTTTGTAATTCATCATGGACATTTTCTCCAGCAACATCAAATTTAGAAAAAGGTGTTAATTCGAATAAACCGACATTTTTTCTTGTATTTTTGGTCTCATATTCAGCAGATGGATACCAATTTTGATAACCAAAACTGTATTCATATTCAGCTTTTGCACCATTCAAAGAATACCACATAGGTCTCTCAAAACCGCCTGAAGATCCAAAACAAGCACCTAATTTTTTTAGTTCTTCATGGTATGGTAAAGTAATTTGGTTTCTTGAAGTTTTATGTTGTTTATATGGCCAATGCATTCCATATAAATCACCAAGAGTCTCTGTAACTCTTTCCATAATAAATTTTTTTGCAGAATGGAATTGTTGAAATCTTTTTATATCTACAGAGAATAAATCCTCATTAATATGTCCATTGATCATCCATTCAGCAGTAACTCGACCTGCGCCACCTGAACTTGCTATACCAATGCTATTAAAACCACAACAGGTAAAAAAGTTTTTTATCTCTGGTGTCTCTCCTAATAAATATTGTGTATCAGGTGTAAAAGATTCTGGGCCAGAGAAAAATTTTCTAATTCCAGCATTTTCTAACATTGGCAATCTATGAAAAGATTTTTTTAAATAAGGTTCAAAATGATCAAAGTCATCTGGCAATTCTCCAAAAGAAAAATTTTCTGGTACGATACCAGTATCTTTAAAAGCAGGTTTGGCATTTGGTTCAAAAATTCCAACTAACATTTTCCCAGCATCTTCTTTTAGATAAAGACAATTATTATAATCTCTCAAAACTGGTAAATTTGGAGGTAGATCTTTCATCGGCTCCGTGATCACATAAAAATGTTCATTAGGATATAATGGAATACTCACATTAATTTTTTCACCAATTTGCCTAGACCACATACCGGTAGCTAGAACAACATATTCACAATCTATTTTTCCTTTTTCAGTCTCTACTCCAACTATAGATTTATTTTTGACTAAAATTTTTGTAACAGGTGTTTTTTCAAAAATTTTTGCACCTTCCATCCTAGCCGCTTTTGCTAAAACGTTAGTGACACCTACTGGATCAGCTTGACCATCTTTTGGCATAAAAACACTTCCAATAATGTCCTCATTATTTACAACATGATATAAATCCTTTGTTTGTTTTTTATCCAAAACATGCACTTCAACATCAGATAGTTGAGCGGTAGTTGCTTGTCTCAACAACTCTTGCATTCTCTCTTTTGTGGTAGCTACTGTAATTGCACCATTCTGTTTTAACCCTATAGATAATTCAGTTTTCTTTTCTAATTCCTGATAAAGATCCAAAGTATATTTTCTTAACTTTGTAATAGTAGATGAAGCTCCTAATTGACCCATTAAACCAGCTGCATGCCATGTGGTTCCAGATGTTAATTGGTCTCTCTCTAATAGAACTACATCTTTCCAGCCAAATTTAGCTAGATGATATGCACACGATGTTCCAGCTACGCCGCCTCCAATAACTACAACTTTAGTGCTTCTGGGTAAATCTTTATCCATGAATATATTTTTAAAGTATAATAATACTTAAAAACAAACAATGTGGTCAATGTGAATTGGTCGTTTAATACCAAATTTTTCGTCTATTTCATGCTGGTGAATATGGTGTGAATGAACAAATACAGGAATTTGTAACTCACTTGGTGTTTTTAAAGTATAAATAAAATTTGTTCCTCTAAATTTACGATCAACGACTTCTAATTTTAAATTACTTTTATCATCATGTTCTAAATCTTCTGGTTGTAGTAAAAGTTTTACCTCTGAACCATTTGGATAATGTTTAACAAAATTACCTTTAATTGTTCCAAGATCTTTATTTTCTAAACTATTTTCGCTTGTAACTTTTGCAGGAATTAAAATTCCTCTATTTAAAAAATTTACAACTTCTACTGAATTAGGAAAATGATAAACATTATAGGGATCATCAAATTGTTTAAGTTGTTTATTTAATATTATTCCGCATTTACTTCCCAAGTAAAACGCTTCGTATGAATCGTGTGTTACAATTATAGTTGTTATTTTGGATTTACTTAATAATTGTTTTAATTCAACTTGAATTTCTTCTTTAAAGCTTTGGTCAACATTGGACAATGGCTCATCTAATAATAATAAGTCAGGGTTTGAAACTAAAGCTCGTGCAAGAGATGATCTTTGCGCTTCGCCAGCACTTATCTCATGTGGATATTTATTTAATATTTTTTTTAAATTCAAAAATTCTACTATTTCTTTTGCATTTATTTTAATTTTTTTTTTATTTTTTTTTTCTGTACCAATTAATATATTTTTTTCGACATTGTAATGTGGAAATAAACTATTGTCTTGAAAAGCAAGTGAAATATTTCGGTCCTCTGGCTCTATGTGAATTTTTTTTGAAGATATAGTTTTATTATTGATAATTATAGAACCATTATTAATCTTTTCTAATCCAGCGATTGTTCTCAAAATCGTAGTTTTTCCTATTCCTGAAGGTCCTAGAAGACAAATAATGTCTCCTTCGTTTTGAACTGAAAAAGACACATTTTTAACTTTTGTTTTTCCACCAGCTTTGAAATCAACGTTATTTACTTCTAAAAAGTTATTAGCCATTATTCTCTTTTAAAATATAATTTGACGTTATTGTAATAAAAAAGGCAGCAATTAAAATTAAAAATAATGATGGTACCGCTGCTGCTTCAAGCATATCCTCTGAGGCTGAGATATAAGCAGTAGTTGCAAATGTTTCAAAGTTAAATGGGCGTAAAACCAAGGTAATTGGCAATTCTCTAATTATTTCAAGAGATATTAAAATAACTACAAATAATAATGAATTTCTCAAATATGGCACATGAATATTTAGAAATGTTTTTCTTTTTGAATAACCAAGAAGATATGCACTCTCATCAACTGAAACGTTTATTTTTTCATATCCTGATTTTATTCCATTAAAAGCTAGTGAGTAAAAACGAATAAAATAAACAATAACTAAACCTAAAATAGATCCAATAAATATTTTTTTAATTGATAAAAAACCTAAAGATTTAATTATATTCTCATCAAACCAGGCGATAAAGGTTATAAAAGCGACAGCTAAAATAACACCAGGTATGGCGTAACCTGAAATCGACAGTGTGGATAAAAAATTTAATGTTTTATTTCTTGAAACTCGATTTCCATAATTTGAAATCAGAGCAAATGTTATTAGAACTAAGCTGGATAATCCAACTAAATAAAGTGTGTTTAACAAAAGATTAATTACATTTATGTCAAAGAAATTTTCTGGAAATTTTATTGTCCAATAAAGCATTTGTCCTAATGGAAATAGAAAACTTATAGAGAACAATAAAAAACAAAATAAAAAGGCAAAAAAAGAATTTGTTCCAGAAAGTTTTATTTTTTCTTTTTGTTTAAAAGCACCTCTTGTATCCAAATGATATTTCGCTTTTTTTCTAGATAGGTTTTCAGTCAGAAAAAGAATAAATATAAATAGCAAAAGAAAAAATGATATTCTATTAGCAAAAGCTAAATCATCAAAAGTTATCCAAGCATTATATATACCTGTTGTTAGTGTATTAACTGAAAAAAAATCTACTGCCCCAAACTCTGCTAGTGTTTCCATTGCAACTAAAGAGAGGCCAGCAACTATCGCAGGTCTAGCGGCTGGTAATATTATTGAATAAAAAGATTTAAATTTTGAAAAACCTAAATTTCTTCCAAGGTCTATTAAATTTTGTGATTGATATAAAAAAGAAGATCTTACAAGAATATAAACATAGGCATAAAGAGAAAATGAAATAGACAATATTAAACCAAACATTCCATCAAACTTTGGTATACTTTTATTGTACTCACCATCACCAAACAAAGTCTTTAATATTGTAAATGCAGTTCCATAATTGTCAAAAAATGCAAACAAAGAATATGCATAAATATATGGAGGTATAGCAAAAGACAAAATTAATGCCCACTTAAAAAAGTTAACTCCTGGAAATTTGTAAAAAGAGACTACGTAAGCTGATCCAACACCTAGAAAAAAGGTTAGTATTAAAACGCCAACTAAAAGTGACAAAGAATTAAAAATATATTCAAACAAAAAAGTTTTTTTAAGTATGTCAAAATATCGAGAGGTATCTTCAAAAAAACTAAATGAGACTGTCAAAATAGGAATTATAACAAGCAATGAAATAAGTAGAGAGCTTAAAAACCAGATATTAAATTTGTTTGTAAACATAGAGATATTTGTAGTTTAAATGACCTATATAGTCTCTCTTAATATTTTTAAAAGTGCCTACGAAGGATGCATAGGCACTTTAATTAAGAAAAGTCAGATATTGAATACCTTTAAAATGTGCGGAAAATCTTTAGTACTTATCTCTGATAATTTCCTTTTATTTATTCTTTTGTTAATTTTTTTACACTCCTCAGCACATGGTACGCATGCATTGGCTGATTTATTTAAATTAACTTCAGACATAAATTTTTTTTTAACTTTCAATGTTACTTCCAACCAGCAGCTGTCATTACCTCTAGGGCATCAGCTTGCTTTGCTCCATAACTAGCAACACTTGTTGTTAGATCTTGTTTAAAATCTAAACCTAAGTTGTTCACTACCAATGGACTTGGTGAAACTCCAGCTATCATTGGAAACTCAAATGTATTATTTGTAAAGTGTTCTTGAGCTTCTGGTGATAATAAGAAATCAACAAGTGCAATTGCATTAGCTTTATTGGGCGCTCCTTTTACTAAAGCAGCACAACTAATATTCATATGTGTCCCTCTATCATTTTGATTAGGGAAAAATGCTTTAACTTTTTTTGCAGCCTCCTGTTGTTCTGGACCTTTATTACCTGATAACATCAAAGCTAAGTAATAAGTATTTGCAACAGCAATATCAGCTTCACCAGCTGCTACAGCCATAATTTGTGCTCTATCATTTCCTTTTGGATCTCTTGCCATGTTTGCAACAACTCCTTTAGCCCACTCACCTGCAGCTTTTTTTCCATTGTTTTTAACTAATGAAGCTACAAGAGATTTGTTATAAATGTTGCTAGAAGCTCTAATTGCAATTCTGCCTTTCCATTTTGGATCTGCTAAACTCTCATAAGTTAAACCTGATAACTCAGCACCGCTTACTCTTTCTGGTGAGTAGTAAACAATTCTTGCTCTTTTTGCTACTCCAACCCAGTGTGTAGTCCTAAAACTTTTTGGTACAGATGATTTAATTGTAGATGAAACTAATCCTGATTGAGTCATTCCTTTTGCTTTAAAAGCACCACATCTTCCAGCGTCAGCTGTTATATAAAGATCAGCAGCAGAGTCAGCTCCTTCTTCGATCATTCTTTTTTCTAAAGCACCAGCTTTACCATTGATTAAGTTGACTTTAATTCCTGTTGCTTCTGTAAATTTACTATAAAGTTCTGCATCAGCTTTATAATGTCTTGCATTAAAAATATTTACTTCATTTGCTATCGCAAAGCTTGATGTAAATAACGATAAGATTAACGCGGAAAGTGTAATAGTTTTCATTTATCTCTCTCTCTTTTAGTTTATTTATAATTTATAATGATTTTGATAACTATTATCAATGATAATGATTATCAATCGCATTAATGACGCACTTAACGACGCTATTATTGATATTTTAAGACTTAAATTCCGAAATTTTACTATAAAGAAAGTTTCTGAAGGTTGTCACTCTTGCTACATTTTTCAAAGATTCTGGAAAGACAAAGTGAGCTTCTGTAATCGGTCCCTCAACGCTGGGTAGAACTTTAATTACATTTCGAGATAAGGAGACTAAATAATCTGGAAGAGCCGCAAGGCCTACACCACTTTCGACTGCTAACAGTAAACCCATAACACTATTTACTTTCATAACAGGTTTTCTTTTTTTATTATCTTTTATACCAAGTTTTAATGCCCAGTCTGGGTTAAACACTGGTGATGGGGCTCCTCTACCAAATGATATAAAGTTATGCTTGTTTAAATCATTAATAGATTTAGGCATACCATGTTTTTCAAGATACTTATTTGAGCCATATATATGGTAATTTATGTCCATTAGTTTTCTTTGAATATAATTAAGTTGTTTTGGTCTTCTCATAAATATTCCAATATCGGCTTGTCTTGTACTTAAATCTAACTCTTTGTCGTCAAAAATTAATTCTATTTCAATTTCTGGATTTAATTGCATAAACTCCTGAATTCTTGGGGTTAACCAGTGAGTACCAAAACTTCTAACAGTTGTAATTGTTAGTTTTCCTGTTGGTTTATGTTTTTGATCCCCTAAAGTTGTTTCTACCTCCTTAAGTTTACTAATAACTTCATGTGCAGTTTTATAAACATATTCACCATTTTCTGTAAGCGTTAATCCTCTTGCATGTCTTTCAAATAACTTTACTTTTAAATCTTCTTCTAAAGATTGAATTTGTCTACTAATTGCAGATTGGCTTAGATTTAGAATTACAGTAGCGCTTGTAAAACTACCAGCTTCAGCCACCGCATGAAAAATTTTTAATTTATCCCAATCCATTATTTATTTACGTCCACTAGAATTCTATTTTTCAATTTTCCTTCAAGCATTTCTGGGAATATAGTCAATAGTTCCTCAAGCCCGACTATTTTAATTGATTTTTCTATAATACTAAAGTCTACTAAACTTGGTACTTCACCCCATACAAATTCTTTTCTTTTGTTGCTGACATTAACTGAATCTACGCCCCATAGTTTTACAGCTCTGATATAAAAAGGAACTACAGAAGTATTTAATTTGTTAGTTCCACTCGCATTACCACAGACAGCTACAATTCCTTTTAATCTTGTTTGAGATATTGCATTTGCTAAAATATTTCCACCGACAGTGTCAACAACACCATCCCAAGTACCTTTACCAATTAATCTTGGTTCACCTTCAAATTCTTTACGATCTAAAACAGTTTTTGCTCCTAATTCTTTTAAATAATCAGCTTTTTCAGGTTTTCCTGTGATTGCAGTTACATTACATCCCATTTTTGACAGAATATTTACTGCAACCATACCTACACCACCTGTTGAACCTGTTACAAGGACATCGTTCACTTTACTTTGTAGTAATAATTCTTCTTTTGCTTTAACGGCAAATGCGCACAACATTGCTGTAAAGCCTGCAGTACCCATCATCATTGCTTGCTTCAAATCAATACCTGAAGGTTTCTTTATTAGAAATTCTTTTTTAACCCTTGCATATTGAGAGAATCCTCCATGAAATAATTCTCCAACCCTACAACCAGTAAGTATTACCTCATCACCTTCTTTAAATTCATCTGACTTGCTTTCTGCTACTGTACCTGAGAAATCAATTCCAGGAATTCTTGGAAACTCTTTAACTAATTTTGCACCATCTTTTAAAATCAAAGCATCCTTATAATTAAGATCAGAGTATTGTATTTTAACTAAAACTTCACCTTCGTTTAAAAAATCAAAATTTAATTCTTTAACTTCTTGAGAAAAATTTTCACCAACCTGGTTTATAACCAGGGCTTTGAAAGTATCAGACATGTGTAATTATACTCTATTCTTTAATAAATCGTAAGTATCTATTCTGAATAGAAAGATCATCCTTAAATTGACCTAAAAAGTAATTAGTAACTGTAGATGCTCTTTCTTTTTTTATCCCTCTAGTAGTCATACATTGATGAGCTGCATCGATAGTTACTGCAACACCCTTAGCATCAAGAGCAGTCATAATTGATTTAGCAATTTGTAGTGTTAATCTTTCTTGTGTTTGCAACCTTTTAGCAAATACATCAACTACCCTTGCTAGCTTACTTAGTCCTACAACTCTTTCTTTTGGTATGTATGCGACGTGTGCCATACCCAATATTGGAACCATATGATGTTCGCAATGACTTTGTACAGATATATTTTTTTGAATCACCATGTCATTATATCCTTCAACGTCACCAAAAGTTTTTTCTAAAACTTTATTAGCATCCTCTTTGTATCCACTAAAAAATTCCTTATAGGCTTTTATTACTCTCTTTGGTGTTTCTAACAAACCTTCTCTATTTGGATCCTCACCAATCCAAGTTAATATCTTGATCAAAGCCTCTTCAGCTTCTTTATCTGAAACTTGTTTAGTCTCTAAATTTTTGTTGTCTGTGTCTTTTACTAATTTCATAGCGCCTTTTTATACAGTAAATCCTTAAATTTAAAATATTTAATATATTCAGTAATATGTTAGATATTGCCACTTATATATGTTTAAAAAAAGAGAAAATGTCGCTGATATAGAGGAAGGTAACCTTTTATCTCCAAAATTCGATAATGATGGCTTAATACCTGTAATTACAACATGTGCTGAAACCAAAGAGATTCTAATGCACGGTTATATGAATGTTGAAGCTTTAAAATTAACAATAGAAACAAAAGAAGCTCACTACTGGAGCAGGTCTAGAAAAGAGATTTGGCATAAAGGAAAAACTAGTGGGTTTACTCAAAAAGTAAAAGAAATAAGAATTGATGATGATCAAGATGCAGTTTGGATTACTGTAGATATTGGTGATGGCGCAAGTTGCCATGTTGGCTACAGATCATGTTTTTATCGATCAGTACCTACAGGGAAAATTGAAAATGGACGTAAAGTAGAAATGAAATTTGAAGAAGAAAACAAAAAATTCGATCCAGAAGTTGTTTATAAAGGACAACCTAATCCTACTAAAATTTAATGAGTGAGGCTCAAAAAAACGTTCTTGGTGAAGATCTTGAAGAATGTTCTAAAAATCCATTAACTGGCTGGTTCAGGGACGGTTGTTGTAATACAGATGAAAACGATCGAGGTTTACACACAGTTTGTGTAAAAGTTAACGACGAATTTTTAGAATGGTGTAAAGAGGCTGGTAACGATTTGATAACACCTCACCCTGAATTTGGTTTTCCTGGATTGGTTGATGGAGATAACTGGTGTGTATGTGCCAGTTGGGTTGCAAGAGCTTTAGAGGCAGGAATTGGATGTTCTATATACTTAAAAAAAACTCATGTTAACACATTAAAGTTGGTACCAATTGAAACTTTAAAAAAATTTGCAATAGATCTTTCTTAATTACATATTTCCGTACTTTGGCCCACCCCCACCTTCTGGTGTAATCCAGGTAATATTTTGTGATGGTTCTTTTATATCGCAAGTTTTACAATGAATACAATTTTGAGAATTAATTACAAATTTTTCAACATCATTTTCTTTTTGAATTTCATAAACTCCGACTGGACAGTATCTTTGCGCAGGCTCATCGTATTTACCTAAAGTATATTTTATAGGTAAATCTTTATCTTTAAGTTGAAGATGTACTGGTTGATTTTCAGCATGATTAGTTCCTGTTAGATAAACTGAACTTGTTTTATCAAATGTAATAATGTTATCTGGTTTTGGATAATCTATTTTTGGCATTTCACTTGCTGGTTTTAAGGTTTCGTGATCAGCATGTTTATGTTTAAGTGTAAATGGCAATCTTCCTTTAAATAAAATTTGATCAATTCCTGTAAATATTATTCCAAGAATTAAACCCCAGCTAAAGCTAGGTTTAACATTTCTAGCCTCATATAACTCTTTATAAACCCAACTTTTTTTGAATTTTTCTTCATAAATAGATAATTCTTTGCTTGATTTTATGTGATCAATAATAGTTTCTGCTGCAATCATTCCACTTTTCATTGCAGTATGTGATCCTTTAATCTTTGGCATATTTAATGTGCCTGCATCGCAACCAACTAATAATGCACCTGGCATAAACATCTTAGGTAGACTTTGAAAACCTCCCTCTATTAGTGCTCTTGCTCCGTATGATATTCTTTTACCACCTTCTAATATTGATCTAATCGCAGGATGAGTTTTAAACTTTTGAAATTCGTCAAATGGTGATAGATGTGGATTTTTATAATCAAGACCAATGACATATCCTAAAAATATTTGTTTATTCTCAGCATGATAAACAAAGCTTCCCCCGTAGGTGCTGTTATCTAATGGCCAACCTGCAGTATGCATCACTAGACCTTCGTCGTGATTTTCTTCTTTTAATTCCCAAATTTCTTTAAATCCTATTCCATACTGTTGTGGATCTTTTCCTTTATCTAAATCAAATTTTTTTATTAATTCTTTACCCAAATGTCCTCTACACCCTTCTGCAAAAACTGTAACTTTTGCATGAAGTTCCATTCCTGGTTCATAACTATCTTTTTTATTACCTTCTTTATCTAAACCCATATCTTGAGTTGCTACACCCTTAACAGAACCATCTTCATTATATAAAACTTCACTTGCAGGAAAACCTGGGAATATTTCAACTCCAAGAGTTTCAGCTTGTTCAGCCAGCCATCTACATAGATTAGCTAGACTAATAATATAATTGTTATGATTTTGTTGTACTTTAGGTAATAACCAAGTTGGCCAACTAATTTTTTTTGTCTTTCCTAGAAATAGAAACTTTTCTTTGTTAACTTTTGTTTTAATTGGTGGATTAAGATCTTTCCAATTTGGCAATAGTTCATCTAAGGCTCGCGTTTCAAACACGTTCCCGGATAAAATATGTGCACCTATTTCAGATGCTTTTTCTAAAAGGCAGACATTAATATCTGGATTTAACTGCTTTAATTTTATTGCAGTTGAAAGTCCCGATGGTCCGCCACCTACGACTACTACATCGTATTCCATCACTTCTCTGGACATACTAATTTCTTACAGTATTTGTTATTTTTGTATAGTGTTTAATTTGTTCAGTTCCTCTAAGAATTGAGGAAGTGCTTCGAATAAATCAGCTTCTAGGCCGTAATCTGCGACACTAAAAATAGGTGCTTCACCATCTTTATTTATAGCAACAATAACTTTACTTTCTTTCATTCCTGCTAAATGTTGAATGGCTCCAGAAATTCCAACTGCTATATAAAGATCAGGTACAACAACTTTTCCTGTTTGTCCTACTTGATGTTCGTTTGTAATATATCCAGCATCAACCGCAGCTCTTGAAGCTCCTATTGCAGCATTTAATTTATCCGCTACATCAGTTATTAATTTGAAATTTTCTCCACTTTGCAAGCCTCTACCGCCTGAAATTACTATTCTAGCTGTGCCTAATTCAGGTCTATCTGATTTGATTTCTTCTCTATTAATAAATTTCGTATTTTCAGTTTGGTCTGCTGCATCTATTTTTTCTATTTCGGCAGATCCTCCAGTTGTTTCAGCCGCTTCAAATGATGTTGGTCTAATAGTAACACATTTTTTTTCATCATTACTTTTAACTGTAGCAAATGCATTTCCAGCATAAATTGGTCTTAAAAAAGTATCGGGAGATATAACTTTTATAATATCGCTTACTTGTGAAATATCCAATAATGCTGCTACTCTTGGCATAAGGTTTTTTCCAAATGTATTTGCTGAGCAAATAATATGTGAATATTTATCAGCGTGTTTTAAAATTGCTGCAGTATAATTCTCAGCAATATAATTTTCATAAATTTCATGATCTATATGCAGAACTTTTTTTACTAAAGGAACTTCAGATAAAGATTTTGCAACATCATCTGCCTTACTTCCAATTAACAGTACATGAAGATCTTGATCTATTTGCGATGCAGCTGTAATCGCGTTTAAAGTAAATGGTTTTACCTCTTTGTTGTTATGCTCTGCTATTAATAAAACTGACATTATATTACCTTAGCCTCATTTTTTAATTTTTGCACCAACTCCTCAACACTAGCAACCTTTATACCTGCTTTTCTTTTTGGTGGTTCCTCAATTTTAATATGTTCTATTCTAGGGTTAGTATCAACTCCTAGATCTGACGCATTAATCTGTTCAATAGGTTTTTTCTTAGCCTTCATAATATTTGGCAGTGACGCATATCTTGGTTCATTTAGTCTTAAGTCACATGTCACTATTGCAGGTGTATTAACTTCAATAGTTTCTAAACCCTCATCAACTTCTCTAGTTACTTCTAATGAATTTTCTTTAACCTCAATTTTTGAGGCAAAAGTAGCTTGCGGCCAGTTTAAATGCGCAGCCAACATTTGACCTGTTTGGTTACAATCATCATCAATTGCTTGTTTGCCCATAAAAACTAAATCTGGATTTTCTTTTTCAACTATCTTTTTAAGAATTTTAGAAACCGCAAGAGGTTCTAGTATATTATCCACTTTTACATGAATTCCTCTATCTGCTCCAACTGCTAGGGCTTTTCTTACTGTCTCTTGAGCTTTTTCTTCTCCAACTGTTATAGCTATTATCTCTGAAGCCTTTCCAGCCTCTTTAATTTTAACAGCTTCCTCAATTGCATTATCATCAGGTGGATTAGTTGACATTTTAACATTGTCAGTCACAACTCCACTACCATCCTCTTTAACTCTTATTTGGACGTTATAATCAATAACTCTTTTTACAGCGACTAAAATTTTCATTATGCTCTTAATAATTTATTTTCTGCATCATAAGGACTCTCTTCTAAAATTGTTGCCTCATGCATCTTACCAAGTATATCAATCTTTAGTTTTTGTCCAATATTAGCTAGCTCTGGCTTAACCATTCCTAGTGCGATAGATTTTCCTAGTCTAAAACCAAAGTCACCTCCTGTTGCTCTACCAACAACACTACCGTTTTCATAAATAGGGTTATTTCCAAGTACATCTGCATCACTTGTTTCATGAACTTCTAAAGTAACTAGTTTGTTATCAAATCCTTTCTCTCTCCATTTATTCAAAGCTTCTAAACCAATAAAACTTCCTTTATTTGGATGTACAAATCTATCTAAACCACTTTCATATGGGGAGTATTCGATGGATAATTCAGTACCAACCAATTTATAGGATTTTTCAACTCTCAGACTATTCATAGCTCTTATACCATATGGTTTTAAACCTAAATCTTGTCCTGCATCCATTAACTTATCAAAAATATGGTTTTGATATTCAATAGGATGATGTAATTCCCAACCTAATTCTCCTACAAAATTTACTCTCATTGCATTTACTGGAGCAAATCCTACATCTACTTGTTTTGCACTTAGCCATTTAAAATTTTCATTTGAAAAATCATCATTAGACACTCTTTGCATTAACTCTCTAGCTTTTGGTCCTGATACAACTAGAACACCTTTACTGTTTGTTAAATTTTCAAATTGAACAGATCCATCTTTTGGCATCCAGCATAATATCCAATCATGATCTAACCTTTGAAACGCTCCAGCAGAAACTAAATAAAAACTATTTTCCGACTCTCTCATTATTGTAAATTCTGAATGAACACCGCCTTTAGTATTCAATGCATGACATAAATTAATTCTACCTATTTTTTTTGGAAGTTTGTTTGCAACCAACTTATCTAAAAATTCTTCAGCTCCAGGACCTTTAATTCTGCATTTTGCAAATGCTGTCATATCTAGTAGACCAACATTTTCCTTTACATTCTTGCACTCTTTCTCAATAGCCTTGAACCAATTTGATCTTCTAAAAGACCAATCATCCTTTTGCTCCATCCCATCAGTTGCAAAAAAATTAGGTCGCTCCCATCCAAACTTTTGGCCAAAAACTGCACCAAGATTTTTCATTCTGTCATAACAAGGAGCTGTTCTTAAAGGTCTTGCGGCTGGTCTTTCCTCGTCTGGAAAGTGAGTTATAAATACATGACTGTAAGCTTCTTCATTTTTTTCTTTTAGATAAGATTTTGAACAATAATCACCGTATCTTCTTGGTTCAACACCAAGCATGTCTATTGTAGGTTCTCCATCGACAATCCACTCGGCTAGTTGCCATCCGGCTCCACCAGCTGCAGTGATGCCAAAACTATGACCTTCATTAATCCAAAAGTTTTTTAATCCCCATGCTGGACCAACTATCGGATTTCCATCTGGCGTATAACAAATCGCACCATTATAAACTTTTTTAACACCAACTTCTCCAAATGCTGGAACTCTATGAATGGCTCCTTCAATATGAGGAGCAAGTCTATCTAAATCTTCTTGGAAAAGTTCATACTCAGATTCCTTTGAAGGACCATCTACATAACAGGCAGGAGCACCATCCTCATATGGCCCTAAAATTAAACCACCCGCTTCCTCTCTCATGTACCATCTGCTATCGCTATCTCTTAAAACTCCCATTTCTGGAAGACCTTCTTTTTTTCTTTTTTGAATTTCTGGGTGGGGTTCTGTTACAATGTATTGATGTTCAACTGGTATTACTGGAATATCTAAACCAACCATCTTACCAGTTTGTCTAGCAAAATTTCCTGAACATGAAATTACATGTTCACATTCTATAGATCCTTTATCTGTTTCAACAACCCATCCATCTTTATTTTGTTTCATTGCAAGAACCGTTGTATTTCTGTAAATCTCAGCACCTCTATTTCTTGCGCCAGTAGCTAATGATTGTGTTAAATCAGCTGGTTGAATATATCCATCTTCAGGGTGTTGAATTGCTCCAATTAAATCCTTTGTATTACACAAAGGCCAAATTTCTTTAACTTGATCTGGTGTTAAAAATTTTACATCTACTCCGATAGTTTTTGCAACTCCAGCATATTGATGATACTCATCCATTCTATCTTTGTTGTCTGCTAATCTGATATTTGAAACAACACTGAAACCGACATTTTTGCCTGTTTCTTCCTCTAAACTTTTATAAAGATTAACTGCATATTTATGTAACTGGCCAACTGAGTAACTCATGTTAAACAACGGAAGTAGCCCAGCTGCATGCCATGTTGAACCTGAAGTCAATTCTTTTCTTTCAATCAAAACAACATCTGACCAGCCCTTTTTAGCTAAGTGATACAGGGCACTAACACCAACAACTCCTCCACCTACTACTACAACTTTTGCTTTTGATTTCATCATGCGATTTTTACTAAATTTTTTCTATAAACTAAACATAATTCTAATAGTGATAATCGTCGTCATCGTCATCTCTCCAACCCATTTGGTACATTAAATATGCAGCAGTTATGACACTAAAAACTCCTGCGGCCATACCAAAGTTTACTCCCATCTCTTGCCCAAAATAGTACCATCCTATTTGAGTGGCGCCAATTGGTGGGATACAAAGTATTGCCATGAGTATTGCAATTCGTACTGGAAAACTTGGTTTTTTCATTAAATAGAGGAGCCCATTGGTATTGGTTGGGATACTGCAGTAGTGAGCCAACAATTTTTTAAAAATCCATCAATTTCATATTTTTCAACTTGCCATTTGAATTTATAATATTTTTTATCCTTGTCCATAATGGTTACTTCAAATGTCGATACACCTTTTGATTTATAAACTTCTACAATTTCATAATTTTCGTGGTTTAAAAGCATTGAATAAGAATCTGTCTTAATCATGTTTTTAAATCTCTCAATAGGTCCTGTAACTCTTTGATTGTTTGGGTGAGCAAAAAACCAGGTTTGAATGATACCACTGTCTTTTTCAGGTTCATCGTTCTTCATTAAAGCATTGAGTTGTATCTCAACAACTTCTCTGGGCTTTATTTCTGGATTTGGTTTCCTTATCTCAGCAGATAATTCATTTAAAGAAAAAATTAATAAAAAGAATATACTATAAATTGCTGGCTGTATTTTTAACATCTTCCAA
>CABYVU010000002.1 GCA_902522525.1 uncultured Pelagibacteraceae bacterium | reverse complement strand
CAAGATCTATGAGGAGATTATTTTTATTTAGATATTTTGATATAGATTGAGCTTCACCATTTGGAAGTGCTGTAAATATAATATCTACATCTGATAAGTATTTTTTGTTAAACTTAGAAATCTTTGGTAGTTTAAACTTCTTTAAATCTTTATCATAGAAATCAATTTTTCTTCCAACTGATGAACTGCCACATAAATATTTTATTTTTATATGTTTATGTTTACTAAGGAGCTTTGTTAACTGCAATCCTATATATCCGGTTGCTCCACAAATAAGAACATTTTTCTTAAGCATAAATTAATATAACAGTTGAAAATTAAAAAGAAATTATCTTTTAGAGAATTGAAAGCTTCTTCTTGCTTTTGCTCTACCTGGTTTTTTTCTCTCAACGGATCTAGAGTCTCTGGTTGTAAGTTTTTCCTTGCGTAGAATTGATTTTAGTGTTTCATCAAATTTTAGTAAAGCTCTTGAAATTCCGTGTACTAATGCACCTGCTTGACCAGTTTGTCCTCCACCAACTACGCTTGATCTAACGTCATAATCTGTGGATTGATTAATAATTTCGAAAGGTCTTAAGATCTGCATTTTATGATTTGCTCTAGGAAAATAATCATCTAAAGATTTACCATTAACATAAAATTTACCAGTTCCTTTTTTTAACCAAACTTTAGCAACAGATTTTTTTCTTCTACCTGTCGCATACTTGCTGTCTTTAAAATCTAATTTTACTTTAGTAGAAATGGTTTGATTATTTTCCATATTAATTTCTTACTAAGTTTTTTTCGTTAAGTTTGCTAACATCTATGATCTTTGGATTTTGAGCACTGTGAGGATGATCTTGACCAGAATATATTTTAAGTTTTGATAATTGTTTTTTAGCCAAAGCACCAGATGGCAACATTCTCTTTACTGCAAGTTTTAATACTTCTTCTGGTTTTTTCTCAATTAATTTTTCAGGAGTTGACTCCTTAATTCCGCCAGGATAACCTGTGTGTCTATAATACTTTTTATTTTGAAATTTACTGCCGGTAAATTTTATTTGATCTACGTTTTTAACTACGACAAAATCACCATGATCCATATGTGGTGTAAAAGTAGTTTTATTCTTACCTCTTATGATTTTTGATATAACAGTTGCAATTCTACCTACAACTGCTCCAGTTGCATCAATTTCAAACCATTCGCTATTTATCTCGTCTTTTTTAACAAATTTTGTCATGAATGCGGGATTAATACTTATAATTACTTATATTGTCAATTTATTATATTTATATAAGACTTAATGGTTCATTGAATTATGACCATTTATTAGTAATAATAGACTTCATATAAAGAATTCATAAAATTATAAATTAAAGGAGACTAATGAGTGACAAAAAAAAAGAATTAAAACCGAATACATATAAATTTGATACTCTGAGTTTGCACGCAGGTTATCAACCACACAAAAATGCAGGTTCAAGACAAGTTCCAATTTATCAAACAACTTCTTACTTATTTGATGATGTAGATCATGCAGCAGCTCTTTTTAATTTGGAAAGAGGTGGTCACATTTATAGTAGAATTTCAAATCCTACAGTAGGAGTATTAGAGGAAAGAGTTGCATCTTTAGAAGGTGGAACAGCAGCCCTTGCTACCTCCTCTGGAATGAGTGCTATTTTTTTAACCATAATGACTTTATGTGAAGCTGGTGATCATTTAGTAGTATCATCTCAACTTTACGGGGGGACGGTAAATCTGTTTAGACTTACATTGCCAAAATTTGGAATTCAATGCACTTTTGTTAAACCAAGAGACACAGAAGGTTTTAAAAAAGCAATACAAAAGAACACAAAAGGAATTTTTGGAGAATTAGTTGGAAATCCAGGCAATGAAATAATGAACATGCCTGAGATTGCTAAAATTGCACATGATGCTGGAATTCCATTAATGGTCGATGCTACTTATCAAACTCCATATTTATGTAAACCCTTCGAGCATGGTGCTGACATAGTAATACACTCTTTAACGAAATGGATGGCAGGTCATGGATCTTCAATGGCAGGCATATTAGTTGAAGGTGGAAAATTTGATTGGATGCAAAATGATAAATTTCCAACAATGACTAAACCATATGAAGGATATCATGGTTTATCTTTTGCAGAGGAATTTGGTCCAACAGCTTTTACCATGAAAGCTAGAGCTGAGGGTATGAGAGACTTTGGTCCTTGTTTAAGCCCTCAAAATGCATGGAATGTTTTGCAAGGTATAGAAACTTTATCTGTAAGAATGAAAAAACATTGTTCAAATGCTGAGGAAATGGTTAAATATTTATCTAACCACGAGAGTGTTGCATGGGTATCTCATCCAAGTGTCCCAGATCACCCAGATCATGAATTAGCAAAAAAACTTTTACCTAATGGAAGAGGTTCAATGATAGCATTTGGTATTAAAGGTGGAAAAGATGCTGGTGTTGCATTTATAAATAATGTTAAATTAGCATCACATTTGGCAAATGTAGGTGATACGAGGACTTTGGTTATTCATCCTGCATCTGGTACACATTCACAAATGGATGAGGCTACTTTAAAGTTTGCTGGATTATCACATGACATGATTAGGTTATCAGTTGGTATTGAAGACATCGATGATATAAAAAATGATTTCGAGATTGGTTTTAGAGCTGCAAGAAAACCAAGACTTGTCTCAAATCAATGAAATTCAAAGTAAATAACAATGAGGTATTTGCCTCAACTGGTGGAAGACCTTTTGATAAAAAAAAGCCATTAATTATATTTGTTCATGGTAGTGGGCTAACACATATGACATGGGTACTTCAAACAAGGTACTTTGCTTTTCATGGTTACAACGCTTTAGCTGTTGATCTACCAGGACATGGTTTATCAAGTGGCGAAAGTCTTAAATCGATTGAAGAAATGGCAGATTGGGTAAATGATGTTATAGATGCTGTCGGTCATAAAGAGGCTTCGTTGGTAGGACATTCTCAAGGTTGTTTAGTTACAGTAGAATGTACATCACGTTACCCAGAAAAAATTAAGACTTTAAGTCTAATGGGTGGAGCTGGTGCTATTCCAATGAATCCAGAACTACTTTCCTTAGCTGAAAATAATGATCCAAAGGCTGTAGACTTAATGATGGATTGGGCACATGGACCTGCTGGCCACTTTGGTGGCCACCCTGTTCCTGGATTATACCACATCAATACAGGGACCATGTTAGCAAAATCAAGAACAATACAGAATACTTTGGGTGTAGATTTTAGAGCATGTGATAATTATAAAAATGGATTTGATGCAGCTAAAAAAATAAAATGTCCTACTCTCTCTATTTTAGCAACCGATGACAAGATGTGTCCTGTTAAGGAGGGAAAAAAACTTGCGTCTCTAATTGATGGTAGTCAAGTCGATATTATTGATAATTGTGGACATATGATGTTGTTAGAGGAAGCTGATAGAGTTTTAACAGTTCTCAAAAAATTTATAACAACTAATTATCCTCCATTATCAAGTTAAATTAAAGCTTGATTGTATTTTTTCATTTTAGTTAAATACAATTTTAAACAGAAGGGGGAATATGAGTAAAAATAAAAATCCAGAAACAATAGCTTTACATGGTGGAGATTACAGAAGTGATCCAGCTACTACAGCAGTAGCGGTACCGCTATATAGAACAACATCATATCAATTTAATGACACTGATCACGCAGCAAATTTATTTGCACTAAAAGAATTTGGAAACATATACACAAGGATTATGAATCCAACTAACGATGTGCTTGAAAAAAGAGTTGCAGCGCTTGAAGGTGGTCTTGCAGCAGTAACCGTTGGCTCAGGTCAAGCAGCATCAACATTTGCAATCATGAACGTTTGTCAATCAGGTGATAACTTTATTAGCTCAACTGATTTATATGGAGGTACTGTTAATTTATTTACACATACCCTTAAAAAATTAGGTATTGAATGTAGATATGCAGATCCTTCAGACCCTAGTAATTTTGAAAAATTAATTGATGAAAAAACTAGATGTTTTTATGCAGAAACTTTGCCTAATCCATACTTAAGGGTATTTCCAATTAAAGAAGTTTCTGACATAGGTAGAAAACATAATATTCCATTAATAATGGATAATACTGCTGCACCTGTAATTTGTAAGCCGTTAGAACATGGGGCTGCAGTTGTAGTTCACTCACTAACTAAATTTATTGGAGGGCACGGAACAGTTATTGGTGGAGCACTTGTAGATGGAGGTAATTTTGACTGGACAAAAGATCCGAAAAGACAACCATTGTTTAATGAACCTGATGCTAGTTATGGTGGAGCAAAATGGGGTGAGGTGGTACCACAGTTAACAGGTGCAAATGTTTCATTTGCTGTAAGAGCTAGAGTGTGTCTGCTTCGAGATTTAGGAGCTCCTTTAGCACCAGATAATGCATGGGGAATAATTCAAGGTCTAGAAACTGTGCCATTAAGAATGAAACAACATTGTTCTAATGCAGAGAAAGCTGTTGCATTTTTACAAAAACATAAGAATGTAGAAAGAGTTATCTACCCTACTCTTCACAAAGGTGAAATTGGTGAAAGATCAAAAAAATATATGAAGGGTGGTAATGGAGCACTTGTGGGTATCGAGGTTAAAGGCGGAGTTGAAGCAGGTAAAAAATTTATTGAGTCACTAAAAATGTTTTACCATGTAGCAAATATTGGAGATGCAAGAAGTTTAGCAATTCATCCAGCAACGACTACGCACAGTCAATTAACTGAAGAAGAGCTGCTAGCCGCTGGTGTAACACCAGGATATGTCAGACTTTCTATAGGTATAGAACATCCAGATGACATCATTGCTGATCTAGATCAAGCTTTAGGTGCTTCTGGAAAGCCTAACTTGAAAGCTGTAAGTTAGATTTTGTATTTATAAATAAAAAATAGATACAAGATGCAACTAAAAAAATAGAACTAATTTGGTGCATAGATGCAATTAATATCTGTGCACCATATAATAAAGTAAATATTCCCAAAATAATCTGTAAAATTATAAAAAAACCTAAAACATTTATTGATTTATATAAGTCAGTTTTTTTATTTTTATAAATATTAAATAATAAATACAGATAAAAAAATCCTATAAAATAGGCTAATTTTCTGTGAATAAATTGTACTAAAGAAGGATCACTAAAAGCAGATAATTTAAATAAATTAGAAACAGTATTGTCATTTGGAAAAATTGAATTACCCATTAACGGCCATGAATTATAAATTTTACCAGCATCCATCCCTGAAACAAACGCTCCAATTGAAATCTGTACAAAAACCAAAAAAAGAAAACTTATAGGATATATTATATTGATAGTGTTTTGAATGTTGTTTTTAATTTTAATTTTTAAATAATTCCAAAAAATTAATGATAAGATAATAAAAGCTACTAATAAATGAACTGATAATCTAAAATGACTTACATCTACCCTATCAATAAGTCCACTGCTTACCATATACCATCCTATAAATCCTTGAAAGCATATTAGGGCAAAGATTAAATAAAGATTTATCAATTTTTTAAATTTAATTTTAATAGTGAAATATAATAATGGTATTAGAAAAGCTATACCAATTAACCTTCCCATGAATCTATGGGCCCATTCCCACCAAAAAATTACTTTAAATTCTTGCATAGTCATATCATAGTTTTGTAGTTTAAATTCAGGTATCTCTTTGTATAAATCAAAATACATAATCCATTCAGAGTCATTAAGTGGTGGTAAAAAACCAGAGAATAATTGCCATTGAGTAATTGATAATCCAGAATCGGTTAATCTCGTTAAACCTCCAACAACAATCATTCCAGAAATGATCCAAAACATACTTATAAGCCATATTGATATTTGATTATTAACCTTAAGATTTTCACTATACATAGAAGGATAAATATAATAATTTTTTAATTATCCAAATATATAAATGTCGCCATTAAAAAAAGAAAAACTCAGCAAAATAAGAAAAGAATTGGATAAATTAGATGATTATTTAATAAAAATAATTAAGAAAAGAACTAACCTTGTGAAAAAAGTTCTAGCACTTAAAGAAAGAAAAAATCAAATAGTTGATCAAAAAAGAATTAATTTTATTTTGAAAAACATAAAAAAGAAATCACTTAAAAATAATATTGATCCAAAAATCACCAACAAAATTTGGAAAAATATGATTTATGCTTATATAGATTTCGAACGGAGGAACTTTAAAAAAAAGAAATAAATTATTTACTGTGAGGAGGAAGTTTTTTTTCTATAAAAACTTCGTGTTTTCTTGTAGCTGGATTATACTTTTTAGCCTTTAGCTTAACTTTAGCCTTTTCACCACCTGCAGGTTTTTTAACATAATAAAAAAAAGGACTATCAGGTTTAGCTTCAGGAACAAGTCTAACTTTTACATGTGTTTTTTTAGCCATTATTTTTTTTTATCGTAGTTAAAATATTTTTAATATTAAGTATTTTTGATTTAATAAACTTTTTTTGTTTTATAGAGGTATTATAAAATTCGTCAATATCTGAATCATCAGAATTTAAAGCCTTTTTGACTCCATTTAATGTCATACCTTTATCTTTTAGTAAGAATTTTATTTTTTTTAGAATATTTATTGTTTCATCATCATAATATCTCCTTTTACCATAAAAGATCATTGGTTTTACCTGCTTAAATTCTTTCTCCCAAAATCTAATCGTATGAGTTGATAGAGATCCATTTCTTTTATTAATTAAATTTAGTATTTTAGCAACTTCACCAATTGTTTTGTATTTACTATTAGCTTTAAAGTTACTCATTTTTATTAATTAATTTCTTAAATTCTTTTGATGCTTTAAATAAAATTACGTTTCTTTCTGAAATAATTTTTTCTTGTTTTGTTTTTGGATTTCTTCCAATTCTTTGTTTCTTAGTTCTTAACTCAAAAGTTCCAAATTTTGAAATCTTTACTTTTTTATGTTTTATGACGTTCTGTAAAATAATCTCAAAAATATCAGAAAATAAAGTTTCACTTATAACTTTAGAAAATCCAATTTGCATATAGATAGAATTAATTATGTCTTTTTTTGTTAAATTTGTTCTTTTCATTTAATTAATATTAAGTTTGATTTGCTCTATTAGATTTCCTCTTATTGTTTGCTCACAGACCTTTAAAGAATTAGCAAATCCTATAGCATCAGTTGAGCCATGACTCTTAATAACAGGTTTATTCAAGCCTAACAAGATAGCTCCGTTGTAAAGTCTTGGATCAAGTTTTGTTTTGAATTCTTTTAAATTTTTATAATTGATTGTAGATGAAATTTTACCAATTATATTAGATGTTAAAGCATTTTTTAATTCACTTATTATAAAATTAGAAGTGCCCTCTGCAGTTTTTAGAGCTATATTGCCTGTAAAACCGTCTGCAACAATAACATTTACTTCACCATCCATAATATTGTTACCTTCGATGTAGCCAACAAAATCAAATAAAGTGTTTTTATTTTCAGTAAGCAATTGATATGTATCTTTTATTATTGCATTTCCTTTTAACTCCTCTGAACCTATGTTTAATAAGGCAATTCTTGGTTTTTCTGTATGAAATAAAACTTTATGTAATGCTCCTCCCATTATTGAAAAATCAATTAAATTTTTTGAACTACATTCTATATTTGCTCCTAAATCTAAAACTACACTCATTCCTTTTTTGCTTGGCCATAAAGCAGATAAAGCTGGTTTGTCGATATTTTCAATCATTTTTAAATTTAGTTTTGATATCAGAAAAAGTGCACCAGTATTACCTGCAGATACTATTGCATGAGCCTCGTTTTTTTTTAAGCAATCAATAGCAAGCCATAGGCTTGTGTCTTTACCTTTTTTTGCAGCACTAAGAGGTGTGTCCTCTCCTTCAACAAATTTATCTGTATGAATAACAACATATCTTTCTGATGAAATATTATTTTTTTTAATAATTGGATCTATTAGACTTTTGTTACCAAAAATTTTGTAAACTATGTTTTGAGATTTCCTTGAATGAATACTTATACCATCTATTACTTTATTAGGAGAATCATCACCACCCATTGCGTCAACTGCAATAATTAATGGGTTGTTCATAATATCTAATCTTTTTTGTCTAAAACTTGTCTACCTTTGTATAAACCTGTTTTCAAATCTAAATGATGAGATAATCTGTATTCACCAGATTTTTTATCCTCAATTATATTTTTTGAAGAAAATTTCATATGTGAACGTCTTTTGCCCGCTCTAGATCTCGATGTTTTTCGTTTTGGTACAGCCATAATTAAAATTTAAATTCTAATATATCTTTTGTAAAGATTTTTAAAGAGTTTTTTGCAAGAAATTCTCCAAATTTATCGAAATATTTAACAAATAAATCATTATGTGTATCTATATTTATATAATTAGCAATTAAAGAATTTTTTTTAGAATTATGAAATGTCTCCCAAATATCTACAATTTTTATAATTGAGAAAAGAAGATTTACGTAATCTTTCATTTTTTTATTTACTGAAACATCTCCGTAACCAATTTCTCTTATGGATAGCTCTATTTGTCTGATTACAAAATCAAAAATTTCTTGTGCTTCTTTTTTTGAAACTTCTTCTTTGTAAAATTTTAGAAAAAAAGCAAAATGAAACAAAAGTATAATAAGTCTATCAGAAAATGTGTCGTTATTTTTTAAAGTTTTATAAAGACTTTTATTTCTAGTTAATCTCACTAAATTATTGTAAATATTTATATAATTTTTACGCATATGAGAAATTTATATCTTCTTTTTATATTTTTTTTTACACTTAATTGCTCAATAAATAAAGTTTCAAATCTTCACGGATTTAGATTTGTAGACACTAAAATTGATAAAATAGAACTTAATAAAAGTAATAAAAATGATGTTAGAAAAATAATAGGTCCACCATCTTCTAAAAGTACTTTTAATGATTCATGGCTTTATTTTGAAAGAAAAAAAACTAATCAATCATTATTAAAATTGGGTAAAAAAAATATTTCGAGAAATAATATATTAATTATTGAATTTAATAATATGGGTTTAGTTAAAGATAAGACATTATTAGATCTTAACGACATGAATGATATTAAAATAGCAGAGAAAAAAACCAAGAAAGAATTTACACAGGACAATTTTGTTTATAATCTATTGTCAACATTGAGAAACAAAATTAATGCTCCAACTAGAAGAAAAAATAATGGCGGTCCCTAGGGGAATCGAACCCCTCTTTCATGGATGAAAACCATGTGTCCTAACCGATAGACGAAGGGACCATTGATGGATCTTTTATTGTAATTTTTTCAATTAATCAAGTAAGTGAAATCCTTTTTTTTACAACTTTTAAATCGGATTTATTATAAGTAAAAATTGTCTCAGTTATATAATTATTGTCTTCCTTAATTACACCATTCATTAATTCTCCAGAAGTAATACCTGTTGCACAAAAAAAACTTTCTCCTCTCACTATTTCATTAATCTCATATTTTTTATTTAAATCTTTTATTCCCATATCTTTTGCTCTTTTTATGTCAGACTCAGTTTTAAATAAAAATCTACCTTGAAAATTACAATTTAATGAATCTAATGCTGCAGCTACTATTACGCCTTCTGGACCTCCACCAATACCCATGAAAATATCAACATTATATTTTTTATCCGACACTAGTAATGCGCCGGATACATCTCCATCAGTAATGAGTTTAACATTAACATTTAACCTTTTTAATTCATTTATAATTTTACTATGTCTTGGTCTATTAAGGATACATACTGTGATTTCTGATTTTTTTTTATTTGTTATATCTGAATAAATATTAATGTTTTTTTCAACAGTAAAATCAATATCCATACTACCTTTTGGTACATGACTACCAGTAGCAATTTTTTCCATATAAGTTTCAGGTGCATTTAATAATTTCCCTTTTTCTGCTACAGCTAGAACCGACATTGAACCAGGTAGATTTTTTGCAACAAAATTAGTACCTTCTACTGGGTCTACTGCAATATCTATTTCTGGTCCATTTCCTCTTCCTAGTTTTTCACCAATATAAAGCATTGGCGCTTCATCTAGTTCACCTTCGCCTATAACAACCTTGCCTTTAATATTTAATTTATTAAGCTGTTCCCTCATTACATCTGTTGCAGCTTTATCTGCTAATATCTTTTCATTCTTTCCAATATACGGAAAACAAGCAATTGCAGAGTTTGAGGTTATTTCTATAAGATTATTTAATAATTCCTTTGTTAACTTCATTAATTATGATTTATATCCACTCTCGCTTCTTTTATCCTCAACTTCTAGCTTATATTCAAACTCTCTTAATCTTTTGTAAACACTTGCTAGTTCAATAATTGTTGGCCATGCTTTTAAAATATACTGCATAGATCCTTCTACACGACCAAATGCTCTTATGATTTGTTGCATTACACCAAGAGTGACAGCACCAGCAACTATAGCAGGAGCAAGAAATACGTATGCAGATAATACATTCGCTTGCAAGTATGCTATTCTTCCAATATTAAAATATAAATATCTAATATAACTTAAAAAATGAATACTTCTAACACCTTCAAATAGTTCCTCTATTGTTTTTGGTCTTACTGTTCCATCATCCTCAGCTATAACTAAAATTTTTCTATAAGCAGCCTCTTTTTTTTGAAGATCATATTCAACACCAACTAATCTTAATATTAATCCTAAAATAATTAAAAAAATTGTACCACCTATAGACCATAGAAGAGCCCCTACAATCAAACCATACTCCCAATCTCCAAAAAAGAATATTGGTATACCAATACTTAAACCAAATAAAATTGGCATGAATTCAACTAATATCATTATTGCTTCTATTAAACTTGTTCCTAAAGACTCCATTATTCTTGAAAATTTTATAGTGTCCTCTTGAACTCTCTGTGAGGCACCTTCAATTTTTCGAGCTTTTTCGTAAACGCTATGATAATATTCAACCATGGCTGTTCTCCATCTAAACAAATAATGTGAAGTAAAATAACTTACAATAACAGCAACTCCCACATACATTGCTGCAAGTACAATAAATGAAAATAAACTAGCCCAATATTCTTCAATTGTAATAGCATTAGGCGCACCTAGTGCCTTTTGGATCATGTCATAAAATTCACCAAACCACTCGTTTATTTTAACATCAATTTTCACTTGTACCCACAAAGAGGACAAAATTACAAATGATCCGACCCATGACCATAAATACCATTTTTTTATTGTAAAAAACCTGAACATTATTTTATAAAATTATCTGCGTAGGATTTTTTAGTTAATTTTCTTTTTTGTGGCTCAATGACTTCAAAATCAATATTGTTTTTTTTAGCATACTCAATAGCCAAATCTTTAGATTTAAATTCTAAATTTAATTCTGAATATGTGTCTGAAGAACTTTCCCAACCCATGAGTGGGTTTTTACCAGGATCTTTAGTAATAAATTCTATAATCCATTTATCAAACTTTTTCATACCTGACTGCATAGCAGTTTTAGATGGTTTATAGATTTTTGCTTTTTTCATAAACAATGGTCGGGGCGGCAGGATTTGAACCTGCGACCCTCTGGTCCCAAACCAGATGCGCTACCAGGCTGCGCTACGCCCCGATTGCTGTACTAATACAGCAGATAAAACAAAATTCAAAGGTTATATTAGTTACAAATTTATAATAAATTTGATATTTAATGCTATAAGAGATCATATGATCATAGAATGTCCCAATTGTAATAAAAAATTCAACCTTGATGGAAAATTAATACCTGAAAATGGTAGAACACTTAAGTGTGGTAATTGTGACCATATCTGGCACTATAAAATTACTTTAGAAAAAAATTCTGATGTACAAATAATATCTGAAGACAAAAACTCTGAAATAGATATTAATACTTCTAAAAAAGATAATGAAATTAAGGAAAAAGTTAATGATGAGGACATTTCAGATATAAACAAAAAAGTCATATCAAAAATAAAGGATGGTGACTCAGAAACTGAAAAAGATGATGAAAGGGTTGATTATGATGAAGGAAACAAACTTAAGATGATATTTTTATACATTGTAATTTTTATAATATCTTTAATTGGTCTGATTTTTTTATTAGATACGTTTAAATATAATTTATCTAATATATTTCCTGGCATAGTTCCTTTATTTGATAGTCTTTACGAAACTTTGTTGGATTTAAAACTTTTTATTAAAGATCTCACTGACTAAATATGATTCAAAAAATTACAAAAGGTTTTGTATCATTTTTTAAACTTGAAGCGGCAAGTGGAATAGTTCTTCTTTTTGCAGCTATAATTGCTTTGATTATTAGTAATTCTGAGTTGTCAACATTATATTTCTCAACATTAGAAAAGTATTTATTTATAGGAATAAATAATTTCGGTATTAAGCTTTCAGTTTTGCATTGGATAAATGATGCATTAATGGCAATATTTTTCTTTTTTGTAACACTTGAAATTAAAAGAGAATTTTTACAGGGTGAATTGTCAAATATTAAACAAGCCCTACTTCCAATAATTGCAGCGGTAGGAGGAATGGTAATTCCTGCACTAATATATGTTTTTATAAATCTAGGAGATGGAGAAACATTAAAAGGTTGGGCAATACCTTCAGCTACAGATATTGCTTTCTCTTTAGGTGTATTATCATTATTAGGAAGTAGAGTACCTCTTTCCTTGAAAGTATTTTTAACAGCTTTAGCAATTATCGATGATCTTGGAGCAATAGTTATAATAGCTTTATTTTACTCTGGTGATTTAAGCATTAAATACTTATCTTTGATGCTTTTAGCGTTTATTGCTCTATTAGTTATTAATAAATTTAATGTAAAAAAATTTCTACCCTATTTAATAGTTGGAATTTTCTTATGGGATTTTACTCATAATTCAGGAATACACGCAACTATCGCTGGAGTTTTACTAGCGATGACAATTCCTCATAGAAAAAAAGATAAAGATTTTTCACTTTTAATTAAAGTTGAGCATGCAATAAGTCCTTATGTTGCATTTGGAATAATGCCTATTTTTGCTTTTGCAAATGCGGGTGTGTCATTAGAGGGTTTGTCCTTTTCATCTTTACTAGATAAAGTTCCTTTAGGAATAGTTCTTGGGCTGTTTGTTGGAAAACAATTAGGTGTATTTGTATTTTCATATGTATCGATTAAATTAAAAATTGCTCAAATGCCAACTAATACAAGTTGGTATAACTTTTATGGAGTTGGAGTTTTAACAGGAATTGGTTTTACTATGAGTTTATTTGTTGGAAATTTGGCATTTGCAGATAATTTGCAATATATGGATGGGGTAAAGATTGGAGTTTTAACTGGGTCATTATTATCCACTTTATTTGGATACTTTTTAATACTACTTACACCAAATAGATAATTTAAATAATGAAAAACCTATTAATAATTGGGCTTACAATAATTATGTTTTTTTTTAAAAGTTCATCGTATGCTGAGTATGAAAAAATCTTTTTTGATTTTAAAATCAACAGTATCACAGGGGATGTAATAGATTTTAAAGATTTTAAAGGGAAACCTGTTCTGATTGTAAATACAGCAAGTTATTGTGGTTTTACAAAACAATATGAAGACATGCAAAAATTATGGGATAAATATAGAGATAAAGGGTTAATTGTACTAGGCATACCATCAAATTCATTTAATCAGGAGAAGAAAAATAATAATGATGTTAAAGAGTTTTGTGAGATTAATTTTAATATTGACTTTCCACTTGCAGAAATAACTAATGTAAAAGGTGAAAATGCCCATGAAATTTACAAATGGGCTAAAGCTAACTATGGTAAATCTGCTGTTCCAAAATGGAATTTCTATAAAATATTAGTAAATAAAGAAGGTAAAATTGAAGATACATATGCATCTTTAACAAAGCCAACATCAAATAAAATTACAAAAAAAATAGAAAGCCTGTTAAATTAATATAGTCAAGCCATCATGTGCAGGAGTTACATTTTTAGGTAGCAATTTTTTTATTTCACTATAGTCAATTTCGTTACTTAAATTTGTTAGAATTGTTTTCTTTGGCTTAATTCTATTAATTAATTTCAAAACATCCTCTAAATTAAAATGGGTTGGATGAAAATTATATCTTAAACAATCTACAATAAGGTATTTTAAATTTTTAAGATATTTTAAATCTTTGTTATCAATTTTGTTCACATCAGGTGCATAAGCGCATTTGTCATTAATTATATAACAAATACTTTTTATTGAACCATGATGAACCTTTAATGATTTAATAATAATTTGTTTTTTTGAGTCTTTCAGTAAATGTTTTTTCTTTAATATTCTGGCGTCAAGTATAGATGGATAATTTTTATAATCTTTAAAACAATAACCAAAAGTATTTTTAAGATTTTCCTTTGTAATTTTATCTGCATAAATTGGTATTTTTTTTTTATTTTTTAAAGAAAAAACCCTCAACTCATTTATTCCATGTGTTTGATCAGCATGAGAATGAGTATAAAAAACTGTATCAATATTTTTAACTTTATTTTTTAATAATTGAGATTTTAAATCTGGAGATGTATCAATTAGAATGTTTAGGTTTTTAGAGCTTATAAGAGCTGAACATCTTGTTCGTATATTTTTTTTATTCTTTGGATCACAACTTCCATAGTATCCATCGATTCGGGGTATACCTAAAGAGCTTCCACAACCTAAAATGGTAAATTTTATCCTCATTTATTAAAGAATAATCTGTTAAAATTTTCAGTAGTAATTTTATCCAGTTCTCCCATATCAACATTTTTTAATTCTGATAATTTTTTTAATGTGTAACGAACAAAAGATGGTTCATTTTTCTTACCTCTCATTGGTTCAGGTGCTAAAAAAGGACTGTCCGTTTCTATTAACAATCTTTCTAATGGTAATTCTTTAAAAGTATTTTGAAGATCAGTGCTATTCTTAAATGTAATAATACCACTTGCCGAAAAGTAAGTGTTAAGTTCCATTAATTTGAATGCAAAAGATAAGGATCCCGTAAAACAATGCATAAGTATTTTTAAATTCTTGTTAGAATTTTTTAATATTTCATATGTTTCAGCTTCAGCATTTCTAGAATGAACAATTAAGGGTATATCTAATTCTAATGCTGCATCTATATGATTTTTAAAACTTACTATTTGTTTATCTTTGTCACTATTATTATAATAAAAATCTAAACCTGTTTCACCTACTCCAATTATTTTATTGTTAGTGTTAATTTTTTTAATTATTTCATCTTTTGATATTTGATCATTGTTAGTTTCATGGGGATGAATACCAAAAGTTCCATATATCATTTTATCTTTTTCTATAATCTCTAAAATTTTAGGAAACCCATTTAATGTTGTTGATATTGTTAATAACTTTTGAACACCCTCCTTTTTACATTTTGCTAAAATATCCTCAATATTTTGAACTAAAGGTTCGTGATCTAGGTGACAATGTGAATCAATCATGTTTTTCAATCTTTTTGAATAGTATATCTAATTTACTTAATTTAAGTCCTTTCTTTAAATAATTATTATCTTTTATTGTCTCAAAATTAATTTTATCCTCCTTTATACCAAATATTTCTAAAACTTTGAGAGTAGAACTTGGTATTATTGGATATAGCAATATAGTGACTTTTCTTATGAGTTCCAAAGCAACATAAATAATAGTATTCATCCTTAATTTATCATTCTTTTTTTTCCAAGGTTCCTGGTCATTAAAGTACTTATTTGCTGCAAACAACTGTTCAACAATAAAATTTATGTATAAATTTACATCTTGATTATCAGAATATTTTATTAAATTTTCATAATGTTTAGAGTATTGATCTAAGATCAATTTATCATCTTCATTAAAGGTATTATTTTCTGGAACTTCAAAATTAGAATTTTTTTCACAAAAAGCCAAAACTCTTTGGCACAGATTTCCATAATTGTTAGCCAAATCACTATTTATGCATGACTCTAATTTTTCCTGTGAAATATTTCCATCATTGCCAAAAGAAACTTCTTTAATTAAATAATATCTTAAAGGATCTAAACCATAAGTGTCTATAATTTCAAGCGGGTCTAAAATATTACCTTTAGATTTTGACATTTTTTCATCACCTGAGAGTATCCATCCATGACCAAAAACTCTTTTTGGTGGTTTTATATCAGCAGCTAACAAAAAAGCTGGCCAGTAAATTGCATGGAATCTTAATATATCTTTCCCTATTAAATGAAGATCTGCAGGCCAAAAAGATTTATACAAATCATCATTTTCATTTGGATAATTCAAAGCACTTAAATAATTTGTTAGAGCATCTAACCAAACATAAATAACGTGGTCTTTATTAGAAGGAACTTTTATACCCCAATTAAAGGATTTTCTACTGACAGATAAATCTTTTAATCCTGATTTAACAAAACTAACAACTTCATTTTTTCTTGTTTCAGGTAATATAAAATCTGGATTTCTATCATAAAATTCAATTAATTTATCTTGCCACTTGGATAATCTAAAAAAATAAGACTCTTCCTCTACCCACTCTACTTTAGATCCTGATGGTATTGCTTTTTTTGTACCATCCAAATCTTCAATTTCACTTTCTGTGTAAAACGCTTCATCTGAGACAGAATACCAACCTGAATACTTTGATAAGTAAATTTCTCCTTTTTTTTCAAGAATATTCCAAAGATTTTCAACAGATTTAGAATGTCTAGACTCTGTAGTTCTTATAAAATCGTTATTTGACAAGTTTAATGTAATAGATAGATCCCTAAAAGTTTTGCTAATTTCATCACAAAACAATAATGGATCCATATTTTTTTCTACAGCTGCACGTTGTATTTTCTGTCCATGCTCATCTGTACCAGTTAAAAAATAAACATTAAAACCTTGTATTCTTTTTAATCTTGCAAAAAAGTCAGCAATAATACTTGAATATGCATGACCCATATGTGGCTTTGCAGATGGATAATATATTGGTGTTGTAATGTAGTAATTTTTATTCACTTAATAATTTATCATTAAATTCCAGAAAAAATGATTCAAAATCTAAATTATATTTTTTAACAAAAGAAAGTTTTAGATAAAAATACTTTTTAATTTTGAATGAAATATTCTTTGAATTATTTATATTTTTGTAGAAAAAAAGTTCAATAAATAAATTCAAATATTCTTTAATAAATTCATCTGATGAATAAAGTTTATTTCTAATAATATAGGCTAATAAATCTTCAATATTGCACTCTTTTACAGATAAATCATTATTTTCTAGAAAATTTACTAATGATATTAAAAATGATGGTGAATTATAATTGTTTATAAAGTCTAAGTTTATATCAATATACTTATCACTATTAAAATAATAATTCACAATTTCAATTGCTACTGAATTCATTAAATTTAATTTAAATTCTAAACATCTTGATTTAATTGTGTCTAAAATTTTATATTCAGAATTATTGATTAAAATATAATGTGTTTTCTCATTAGGTTCCTCGATAGATTTTAATAGAGCATTTGCAGAATTAATGCCTAATAAGTTTATGTCCTCAATTATTATAAATTTTCTTTCATTATTAAAAGAAGTTTGATTGGTAAACTGGATCATCTCTCTAATTTGATCAATATCAATTATTTTTTTATCTTTTTTTTTCTGAATTTTGAAAATGTTAGGATGTGAATTATTGGAAATAAGTAAAGATAAGTTGTTATTAATTTTATATTCATTATTCTTTAAATCATAAAATTGTTTATTATTTTTAGAGTAAAGGTAATTTAAAAGATGATTTACAAAAATTTTTTTACCTATACCTTTAGGGCCATTTAATAAAATCTTATTTGGCAATTTTTCTATTTGGTCTAAATAAATTAAATTTCCAAACAAAGTTTTATGACCAAAAAGTTTGCTTGTTTCATTCATTTATTTTAAAATTTTAATTATTTTTTTAATTAATTTATTTTCGACAATTTTTAAACTATCCTTGTTGCTATCTAATATTAAGTATTTAGATCTATTTTTAAGTGCAATTTTTAAAAATCCTTTTTGAACTTTATTATAAAAGTCATAATTAAAATTATCGTATTTATTCTTATTTTTTCTGGATTTAAGCCTCTTAAGCATATTTTTTTTATTTACAATACTTAAGAAAGTAAAATTTGGTTTTAAATTACCTAATAAAAAATTGTTCATTCTTAAAATTAAATTTTTATCTAATCCCATACCATAATGTTGATATGCTAATGTTGAGTCTATAAACCTATCAATCAATATAACTTTTTTTTTATAATTTTCTTTTAAAATTTTGTCAAAATTTTCTGATCTAGAAGCCATAAGCAGAAATAAGTCAGTTTTATTATTTAATTTTGATTTTTTATTTAACATTAATTGTCTTAATTTTTCAGAAAGATTAGTTCCACCTGGTTCTCTAAAACTAATGTATTTAATTTTTTTTTTTTTTAAATATGTGATAGCATTTTTAAGACTAGTAGATTTTCCAGAAGTCTCTACGCCTTCGAAGACTATTATAGGGTTTTTAGACATCGCCCCAGATTAGAAAATTTATTGAGGAAATAAATCTAGAAAATATATTTTGTCTTTTTACATTTTCAAAAGCTAACAAATTATATTCTCCTATTTGTTCATCTTTAAAGGTAATTTTAACTTTACCAATTATGTCATTTTTTAATATTGGAGCTTTTAACGGTCCTTGATAATCAATTGAAACTTTTAGGTATTTCTTTTTTGCTTTTGGAATTGTTTTATAAACGTCTTCACCTATATAAGATTTAACTGTTTTTTGAGTTCCTTGCCAAACTTTTAACTCATCAAATATTTCGTCTTTCTTAGCAATTTTAATTGTGTCGAAGTTAGTTAATCCATATGTTAGCAGTTTAAGGGACTCTTTTGATCTTGAATTTTTTGAGACAAAACCACTTCCAACTGCAATTATTCTTCTTTCATTTCTTTTTATAGTTGAAGCAAGTGAATATTTTTCATAGGCAAGATACCCTGTCTTTATTCCGTCAACTCCAATATTTTTATAAAGAAGAGGATTACGATTACCTTGTTTAATAGGATCTCCACCAGTTCTATTCCATGTAAATTCAGTTTCTTTGTAATATTCATAATATTTAGGATAATTTTTAATCAAATAATTTGACATGATTAATATGTCTCTAACAGTTGATAAATTGTCTGGAGAATTTATTCCTGAAGAATTAGAAAAGTTGGTATTTTCCATACCAATTTCTTTTGCCTTTTCAGTCATCATAATTGCAAACTCTTCTTCTGTTCCAGCAATACCTTCAGCAAGTGCAATGCAAGCATCATTACCTGACGAAACAATGATACCTCTTAATAAATTTTCTACGCTTATTTCATCTCCAACCATTATAAACATTGAGGAGTATCCCGCTTGAGACAATCTCCATGCATTTTCGGAGACAAAAAACTTTTCATCCAATGACAATTCACCACTTTTAAGTAAATCAAAAGCTATAATTGAAGTCATAATTTTTGTCATTGAAGCTGGAAATATTTGTCTATCAGCATCTTTTTCAAACAATATCTTGCCTGACAAATAATCTTGAACAATAGCAGTCCTTGCATTTACATCAAAGTTAGCAAAAACAGGCTTTATCAGGAATGCAAAAATAATTAAAATTAAAGATAAATTTTTAATTCTCATAATTTAATTATTTCAATACTATCAAAACCAAGATTTTCGACATTATGAAATCCTTTCTTTAATTTCTCAAAATCTTTATAAGGTCCTTTATAAACTCTAAAATTATTTTTTGACAATTTTTTGATTAAAATATTTTCAATTTTATACTCATTAAATAACCTATTTTTTAACATAATAGCAGAGTCTTCAAAATAAAAATCAGCAAATTTAATAATGTAATTAAAGTTTGTTACAAGATTTTCAGTCTTAGATTCTTTTTTTTTAGTTTCAAGACTTATACTCTGAACCATTATATCTTCAACCGGGGCTTTATTAGCGACTTCTTTTTCTTCATCAAATGTTTTTACGTCATTTGCAACATATAATTTATTAGAATTGATAGTTTCAATGTAGACATAAGGTTCGCTTGGATTTATTGATAATTCACTTACAATTTTATTTGTAATTACTGAATTGTAATAGATAGGTAAAACAGTTTTGTTTTTGACAACAGTTAATAAGGATTTTCCATTAATTATATTTGTTATTCTAACTGGCGTTCCACTGGGTAAATTAGGACTTAATATATTAATAGATGTATCATCTAATTTGTATTCTAATGAATTATTTGTATCTTCACTGTATATTAAAGCAAAACCTTTGTTAGAATAAACAATATTAACTAATTCTTTTTTTTCAATTTTTTTTATTTCTTTAATTTCTTTTTTTTTAACAATGGATTTTGTCTCTTCTGGTTTGTTCTTAATATTAATATTTGAAGAATGATGTTCACAAGCAAATAGAAATAAAAATATAAGATATAAAATATATTTAAATTGCATTTTTAAACTTACTTTTCAATGTGCAAACAGCTAATGCAAATCTTAAAGATCTATTCCATTTTAAAATTAATTCATAATTATCAAAAACTACATATGCCGGAGTTAGTTTTTTTGCATCTGGAATAATATCATAATCAGGGGTTACAAAAGCTGCTTCTAAACCATCAAGATGATTAGGAATTTTACTATTCTTAATATATTTTTTTAAATAAGATATTTTATTTTTATGTTTAATTTGTTTTGCTGATGTATTTAAATATTTATGGGGTGTGTCATTAATAAGTTCAACTTTATAAAAACACGGAGTATTATTATCCCATCCTATTTTATTTAAATAATTCGCTGCAGATGCAAATGAGTCCTCTATGTTTTTTAAATTAATGGTTTCATCTCCATTATAATCAATTGCATAATTTTTAATAGTAGATGGCATAAATTGGAAATTACCAAATGCTCCTGCCCATGATCCTAAATAATTATTTGAATTTATAATTCCATTATCGAACAAGATTAGAAGAGTTATGAGTTCAGATGTAAAAAATTCACTTCTTCTTTTATCATAACTTAGTGTTGCCAAGGATGAAATTATATCCATTTTCCCTAGATAATTGCCAAAATTAGTTTCAATTCCCATTAGGGACAAAAGTAAGTCTCTATCTACAGAAAATTCATTAGTAATTTTATCAATTACTTGTTTGTTTATGTTATAGATTTTTATTCCAGAATTAACTTTTTTAATATTAGCTCTTTTAGAAATATATGTTTTAGTATCCTCATAAAATTCTGGTTGGTATCTATCATATTTAATAACATTTTTTAAAAAAGAAGATTTACCGACAGTATTTTCAATTGTATTCAAACTTACGCCTCTTTCTAAAGCAATTAATTTAAACTTCTCTTTCCATTTCTCAAATTCAAGGTCATTAGCGTGAGCATTAAAATTTATGATGACAAAAAGAAAAAAAACATAGGTTTTAATTTTTTTCATAAATATCTTTCAAATATATAAATACAGCAATCCATATTAAAATAAAACTAACTAACTGATTTATATTAAATTGCTCATTATAAATGAAAAAACCAAGTATAAATTGAAAAGTAGGAGTAATATAAAAAATCATTCCTGCCGGTCCAAGTCCTGCTAATTCTACTCCCCTCACATATAAGAAAAGAGGAATCACAGTCATTGGTCCTGCTAATATTAATAATGGCATTAAAGATGGATTTGATAAACTGAAATCGTTATAATTGTTTATGCTTATAAAATAAAATGCAACTAATGCAAAAGGAAGTATATACAAACTTTCAATCAGAAGACCTATATCAGTCTCAACATTAATTTTTTTTCTGAATAGGTTATAAAAACTCCAACTCAAAGCTACGATTAATCCTACCCATGGAATCGAACTAAAATCCAATAATAGTAAATAGGTAACTGAAATAACTACTAAAAAAATTGAAATTTTGCCTTTTTTTGTGATTGGTTCTTTAAAAAAAAAATAACCCAAGAAAACGCTTATGATTGGCATTATAAAATAGCCAAAACTAGCATCAATTATTTTATCTACACTAACTGCATAAATCCAAACTCCCCAATTTATAAATATTAAGAAGCCAGAAATAAAGAGTATAAGTAATTTTTTTTTATCTTTAAGGATATTTTTAAAAATACTCCATTTAGAAAATATGAAAGTTGTTATGATCAATAAAAAAGCTGTCCAGACACTTCTATGAATTAATACTTCTAAATGACCTGCAAAAGAAATATATTTAAAATATATAACTCCAAAAAAACCCCACCAAAATGAACCAAAGGATGTTAACAAAACTCCTTTATTAAATTTTTTTTTGTTCATTTTTAATTATTTGAATAATTTAAGTAACTACTTATGTCATTTTATTCTTGAAATATATATTAATAATAATAAAACCTTGCTCACGGAGAGATGGCTGAGCGGTTGAAAGCATCGGTCTTGAAAACCGACAAAGGGGCAACTCTTTCCTGGGTTCGAATCCCAGTCTCTCCGCCATTCATTTAAAATCAATTAACAATCTTGACAATTTATTATTCTCAAAACTCATTTCATTTTTTGAAATTTTGGAAATATCCTCATCACTCATGTTCACCAATTTATCTAAATCTTTTAAATCATCTATTGATAGTGAATCAATAATGGATTTAACAAAACCACTGACAAATATGTCCATTTCTTTTGTACCTCGATATTGAGATCTATAAATAATTTTATTAATTAAATTTTGTTTATTTGAATTCATTACTTATAGCCATATATATATATTTAATGAGTAATTTTGAATATTTATTGTCACCCATAGACAATATTAAAGGCGTGGGCAAAAAAACATTAAATTCATTTAACAAGAAAAAAATATTCACAATTTTTGACCTTCTGTGGCATTTACCTATATCAAAAATAGAAACTGCCGAAGACACAGAGATTAAAGACTTACAAGTAGGAAAAAATTATAATATTAAAGTTACACCGGTTAAATATAATTTTCCGAGAATTAGAAATTTACCTAATAAAGTAATTTGTGAAAAAAATAGTGTTAAATTAGATTGTATTTTTTTTAATAGTTATGAGGGATATATCAAAAAATTATTACCCTTAAATGAAGAAGTAATAATACATGGAAAAGTAAATAGCTTTAGAGATAAATTTCAATTTGTTAATCCAACAACAAAAAATTCAAGTAAATTAAATATTATAAATGATGATAGTAAATATAGTCTTTCTGATGGTTTAACATTAAATAAGTATAACCAAGTAATAAATAATGTTTTTCAAAACTTGCCTGAATTAGAGGAGTGGTTGCCACAAACAATATCAAGTTTATTTAATCATGTAACGTGGAAGGAATGTGTTATTAAAATTCATAAAGAAGAAATAACAAAAGTTAGAAGTACAAAATATTTTAAAAGACTAGTTTTTGATGAAATTTTTGCAAATTTTTTACTCTCTTCAAATATAAGAAGGAAAATTAAAAAAATAAAAAAAAAAAATAAAATTATTAATTATCAGTATCAAAGTAAAATAATTGATAGTTTAAAATTTAAACTTACAATTGACCAAATATCTTCACTAAAAAGCATAAATAAAGATATGAGGTCAAAACAAAAAATGTTCAGATTGTTACAAGGAGACGTTGGATCAGGAAAAACTATAGTTTCAGTAATTGCAGCATTAAATGTTATTAAATCAGGTTATCAAGTTGCAATAATGGCTCCTACTGAAATATTAGCTATCCAACATTATAAATTTATATTAGAAAATTTTAATAAATACTGTAATCCCGAAATATTAACCGGAAAAACAGAATATAAAAAAAGAAAAAAAATTTTAAACGATCTCTTAGATAATAAAATTGATATTTTGATAGGTACTCATTCTCTTTTTCAAGAAAAAATTACTTATTTTAACTTGGGTTTAATAATTATTGATGAGCAACATAAATTTGGGGTGAATCAAAGAAAAAAACTATCAGATAAAGGTGGCAAAAATTGTGATGTACTTGTTATGTCAGCAACCCCTATCCCAAGAACAATGATGATGACAGTTTATGGAGATATGGACATTTCTTTAATTAAATCAAAACCCGAAAATAGATTACCAATAAAAACATATAGTAAAAATGAGACAAAAATTAATGAAGTTATTAATTTCATTAAACGTGAAATTGCAAAAAAAAATCAAGTTTTTTGGGTTTGTCCTCTTATAAAAGAATCAAAAAAAATGGACCATCAGTCAGCTACAGAAAAATATAAATATTTAAGTAAAATTTTTAAAGATAAAGTAGATATTGTTCATGGATCTATGAGCAAGGAAGAAAAAGATAAAGTTTTAAATAAGTTTAATGATAGAAAGATAGATATATTAGTTTCAACGACTGTAATAGAAGTTGGAATTGATTTTCCTAATGCAAACGTAATCGTGATTGAAAATTCGAATAAATATGGATTATCTCAGCTTCATCAATTGAGGGGACGCGTTGGTAGAGGTAATAAAGAGTCATCGTGTATACTCATGTTTAAAACAGGGCTAAGTGAGAACGCACGTAAGAGAATAACTATTCTCAAAAATACTAATGATGGTTTTAAAATTGCTGAGGAAGATTTAAAAATAAGAGGATACGGTGATATTTTGGGATTTAAGCAAAGTGGCTTAAAAAAGTTTAACCTTGCAGACCCTATTCAACATGAAGATCTTTTTAACATTGCGGAAAAAGAAGTGAAAAAAATTGAAAAAAATAACTTTGAGACTAACAGTTTTAACAAGCTTTTAAAGCTTTATGATAAAGTGGCTGTAATTAATGAGACTATTTAGATTTAGTATCAGAGGTACCAGCTGAAACTATAAATTTTGAAGCTTCCTCAAATGTCATATCAAGATACACAACTTCACTTTTAGGAAACATTAGCAAGAAACCACTAGTCGGATTTGGTGTAGTAGGAACAAAAACATTGACTAATTCTGTATTAGTTTTTTTTGAAATCTCACCCTTATTCTCTTTTGTTGCAAAACCAACTGCCCATGAGCCCTTTCTTGGGTACTGAATTAGAACTACACTTTTTTTTGATCCTTTTTTTGGTGCAAATGTTTCTGTCATTTGTCCAATAGCAGAATATATGGTTCTTAAAATTGGAATTTTTTTTAATAAATCATTAAATAACTGTAAAAATTTTTTTCCAATAAATGAAAGTGATAATCCACCTACAAGAGTAATAAAGATTACAGAAAGTAATATTTCTAAACCCGGTATCGCAAATGGTAGGTAGTTATTTGGATTTATTCCTTGTGGGATTAATTTCGATGAAATTGATATAAAAAAAGTTGTAAGATATAATGTTATACCTATAGGGACTAAAACAACAATACCTGTTATAAAGTAGTTTCTTAGCCTTGCTATAAATGAAATTTTTTTTTTTCTAATTTTCGACATAACTTTAATTGAATATAATTTACATGTAATATAAATATTAAGAAAAGTGAATAGAAGAAATTTTATATATTTGATGGGTTGTGGCTGCCTTTCTGCTGGTTTACATGCCTGTACTACAACTCCGATCACAGAGAGAAGACAATTAAAATTAATCCCAGAATCAAAGTTAAATGCACAAGCTGCTGAGTTGTATGAAAAAGTAAAACAAAAAGCTAAATTAAGTGACGATAAAGAAAGTTTAGATAAAATTATTGCAATTGGCTCAAAAATAGAAACATCGATATCTGAATATTTTTATAAAAATAATATGGATGATCCCACAATAAACTTTAACTGGGAATATATTTTAATAGATAATAAAAAAGTGAAAAATGCATGGTGTATGCCTGGAGGAAAAATTGCTGTTTATACTGGTATGTTAGATATTACGAAAAATGATGACGGCTTAGCTGCTGTGATGGGTCATGAAATTGCTCATGCAGTTGCAAAACACTCAGTTGAAAGAGCAAGTAGAACTGTGCTTTTAAACACTACTACTGGAATAATAGATATTGCAACTGGTGGAAAATTATCCCAGGTCAATAGAACAACTGGTATGAATACAGTTGGGTTGTTATCTCAAATTGGAATAATGAATCCTTTTACAAGAAAACAAGAAAGTGAAGCTGATTACTTAGGATTAATTTTTTCTTCTTTATCTGGTTACGATATTAGAGAAACTACCAAAATATGGGAAAGAATGAAGAAAGCAAATAAGGGTAAGGAACCCCCTGAATTTATGAGTACACATCCATCAAATGACAGAAGAATTGACCAGATAAGTAATTGGATTAACGAGATTATACTGAAATACCCACCATTAGGCTAAAGAGTTGGTGAGCCCTGATGGACTCGAACCATCGACCCATTCCTTAAAAGGGAATTGCTCTACCAACTGAGCTAAGGGCCCAACACGAAAATTCTTATATTGATTTTTTTATATTTGGCAATGGTAAAAATTTACAAAATATTAATATACTTGTCATGAAATTCATCAAAAGTTCCCATTTTAATATTTTTTCTAATTTCATACATAAGTTCTTGATAAAAGTTTATGTTATTTAACGTTAAAATCATTGAGGCCAACATCTCATTAGTATTGTGAAGGTGATTCAAATAATTTTTAGAGTATTTATTAAGGTCAAATTTAGTTACACTACTATCTAGAGGTGTATTATCTAATTTATTTTCAGAATTTCTTATTTGAATTCTGCCATTCCAAGTAAAAGCTAGCCCAGTTCTTCCAGATCTTGTAGGTAGGACACAATCGAACATATCTATACCTCTTTTAACCGCCCCTAATATATCAGATGGAGTTCCTACACCCATCAAATATCTTGGTTTATCAATGGGTAAATTATCTTTTATGCCGTCTAATACATCAAACATTTCTTTTTGAGTTTCTCCAACAGCCAGACCACCTATGGCATAACCATCAAATTCTATATCGATTAATCTATCAAGAGACTCGTTTCTTAAATCTTTGAATAGACCTCCTTGAACTATACCAAACAAAGCTTTATGTGGATTAGAACCAAATTCTTCTTTAGATCTTATTGCCCACTCTGTAGATAAATTCATTGATTTTTCAATTTTATCATAATCATTAGTATTTTTTGGACACTCATCCATCACCATAACGATATCTGAGTTGAGTTTTTTTTGAATTTTAATACTTTCTTCTGGACTTAAAATAAAAGTTTTTCCATCGATGTGTGATTGAAAAATTGCACCTTTATCTCTATCAATTTTATTAAATTTAGATAGAGACATCACCTGATAGCCGCCAGAGTCAGTTAATATAGGAAGTTTGCAATTCATAAATTTATGTAATCCACCAACTGCTTCAATCCTTTTTGTGCCAGGTCTTATCATTAAATGATAAGTATTAGAGAGAATTATCTCACTTCCTGTTTTAATAATGTCATCAATAAAAACGCCTTTAACTGTTGCTTGAGTGCCTACAGGCATAAATGCAGGAGTATTAATATCCCCGCGATGAGTTTCAATTAATCCAACACGATAATTTTTACTTTGATGTTTTACGCTAAAAGAAAAATTCTTTTTTATGTCTACCATCCATTAAATTCTACTCAGATTTGAGGCTAATTATTTTATCTGGATTAGAAACAGACCCATTCGGTCCATCTCCCTTTTTTATCATATCAACAAACTCCATACCCTCAATTACTTTTCCAAATACTGTATATTGTCTATCGAGATGAGGTGTAGGACCAAAACAAATAAAGAACTGACTGTTTGCACTATTTGGATCTGAAGATCTTGCCATTGACAATGTTCCCCTCTCGTGTGGAAGATCGTTAAATTCTTCCTTAAGGTCAGGCATGTCTGAACCACCCATACCAGCTCTACTTAAGTTGAAATTATCAGAGGATGAATTTCCGAATTGAACATCTCCTGTTTGAGCCATGAAACCATCGATTACTCTATGAAAAACAACTCCATCATATTTTCCACTATTAGCAAGTTCGGTTATTCTTTTAACATGGTTTGGTGCTACATTTGGAAATAATTCAATTTTTACATCTCCATCTTTTAATTTAAGTATCATTGTATTCTCCTTTGCGTTTAAAGCTGTTGTTAGTAATATTGATATAAATAGAATAATAATTTTTTTAAGCATAAACTTCTTTCAGTGACTTAATAGTGCTTTTAGTTGTAAATTTTTTTAAATCACCTTTATGTAAAGCAATTTCTTTAACAAATCTCGATGAAATAATCTGATTTTCAACATCAGACATAAGAAAAACTGTTTCTACTTTACTATTTAATTTTCTATTCATTCCAGCTAGTTGAAACTCATATTCAAAATCCGAAACAGCTCTCAAACCTCTAAGAATTAAGTTTGACTTATATTTTTTACATAGTTTTGTTGTTAGGGAATTAAATTTAATCACCTTAATTTTATTTTTTGGAAGTTTTAGGTCTACAAATAAAGCTTTTGAAACGATTTTTAATCTCTCGTCTATCTGAAATAAAAAATTTTTCTCGTTACCGTCAGATATACCAACAATGATTTTATCTACGAGTTTTAGAGCTTTTTTTATAACATCTATATGACCGTTTGTTATTGGATCAAATGTTCCAGGATATATAGCTATATTTTTCATCAAACTAAATTATCATCTAATTTAATTGAAGAAACCACCTTTTCGTCACCCGTTAATTTAATAATTCTTACTCCTTGTGTATTTCTCCCAGCAATTCTTATTTCCTTCACAGCGGTTCTAATCACTCTACCTTTATTTGTAGAAATTAATATTTGATCACCCTCAAAAACAGGGAAAGATGATGAGACATTACCGTTTCTTGGGGAATTAACTATACCAATTATTCCCTTTCCTCCTCGATTTGTAACTCTAAAATCATAATGAGAAGTTCTTTTGCCATAACCATTTTCTGTAATTGATAAAATAAATTTTTCTTTAGCTTTAACTTCAGATTTTTCATCTTTAGTTTTACTTTTACTTTTTTTAATATCATCTTTATCAATTATAGATAACGAGACAATTGTATCTTGTTCTGAGAGATTAATACCTCTAATACCTTTAGAGGATCTGCCCTTAAAGACTCTAAGTTTTTTAGATTCAAACCTTATGCATTTACCAAATTTTGTATTTAGCATTATATCTTGATCATCTGTACATATTTTAACCCCAATAATTTTGTCATCAGAGTCCAATTTCATTGCAATTTTTCCAGAAGCATTAATAGATATAAAATCTTCTAAATTATTCTTTCTAATTTTACCCTTGCTAGTTGCAAATATGATATGCATGTTTTTTTTATCAACATCTTCATCTGGAAAAGGCATAATCGAACTAATAGATTGATGGTTTTTTAGAGGTAAAATATTGAAGAGAGATTTACCTTTGGATGATGCTGAGCCCTCAGGTATTTTCCAGGCTTTAACTTTATAGGCTAAGCCCTCTGTAGAAAAAAATAATAACGATGTATGTGTATCCACAGATAATGTTTGAACAACTGAGTCTTCTTCTCTAGTTTTAATTCCTGTTTTTCCTTTTCCACCTCTTTTTTGCTGCTTAACTCCACTTAGAGCACCTCTTTTTATATATCCTTGAAGTGTTATTGTAATTATTACTGACTCTTTTTGTATTGTCTCTTCTATGTCATAATTTAATACAGCATCTATAATTTTTGTTCTTCTAGGTACTGAGAATTTATCTTTTATTGACTGAAGATCGTTGCTTATTACTCTTAACAACTCATTTTTAGAATTTATAATCTTTTTATATTTTGAAATCTCTTCAGCTAGTTTTTTGATTTCTATCTCAATTTCATTAATACCTATAGCTGTTAATTTTTGAAGTCTAAGTTCTAATATGGAATTTACTTGATCATTAGATAATACATACTTTCCTTTAAAATTTTTACTATCAACTAATTTAATAAGTTTTGATGCATGGCTTATTTTCCAAGTAGTTTTTAAAAGTGAATTTTTTGCTTCTTCTGGATTTTTTGAAGATCTGATAATTTTAATCACTTTATCTATATTTTCAACACTGACAGATAGTCCTAATAAAATATGAACTCTCTCCTCCGCTTTTTTAAGATCAAATTTAGTTCTTTTAATAACTACATCTTCTCTAAATTTTAAAAAGTTTTCTAAAAAATCTTTTAAATTACAAGTCTTTGGTTTTTGGTCAACGATTGCTAAAGAATTAAAGCCGAAAGATGACTCTATTGATGTATACTTGTACAATTGTCTTTTAACAGTTTCAGGTTCAACATTTCTTCTAAGATCAATAGATACTCTAATTCCTTCACTGTTTGACTCGTCTCTTATATCACTTATGCCTTCAATTTTTTTATCTCTTACCAGTTCTGCAATTCTTTCATTTAAGTTAGATTTGTTAATTTGGTAAGGTATAGATGAAACTACAAGTCTATCTTTTCCATTTTTTAGATTTTCAACTGAAATTTCTCCACGAATTTTAAAGGACCCTCTACCAGTTTTGTATCCTTGCTTAATTATATCTTTACCAATTATTAATCCTCCTGTTGGAAAATCTGGGCCTGGTATATGTTTCATTAATTCATTAATTTTAATATCTTTGTTGTTAATCAAAGCTAAAGTTCCATCTATAACCTCACCTAAATTATGAGGAGGTATACTTGTCGCCATTCCAACTGCAATTCCACCAGCACCATTCACTAAAAGGTTTGGATATTGAGCAGGTAAAACAGTAGGTTCTTTCTCTGTTTCATCGTAATTGCTTTTAAAAGATACAGTATTTTTTTCTATATCATCAATTAAAAACTGTGAAACTTTTGCAAGTTTAGTTTCTGTATATCTCATTGCTGCGGGTGGATCTCCATCTATAGAACCAAAATTGCCTTGCCCGTCGACAAGAGGTAAGCTCATTGAAAATTCTTGAACCATTCTGACTAGAGCATCATAAACAGCTTGATCTCCGTGTGGATGATATTTACCAATTACATCTCCAACAATTCTTGCAGATTTTCTAAATTGTTTTGACCAATCAAACCCACCTTTGTGCATAGCATAAATAATTCTTCTGTGAACAGGTTTTAATCCATCTCTTATATCAGGTAATGCCCTACTTACTATAACACTCATAGCGTAAGACAAGTATGATGAACTCATCTCTTCATACATTGAGATTGGTTTAATATTATTATTTATCTTTGGAATTTCGTTTTTTTCCATATTAGTTAAAATGGAATATCGTCGTCTAAACCACTTTGATCTTGTGAAGGTGCATCATCAAAATTTTGTTTATTATCTTGAGATGCTATATTATTTTGATTACCACCTCCAAGCATTGTTAATGATGAATTATAACCTTGGATTAAAATTTCAGTAGAATATTTATCCTGTCCACTTTGTTCATCTTTCCATTTTCTTGTTGAAAGTTGTCCTTCAACGTATACTTGTGCACCTTTTTTTAAATACTGTTGAACAACATTTACCAAACCTTCATTAAAAACAACTATTCTGTGCCATTCAGTTTTTTCTTTTTTTTCTCCAGTATTTTTGTCTTTCCAAGATTGGCTTGTTGCAAGACTTAGTCTAGCAACACTTTTTCCGTTCACCATTTGCTTGACTTCAGGGTCTGCGCCCAAACGACCAATTAATAATACTTTATTTAAACTTCCAGCCATAATATTTTAATATTTAAGAATGTTTATTATACCACTTATTAAAATGAATATTAATTTTATTAATCTAAAGCAACAAAAATCATGCTTAAAAAGATAGTTATTAAGGGTGCAAAAGAGCACAATTTAAAGAATATAACGCTTGAGATTCCAAAAGAAAAATTTGTAGTAATCACAGGGCTATCTGGATCTGGAAAATCATCTTTAGCTTTTGATACTGTGTATGCTGAGGGACAAAGACGATATGTAGAAAGCTTATCAGCTTATGCTAGACAGTTTCTTGACAAAATGAAAAAACCAAATGTCGATTTAATTGAAGGATTAAGTCCAGCAATCTCAATTGAACAAAAAAATACATCAAAAAATCCTAGATCTACAGTTGCAACAGTCACAGAAATTTATGACTATATGAGAGTGCTTTATGCAAGAGCAGGTATACCCTACTCTCCATTTACAGGTTTGCCAATCACTTCACAAACAATTAGTCAAATAGTAGATAAAATCAAAACTCTTCCTAAAAAATCTACTATTTACTTATATGCGCCTGTTGTTAGAGGAAGGAAAGGAGAATACCGGAAAGATATACTTGGTTATAAAAAAAGAGGATTTAGAAAAATTAAAGTAGATAATAAATTATATGAGATTGATGAGGTTCCAGAATTAAATAAAAAACTTAAACATGATATCTCTGTCTTAGTCGATAGGATAGTTCTAAATGCATCATTAGGCAATAGATTAGCAGAAAGTGTCGAAACAGCAGTAAATCTAGCTAATGGTTTAATGTTTGTAGAATATGAAGACGAAACTCTTCCAAAAAAATTTAGAAAAATTGAAAATTTAATTTTTTCTACAAAATTTGCATGTCCAGAAAGTGGTTTTACTATTGAAGAAATAGAACCTAGATTATTTTCTTTTAACAGTCCGTATGGTGCATGTGAAGAATGTGAGGGTATAGGTGTTAAATTAAATGTAGATCCTAAATTAGTAGTTCCTGATGAAAAAAAAACCATTGCAGATGGAGCAATAGAACCTTGGTCAAAGTCGTCTTCTTTATACTACGCACAAACATTAGCATCTATAGCAAAACATTATGGTTTTTCACTCAATGATAGATGGTCAAAATTACCAAAAAAAATTAAAGATATAATTCTTTTTGGTTCAGACGATGAGGAAATAAAATTTTCTTATGATGATGGATATGAAAAATATTCTCATAAAAAAACATTTGAGGGTGTAGTAAATAATCTTGAAAGAAGGTTTTTAGAAACTGATAGTGATTGGAAAAGAGAAGAAATTTCACAATATCAATCTGATACAAAATGTGAAAGGTGTAATGGACACAGACTAAAAGATGAAGCTTTATGTGTTAAAATAAATGAATTAAATATTAGTGAAGTAACTGAAAAATCAATTTATGATGCAAAAGAGTGGTTTAAATCACTAGAAACCAAATTAGATAAAAGACAATTAAAAATAGCACAACACATACTTAAAGAAATTAACGAAAGATTAAACTTTTTGTTAAATGTTGGACTTGATTACCTAACATTATCAAGAGAATCTGGAACATTGTCAGGAGGTGAAGCTCAAAGAATTAGATTAGCATCTCAAATAGGATCTGGATTAACTGGTGTGTTATATGTTCTTGATGAACCGTCCATAGGTTTACACCAAAAAGATAATGTAAAGTTAATTAATGCCTTAAAAAGATTAAGAGATCTGGGGAATACAGTAATTGTGGTTGAACATGATACAGAGACGATGGAAAATGCTGACCATATAATTGACCTTGGACCTGAAGCTGGAAATAAGGGTGGAGAAGTAATTGCACAAGGTTCATACAAAGATATTCTTGATAATGATAAAAGTATTACAGGTAGATACTTATCAAATAAGAGCTACATACCTATCCCACGAAATAGAAGATTAGCAAAAAATGGTAGATTTTTAGAAATTAATGGTGCAAGTGGTAATAATTTAAACAACGTGAATCTTAAAATTCCATTAGGAAGTTTCACATGTGTTACTGGTGTATCTGGTAGTGGTAAATCTACTTTAATACTTCAAACACTTTACAATGCTTTAAACCTTACTTTAAATAATAATAAATCAAGAAAAATTCCTAAACCATTTAGAGGTTTTAAAGGAATTGAATTAGTAGACAAAATTATTGACATTGATCAATCGCCAATCGGAAGAACTCCAAGATCAAATCCTGCCACTTACACTGGTGCTTTTGGTCCGATTAGGGATTGGTTTACTAATTTGCCAGAAGCAAAAAGTAGAGGTTATAAACCTGGTAGATTTTCGTTTAATGTCAAAGGGGGTCGATGTGAAGCCTGTGAGGGAGATGGGGTAATAACATACGAGATGCACTTTTTACCTGATGTATACATAACTTGCGATGAATGCAAAGGTACAAGATACAATAGAGAAACATTAGAGATAAAATTTAAAGATAAAAGCATTGCAGACGTTTTAAATATGACTGTTGATGAAGGTTGTGAATACTTTGAGAATATATCAAATATAAAGACTAAATTATTAACACTAAAAAAGGTTGGATTGGGCTATATAAAAATTGGTCAACAGGCAACTACTCTATCTGGTGGAGAGGCGCAAAGAATTAAGTTAGCAAAAGAATTATCTAAAAGATCAACAGGAAGAACTATTTATATATTGGATGAACCGACTACAGGATTACATCAACATGATATTAAAAAATTATTAGAAATACTTCATACTTTTGTTGCAACAGGAAATACAGTTGTTGTAATTGAACACAATTTAGACGTAATAAAAACAGCTGATTATATTGTTGATATGGGTCCTGATGGTGGAGTGAAAGGTGGAAATATTATAGCAGAAGGTAAACCTGAGGAAATTATTAATGTTAAAGATAGTTATACAGGTAAATTTTTAAAACCTTTGCTCGATAATAAATTTAAAAAAACAGCTTAAAAAATATTTAAAAATGATATAAAATAAAAATATATGACTTCGATTCTTCAATCTTTATCAAAAACTATCCACGTTTCTTTGGCGCTATCAATTTTACTATTCCTTGGTTTATATTTTGGAAACGGTGGTTTTGATTTCGATTTAGTTTTTTGGAGTTGGTTATTTAGATACATACATGTAATTGTAGCCATCATGTGGATAGGATTACTTTGGTATTTTAATTTTGTACAAATACCTAACATGGCTAAAATTCCAGATGAGCAAAAACCAGCTATAGGGAAAGTGATTGCACCAGCAGCACTATTTTGGTTTAGATGGGCAGCTTTATTCACAGTAATATCTGGACTTATATTGGCTTATATAAATGGATATGTTCATCAAGCTATGGCCCTTGGAATTGGATCTGGTGGTGGTAAAGCTACAGCAATTGGAATTGGTATGTGGCTTGGCATAATAATGGCTTTTAATGTTTGGTTTGTAATTTGGCCTAACCAAAAAAAAGCTTTGGGTATTGTAACGGTTGAGCCAGATGTTAAGGCAAAATCAGCAAAAACTGCAATGTTATTTTCTAGAACGAATACTTTGCTATCATTGCCGATGTTGTTATCGATGGTTGTAGCTCAAAACTTATATTAATCTTTTTCTTTTTTAACAATTGTTCTTTGGCTAACGTTTAGTACAACCAAAATTGGATTAGCTATATATATTGATGAATATGTTCCAAATATTACACCTAAAATCATTGCTAAAGAAAAACCTTTAAGAATTTCACCACCAAATAAATATATAGATAATAAAGCTAGAAGAGTAGTTACTGAGGTTATTATTGTTCTTGATAAAGTCTCATTTATAGAAATATTTGTTAATTCATAAATTTTAATATCTGAATACTTTCTTAAATTTTCTCTAACTCTATCAAATATAACAACAGTGTCATTCATTGAATATCCAACTATAGTTAATACAGCTGCCACTATTGATAAATTAATTTCTAAAGAGAAAATAGAGAATATTCCTAATGTTATAATAACATCATGAAATATTGCTAATATTGCTCCCAAGCTGAATTGCCACTCAAATCTAATCCAAATATACAACAACATTGCAGCTAAAGATAAGCTTATTGCAATAATTCCAGATTTCAGAAGCTCTGAACTTACTTTTGGTCCAACGTTTTCTACTCTTCTAAAATCAACATCTCCTATAGAGCTGGATAATTTATTTTGAATATTTTTAATAAATTCTGGATCGTTCGAATTTTGTTTTTCAAATTTAACGATAAAATCTGTTTCATTACCAAATTTTTTAACTGATACGTCTCCCAAATTCATTTGATTAAAACTATCTCTGATCATAGTTATATTATTAGTTTTATCATTTGTTCTTAATTCAATTAAAGTTCCTCCTTTAAAATCAACACCATAATTCAAACCTTTAATAATAAGAAATATTAAGGAAGTTATTATTAAAATGAGAGATAAAATATTAAATTTTCTATAAAATTTGTTAAAGGAAATATTATTCATTTATAATAACTGCTCCTTTTCTTTATTTTTAACCACGTATAAAGAGGTTAGTAATCTAGCTATAAAATATACAGAGAATAAAGTTGTCAATATTCCAACTCCCAATGTTACTGAGAATCCTTTTACAGGACCTGAGCCCATAAAAAATAATATAAAGGCAGCAATTAACGTTGTGATGTTGGCGTCTAAGATTGTTGTTCTTGACTTTGTATAACCAGCATCAAATGCAATAATTGGATTTTTTTCACTTTTAGTTTCTTCTTTTATACGCTCGAAAATTAAAACATTTGCATCTACAGCCATACCTACAGTTAAAATTATTCCCGCGATACCAGGCAAAGTCAAAGTTGCCTCGAATAATGTAAGAATTCCAATTAATAAAAATAGGTTTGTAATTAAGGCTAAATTGGCAATTAATCCAAATGCTCTATATTTGTAAATCATAAATATAATAACTAGCAAGAAACCAATAATCAAAGATAGTATTCCTGCATCAATTGAGTCTTGACCTAAGTCAGGACCAACAGTTCTTTCTTCAATAATATTTAAAGGTGCTGGCAAAGCACCCGATCTAAGCAATAAAGCAAGATCAGTAGCTGATTGAAATGTAAAGTTTCCAGAAATTTGACCAGATCCTCCAACTATAGGCTCTCTTACTGTTGGTGCGCTGATTATTTTGCCATCTAAAATAATTGCTAATTGTTTGCCCACACCTGTGCTGGTAGCTTTTCCAAATTTTTTCGCACCTACTCTATCTAAACTAAATGAAACTACTGTTTCATTAGTTTGTGAATTCATAGTAGGTTTTGCATCTACTAAGTTATCACCACTTAGAATTATTCTTTTACTTACAATTGCCTCTCTATCATCATCTTCAAATGATAATTTTTCAGTTCCAAAAGATTCTTCGCTATTTTGTGAAATAAATTGAAATGTAAGATTGGCTGTCTTTCCTAACAATGATTTGATTCTGTTGGGATCATCTAATCCTGGTAACTCGACAAGAATTCGGTCATTACCTCTTTTAAGTATATTTGGTTCATTAGTTCCAACTTCATCAACTCTTCTTCTTACGATTTCAATTGCTTGATCAAGGGATGCATTTTTTAATAAAACTAATCCATATCTTGAATAATTAAGATTAAATAAATTATTATTTTCAATAACATCAAATTCGTGAGATTTGTAACTCTGATAGTATTGGTTAATATCACTTTCCTTATCATTTAGTAATTTCGATACTTGTTCAAGATCTTGTTCTTGAGTTTCAAAAGTAATGGTATCTCCATTTAAAGAAAAATTCTTCAAGCTTATTTCTTTTTCCTTAAAATATCTTTTCAGCTCAATAATTTTTGCCTGTAGTCTCTGAGTAATCACGGGTCGATTGTCAATTTCAAGCAACAAGTATGAGCCTCCTTGAAGGTCCAAACCTAAATTTATGTTTTTTGAAAAAAATCTATCATCTAATTTTGTAAAATTTGAAAGAGCAAAATATGAAAAAATTATCGTAAAAATAATTACTGATATTATCCGTAATTTTGAAAAGTATAACACTTTTTTGTTATGTTATTTTTTTGGTTCGATGGAACTTACTAAACTTTGTATGCCAGTTGCTCTAACAACTTCAACATTTACATTATCAGAAATTTTTACTTCAACTTTTTCGTTATCTATAATTCTCTCAACTGTACCAAGTATGCCACCAGATGTGATAACCTTATCACCTCTTTTAAGAGCTTCTACCATAGCTTTGTGGTCTTTAACTTTTTTTTGTTGAGGTCTAATTAAGAAAAAATAGAAAATTACAAAAATTAAAATTAAGGGTATAAATTGTCCAATTCCAGCATCCATAACGTATATAATTTGTTAAGGCTATTTATCTTATCTTATATTCAAACTCAACTCTTAATTGATGGAAATTTTGTCTATATTAGGCATATATGGCTTTAGAACTTCAGGTATTAAAATTGAACCATCTTGAGTTTGATAATTTTCCATTATTGCGATCATTGTACGTCCAACTGCCAACCCGCTACCATTTAATGTTCCTAAAAACTCTTTTGAATTGTTTTTATCTTTGTATCTTGCTTTCATCCTTCTTGCTTGGAATGATCCACAAGAGGAACAACTAGAAATTTCTCTATATCTATTTTCAGAAGGGAGCCAAACCTCAATGTCATACGTTTTTTCAGCGCTAAAACCCATATCACCAGTACATAAAATGATTTTCCTATATGGAAGTTTTAACTCATCTAAAATCATAGTAGCTGCATTAGACATACGCTCTAACTCCTCGGCACATTTATCATTTTCAACTATGCTAACTAATTCAACTTTATAAAACTGATGTTGTCTAATCATACCTTTTGTATCTTTGCCGTAACTGCCTGCTTCTTTTCTAAAACATGGAGTTGAAGCAACAACTCTAATTGGTAGATCATCCTTATTTATAATTTGATTTTTTACTATATTCGTTAAAATAACTTCTGCAGTTGGAATCAAAAACTTTCTTCCTTCATCTGCATCTAATTTAATTTCAAATTGATCATTTTCAAATTTTGGTAATTGCCCAGTTCCATACATAGTCTCATCGGTAGCTATTAATGGAGGTGATATTTCAGTGTAACCATTTTTTTGTGTATGAGTATCTATCATAAAATTTGATAGAGCTCTTTCGAGTTGAGCTAATTGTTTTTTTACAAATACAAACCTAGAGCCTGTGGTTTTTGTGGCTAAATCAAAATCAAGCATATTCAGATTTTCACCTAATTCGAAGTGAGTTTTTGGTTTAAAATCAAACTCTTTAATTTCACCTTTTTTTTCAATCTCTACATTAGCATTTTCATCCTGACCAATTGGAACATCGCTTAAAGGTAAGTTTGGTATTGATGACAATATGCTATCAATTTGGCTCTGCAAGTTTGATTGATTTTTGTTAATTTCTACAATTTTTACAGAGAGTTCTTTTGATTTTTCAAATAATTTTTGGTCTTTAGATTTTGAAATAGTTTTTTTTTCCATTTCAAGAGTTTCTTTTTCTTGAATAAGCTTTCTATTCTGTTCATCAAGACTTATAATGTTATCAAGATCTGTATCGATGTTACGATTTTTAAGTTTTTCCTTAAAATTATTAAAGTCTTTTCTAATATCTTTAATATTGTGCATTTTTTTCTTCTAATTTTTTTTCAATTATTCCTACTGATATTATTGATAATTCATATAAAATTAATAATGGAATTCCCAAACCTATTTGAGTAATTGGATCAGGAGGTGTTAGTACTGCAGCTGCTGCAAATATAATAACAACCACATATTTTCTTCTCTCTTTAAGAAAAGTTGAGTTAACAACACCAATTCTGGCCAATAAACTTAATACTACTGGTAATTGAAAACTTAATCCAAATGCAAAAATAAGCTTCATAACTAATGATAAATATTCGTTAACTTTAGCCTCCAGTTGTATTGGTAAATTTGTAGCTGCACCTAAACTTTCAAAAGATAAAAAAAACTTTATAGCAAGTGGCATTATCAAATAATAAACAAGCATGCCACCAAGTAAAAATAAAATAGGAGTTACTACAAGATATGGCATTATGGCTTTCTTTTCATGGTTATAAAGACCAGGAGCAATAAATTTCCAAATTTGAATCAGTATAAATGGGCTTGTAACAAAAAATGCTGTAAAAAAAGAAACTTTTAAATATGTTAAAAATGTTTCTTGAAGAGCAGTAAATATTAATCTTCTGTTTGCATCGTCATCTTTTACTGCATTTGCATATGGTTCTACAAGAAAACCGTAGATGTATTCAGAAAAATAATAACAAATTACAAAGAGCACTGCTAAAAATATCAAAGAATTAATTAATCTTTTTCTTAACTCTGTTAAATGACTTATAAAACTTCCTTCTTTATCTTTACTCATCTTTATTCTTTTTTTGATTTTCAGATTTAGGTTTATCTTCTATATCAGCACTTAAGGTTTCATTTGTTAAATCACTTACTTGGCCTTGGACATCTCTAACATATCTTTTTGCTGAACCTATCCATGAACCAATTTTTTTTAGCATAAAAGGGAAATCTTTTGGCCCAACAACAATTATTGCAATCGAAACAATTATTAAGATTTCTAACCAGCCAATTGATGGCATTTTTTACTCTTTGTTATTTGAGTCTTGATTGTCTGAAATATTTTTATTTTGGCTATCATCATTAACATCTGTAGCCATTCCCTTTTTAAAACTTTTGATACCCTTAGCTACATCACCCATCAAGCTGGATATTTTGCCTCTACCAAATAGTAAAACAACTAAGATCACTACAATTGCAATTTGCCAAAAACCTATACTCATGGATTGCTTATAACCTTATTATTGATTATTTAAAAGTGAATTTTTAGGTTTCGTCTGTTTTAAGTGTACTGCTTAACATTTCATCAATATCAGAATATATATTTTCCTTTTTATCTACTTGTTTTTCTTTGAAAAATTTGCCTGTTCCAAAAATTGATGCATCAACACTTGAAGTATCAATTAAACCTGCTGAACCTAATTCATTGACAGTTGGTAGATCTGATAATTTTTGAAGATTAAAATGACTCAGAAATTCGTCTGTTGTCCCATATTGTATTGGCTTACCTGGCACATTTTTTCTACCCTCGTGTTTAACCCAATTTAATTCCATTAAAATTTCTAAAGTATTTGTTCCAAATGCAACACCTCTAATTTCTTCAATTTCAGATCTTGTGACAGGTTGATGATAAACAATGATTGCAAGTGTTTCTATTGCGGCTCTAGATAATTTTTTTTCAACTGTCTTTTGTTCTGACATTAAAGATGATAAATTTACTGCTGTCCTAAAAGACCATTTATTTGAAATACAAATTAGATTAATGCCTCTTTTGGAGTAAAAATCCTTTAGGTTTTCTAATGATTGTTGAATGTCAGTTGGTTTTGATAATTTGGACTCAATCGTTTCTACTGATAGAGGTTCTGCGGCAGCAAATATAATAGCCTCAATTTCTCTTTCTACTTCAGTAAGTTTAGTTGGAAATTTTACAATATTATTTTTTTTTATTTTATTCATTAATTTTCTTTGATAAAAATATCATCAAATAATTCTTTTTGTTTCAATGATACATTGCCTTCTTTAACTAATTCTAATGATCCTGCAAATATACCAGCTTTACCTGTTTTTTTTAAATTAGGAGAGTTTTTGAAACCAGATGGAACTAACTCTGAAATATTTTTCCATTCATTAAGATTTCCAAAAAACTCTTTAATTCTTTTAATGGCATCTTCAGTTGTAAAAACAGGTAGTTTGGGAATATTCATAGTATGAAAATCTTTTGTCATCACAATTCCTGAATATGTCTTCAGTAACTCAAACAAAGTTAAAGAAACTTTTTTGTCATAAATAGACTTAACGCCGCTTTTAGAGCCACGCATAAAAATATCTCTTCCCAATCTTTTTCTGTTTAACATTTGTGAAGACAATAGCCTTATCAACTCTAATTTTTTTAATTGCAATTTAAGTTTTTCAGCTACCTCAAGTGCTTTAAATTCATCTTCATCAGTTTCAGGAAGTAATAATTTAGACTTTAAATAAGTGAGCCAAGTAGCCATCAATAAATATTCGGATGCAATTTCGAGATTTAAGTTTTCCTTTTCAGTGATATATTGGTGAAATTGATCAGCTAATTTTGTAATTGATATTTGTTCTAAATCAACTTTTTGAGATTTTGCAAGATCAAGTAATATCTCTAATGATCCATTAAAATTATTTAAATTTACATTAAAGTCTAAAGAATCATCTAATTGCATAAAATACTCTAACCTATAATCTTTAATAATTGTGATGTTTTTTTAATAATAAATTGGTTTATTTTGGGTGAATTTTGAGCAACAATTTTCATTTCACTCAAATTTCCATTGCAATGTAATACCAAGTTGCAACCTGCTAAAAATGATTTTTTTACACTTATTGCTAGCTTATCCTTAATTGCTTTCATTGAAATATCATCAGTCATTATCAAGCCTTTAAATTTTATTTTATTTCTTATTAGCTTATTTATTTTTTTAGAATGTGTTGCATTATTTTCTGGGTCTATTTTTTCAAATAACAAATGACCTGTCATTGCTAATAAAGAGCTTTTATTTTTAAAGGGATAAAAGTCGTTTTTGATCAAATATTGCTCGTTTCTAGTTATTCTTGGCAAATTTTTATGACTATCTACTTTAGCTAAACCATGCCCAGGAATATGTTTAATAACTGTAGCAACTCTATTTGAATGAAAAAGTTTAATACATCTTCCACCTATTTTTGAGACAATTTTTTTATCTGTAGAAAATGATCTATCATCAACGATTTTATGAAATTTTTTTCTTTTTATATCTAAAACAGGTACTGTATTGATATTAATACCTAATAATCTTAAAAGGTAAGCAATTTGTTTAACATAAACAGTGTAATAAACATTAAATTTATTAATATTTTTTTTATATAAGTTACCAAAATATTCCGCTGTAAAAATTGAGTTATCAATAAATTTTCTTAATCTACTTACTCTTCCACCTTCTTCATCAACCATTATTGGATAATTTTTATTATTAAAAATTTTTTTAATCGAATTAGTTAAATTTATAGTTTGTTTAATACTTCCAATATTTCTTTTAAAAAGAATTATTCCCCAGGGCTTATATTTTTTTAAAAATTCAATTTCTTTTTTTGATAAAACTTTACCTTTTACACCACATATAAATGATCTATGGTTTTTAATTGTCATTATAAAGAAGCTTCCAAAATGAATATTTATTTGTTTTTTTGTCCTTTTTAAATTCAACGTATTCAATGATGTTTTCGGTATCACTCTCTAAAAATATTAGATCTTTTTCAATAAGATTTATTTTGTCATCAATCAATGAGATAGACCTGTACGATTTTTTAATATTTTCATCTGAAAAATAATATCTAGCTGTAAAAAAAATGAAGAAGAAAATAATTATTAAATAAAAAAGATATTTAAATTCTTTTATCATTACATTTTTTCAGGTGTATCAACGCCTAAAATATCCATTCCTGATTTAATAGTGTTGGCTATAGACTTTAAGAAGACTAACTTTTCTTCTTTTATCGAGTTATCCTCTTCAATAAATCTCTTTGAAATGTCATCTTTGCCCATATTCCAATATGAATGAAACTCTGAAGCTAATTCATATAAGTAAACAGATATTCTATGTGGTTCTAATTTTTCTGTAGATACTTCAACACATTTTGGCCATTCACTTATCTTCTTGAATAATTTGATTTCTTGGTCGCCAAATTTATATTCAGAATTAGTTATTTTAATATCGCTTTTAATTTCATGTTGAGTATTTCTGAATACAGATGAAATTCTAGCATATGCATATTGAACGTAATAAATAGGATTTTCTTTAGATTTTTCTTTTACTTTATCAAAATCAAAATCAATTTCAGCATCACTGCTTCTGCTTAACATTATAAATCTTGTTGCATCTTTACCAACTTCATTAATTAAATCTTCAATTGTTATATAATCACCTTTTCTCTTAGACATTTTAAAAGGTTTCTTATCTTTTATTAATTTAACTAACTGGCTAACTTTACAAATTAACTTATTTTTTTTTCCTGAAAGAGCTTCGACGACAGAAGTAATTCTTTTAATATAACCAGCGTGATCTGCTCCTAATATATTAACAAGAACATCAAAATTTCTTTTCAGTTTAGTATTATGATATGCAACATCACTTGCAAAATATGTCCAAGACTTGTCTTCTTTTTGCAAGGCCCTGTCTTTATCATCTCCAAATTCAGTAGATTTAAATAGTAATTGCTCTCTTTCTACCCAATTTTCGTTATTTTCACCTTCAGGTGCTTTAATTTTTCCCTCATAAATAAATTTCTTTTCTTTTAAATTTTTTATTACTTCGTCAACTTCTTTATTTTTTATAACCTCTGTTTCGCTAGCAAAATTATCATGTTTTATTCCAAGATTTTCTAAATTTGTTTTTATTAATTTTAAAGACTCTTCAATCGAAAGTTTCTTTAATTTTTCATAAATTTTATCGTAGTCATTAAAATCTATATCTTTATTCTTTGAAATTATTTTTTTTGCTATATCGATAAGATATGCACCTGGATATAAATCTTTGTTATCTATCGGAAATGTTTCGTTATTAGTAATTTCCTTTATTCTAAAATAAACTGATTTGGTAAAATGAGAAATTTGATTTCCATAGTCATTTACATAGTATTCTTTGGTAACATTATGACCATTAAATGATAATAGATTTGAAATAACATCACCAAGTATTGCGCCTCTTGAATGTCCAACATGAAGTGGTCCTGTTGGGTTTGCTGAAACAAACTCAACTAAAAAGCTATTTTTTTTACCGTTTAAATTACTTCCATAAGAAGGTTTATTAAGCACATCTAATATAAAAGCACTCCAAAATTCTTTCTTAAATTTTAAATTAATAAAACCTGGTTTTTCAATACTAATATGATCAATATTTTTGTCATTTTTTTTTAATAATCCTGAAATAATTTCTGCAAGTTCAATTGGAGGTTTTTTATTAATTTTTGATAAAACCATCGCAACATTAGTAGATACGTCACCATTAAATTTAGCAGGCGGAATATCCACATTTATACCAGATAAATCTTCTGGCAATTCCAACAAATTATCTTGATTTGCTCTCTTAATAGTATTTTCAATTTTTATTAAATAATCTTCAAAAATATTCATTTTGACATTTTGTATAATTGTATTGCATATCTATCAGTCATTCCTGAAATATAGTCTGAAATAGATCTATATTTATCATTATTTATATATTTATTTCTTATAAATTTTTTTGGATTTCTTTCTATCAATTTAAATAAATGTTTAACTATTTTTTTACCATTATTATTTTTAATTTGCACATTTTTATTATTATACATATTAATTCTTAAAAAATTTTTAATTTCTTTTTCAATAGATGCAAATTTAGCTGAAAAATTGACAATTTTTTTCTTATTTAAATAGACATGATTAATATTATTAATTTTGTATTTTTTTATATTTTTTAAAGTATTTTTAATAACATCTTGAACCATCAAATTAATTGAGTCTCTTATTATTTGGTAAACAATAATATCTCTGTTAGAATTTTTAACTTTTGTCTTATAAGATTTATAAATTTCTTTAAAAAAATTAATTTCACATAATTGATTTAATGAAAATAGTTTTGCTTTAATTCCATCTTGAATATCATGATTATTATAGGCTATGTCATCAGATATAGCTGCAATTTGAGCTTCTAAAGATGAATTCTTTTTAAAATCCATTTTATTTTTAAAATTTTTAAGTCCAATTATTGTATCTAAGTGATCAGTATTATTGATAGGTCCATTATGTTTTAAAAGACCATCTAGAGTTTCTATAGTTAAATTTAGACCCTTGAATTTTAAGTATTTATTTTCAATAAACATTACAATTCTTAAAGTTTGAAGGTTATGATCAAAGCCACCATGATTAATCATTGACTCGTTTAAAGCGTCCTCACCAGCGTGTCCAAAAGGAGTGTGCCCCATATCATGGGCTAAACTAAGTGTTTCTACCAAATCATCATTTAAATTGAGATATCTTGATATTGATCTAGCAATCTGAGCAACCTCCATTGAGTGAGTTATTCTTGTTCTATAATGATCTCCATCTGTGTTCACAAATACCTGTGTCTTGTGTTTTAACCTTCTAAATGAAGCTGAGTGAATAATTCTATCTCTATCTCTTTGAAATGGAGTTCTAAACCTATTATTTGGCTCTTTTATCAAGCGTCCACAAGATCTAAAAGAACCTAATTTTGAGTAATTATTCATTCTTTAAAATTGGCAAATATTAATTATATTAGTAATAACAGTGATAAATAATGATTAAAGAAATTAAATTTACAGATAATGCGTTAAAACAAATAAATAACCTACTCGCATCTAAAGAGGAAGGTTCTTTTTTTAGAATCGCTATAAAAGGCGGTGGTTGCTCTGGATTTCAGTATGATTTTTCATTTGATAAAAGTCCTCAAGATGATGACTTAAGACACGAAAAGATTTTAATCGATAAAACTTCAGCAGATCTATTGAAAGGATCAGAAATAGATTTTGTAAAAGAATTAATTGGAGACCAGTTTAAAATTAGCAACCCACAAAGCAAGTCCTCTTGTGGTTGTGGTGTTTCATTCTCTCTTTAATGATTATTAGCTCTTGGAATGTAAATTCTATTAGGGCAAGAATATTAAACGTTCAAGAATACTTAAATAAATTTAATCCTGACGTGGTATTAGTCCAGGAAATTAAAACTCAAGATGAAACTTATCCTTATGATGATGTTAAAAAAATTAAATATGAAAGTTACGTATTTGGGCAAAAAAGTTATAACGGTGTTGCAATACTTTCAAAAAAAAAATTAGATAATATTCAAAAAGATATCTTTAAAGATAAAAATAAACAATCAAGAATAATTACAGCTGATATAAAATATAAATCAAAAGTAATTAAACTAATAAATATTTATACTCCAAATGGAAATCCAGTAGATACTGAGAAATATGATTATAAATTATATTGGTTAGATAGTTTAATAAAAAAATTGAAATCTCTTTTAAAAACAAATGAAAATATAATCATTGCAGGTGATTTTAATATTATTCCTTCTGCTGAAGATGTTCATGATCCTAAAGGGTATGAAAACGATGCATTGTATAGAATAGAAATTAGAAAGAAGTTAAGAGAAATGTATAATTTAGGATTTCATGATGCATTTCGATATATCTATCCTGATAAAGAAGAGTATACTTTTTGGGATTACACAAGTGGAGCTTGGCAAAAAAATAATGGCATGAGGATTGATCACTTCTTGGTAACCAATTCATTATTAAAAAATATTAAGGATGTTAAAATTAATAAATATCCAAGAGGTAGAGAGAAACCTTCAGATCACACCCCTATTGAATTAGAATTAACTTAAAGATTTAATTTTATTAACCAAGTCTTCATTTATATGTCTTGGCCCTTTATCTAATCTATTTTTATGTCTTCTTTCACCAGGAAGTCTAACATCTCCCATTGATTTCATTTTTTTAAAAAACTTTGAGGAATGTGTGTCCCAATCAGAATTTGATAATTTTTCTGGGGATATTGCTAAAATGAACTCTCCACCACTTGGTGGACCGCCATCATTATTATCCTTCTCAGCCGTCTCATAACTAAAATTATCTCCAACAAGGGCTCCAGCAAGCAATTCGACCATCATCGCAATCCCTGAGCCTTTATAGCCGCCAAAAGGCAATAAAACTCCCCCATCTGCTATTTCAGCTGGATCAGTTGTTTCCTTTCCATCTTTTGTTAATCCTGTGCCTAATGGAACTTTGTGACCTTCCCTTTTTGCAACTTGAACTTCGCCCATTGCCATAGATGCTGTTGCCATATCATAAACTACTGGAGGTTTACTTTTTCTAGGCCAAGCAAATGAAATAGGATTTGTACCAAATAAAGGTTTGATAGATCCTGCAGGTGCAACAGCTGGTTTATAAGATGTGCATGCAAAAGCAACTAGGCCTTCTTCAGCAATTGCCTCTGTTTCAGGCCACATCGCTGCCATGTGATGCGAATTTGTTATAGATAAAACCGCTACTCCATTTTCTTTTGCAGCTTTAATTAACTCTGGCAAACTTTTATTCAGAACCATTGGTGCCAAACAATTGTTACCATCTACTTTAACAACGCTTGGTGTAATTTTAGAAACTTTAGGTCTATTTTTTCCATTAATTTTTCCACTTTTTAATCCAGCAATATAAGCAGGTAATCTGAACAAGCCATGAGAAAGAGAACCATCTCTCTCTGCTTTCATTATCAAATCAGATAAAATACTTGATGTTTCCTCATCACATCCATTAGTTAATAAAGTTTTATTTGCCAGTTTATAAATATCTTCAAGACTTAAAGAAATGGTTTTCATAATATTATTAGATCTTATTTACAGATAAAGTTCAATTTAAATTATTTTAGTGACTATGATTATGCGTATCAGATAAATTAATAATATCTGACTCTAAAATATCATTAATTGGTTTTCCAATACGCCAATTATTTAATTTTCCATCTATTGTTCTTTCTGTAATAATTGTCTCAATAGGTGGGCAATTCGGTTCATGACAACTTAATTCTGCGATACTTAATAATGATGTATCTGGTATTTGTTTTTTTTCTGAAAAAATTTTTTTTAAACTTCTTATCATTTCAACATTCGGCTTTTTTTTATTAAACATAATTTATTTATTTTCCTCATCCCATATAGATGTCCATAAAATATTTCCAGCCATATCTCCAATTAATATACTTGAACCATCTTCAGTAACTGAAATTGTAGTAACTTCTGACTCTGTGAAACTACGAATTATTATTGTATTACTTGATTTTTCAATTTCTGATAAGAACACTGAACCATCACTTAATCCTGTAAAAATTGCATTTTCATTTGGGAATGGTTCAACAAATGTTACTAATTTATTTCCAACAAAAGGAAGACAAATTGGTTGACGACCCTCTGGACCAATTCCATCAAACGGCCAACAAACCGCATCGTTAGAACCAGATGTTACTAAAAATTTTGTATCATGAACAAAGGCAAAACTCTTAACTTTTGCACCATAGCCAGACATTGTAGAATCAGTTTTATCTTTTAAGCGCCAAAAATGAAGTTGATTCTCTTGCATTGAAGTTACTAAATATCTGTCATCTGGACTAAAAATGACCTTATTATGAGAGCCTTTCCATAATAAATTAGATGATTTCCACTTGTTGCTATAATCTTTTTTCCAAAGAGTGACACCACCGTATCGAGAAACTGCTAATCTTCTTCCTTTTGAGTCAAATGCTACACCTCCAATAGTGCTCTCATGTTCTAATATTTTTGGTTCTTTTCTGCCTGCCATCCACAGGTAAACGTTATTTCCAGACGTGCAAACCAAACTTCCATTATTTGCTGTAACATGATCAACCCAACGAGAACCAAAATTTGCAATTTCGCTTATTTCTCCATTCAGAGAAATTCTTAAAAACCTTCCGTCATCTCCACCAGTTATAATATCATCACCATCTTTTGAAATACAAAGAACAATACCATTATGTGCTTTTATGGGTTCTGAGCTTTGTCCTGCTTTAAATATTCTTATAGTGCCATCCCCAAATCCAACAGCAATAGAATTACCTATCACTACTGAATTAATAACTGGAATTCCGAGTCTTAATTCTTTTCCTCTATTTTCAAATTTTGTTTTATTTAACTCTGTGAACTTGTTCAGATCAGCTTTCATGCCGATTTACAATTTTCAAATCCCTCTTTCAAATTCATATTCTCAAGATTTCGACCAATAAAAACTAGTCTAGAGCTTCGTACTTTTCCTTCTGGCCATTTACCCATAGGCGAGGCATCCATAAGCATGTGTACTCCTTGAAATACATATCGATCACTTTCTCCTGTAAAATCGAGAATTCCCTTAGTTCTCAGTATATCTTGACCCTTTGTCTGTAAAAGCTTGCTGAACCAATCTTGAAACTTTTCCATATCTAAAGGGGTATCAGAGACAAACGATAAGCTAGTTACATCATCATCATGCTCATGATCATGGTCTGACTCTAGAAAATCAGGTTCAACTTCTAAAACTCGTTTTAAACTAAATGCATCAAGATTAAGAATTTCATTTAATGATACTCCACATTTAGTAGTATTAATGATTTTTGCAAAAGGATTAATTTTTCTTATTCTTTCTTTGACTGTTTCTAAACCACTTTCTTTAACAAGATCTATTTTATTTAACAACACAACATCAGCAAAAGCGATTTGTTCCTCAGCTTCATGGTGATCAGTTAGTTGAGAACTTAAATGAACAGCATCTGCAACGGTAACAATCGCATCTAACTTTGTTCGATCAGCAACATCTTGGTCAACAAAAAAAGTTTGTGCAACTGGGGCTGGGTCAGCTAATCCAGTAGTTTCTACAATAATTGCATCTAATTTATCTGCTCTTTTCATAAGGCCACTTAAAATTCTGATTAGATCACCTCTGACAGTGCAGCATATGCACCCATTATTCATCTCAAACACTTCTTCATCAGCATCTACAACTAAATCATTATCTATACCTTGTTCGCCAAATTCATTAACGATTACGGCATACTTTTTACCGTGCTGTTCGGTTAGGATTCTATTCAATAAAGTGGTTTTGCCTGCACCAAGAAAACCTGTCAAAACAGTAACTGGAACTTGTTTGTTACTTTCCATTAAATAGTTAACAACCTTTAAATGATGCTGACATGTTTCTTATTAGATCAAAATATAAATTTTTACCTGGTTTTAAAGTTGCTCCTAGAGGATCTACAACACCAGTTTTTATATTCATATCTTTTGCAACTGCTTTAATGATGTCAGGATTAAACTGAGGCTCTGAAAATACGCAAGCAACATTATCATGCTCAATGATTTCTCTAATTTCTGCTAATTGCTCTGCGCCAGGCATTACATCAGTATTGACTGTGAAAGCGCCTAATATATTTACATTAAATCGTTCTTCAAAATATTGATATGCATCATGAAAAACTATTGAGGCTACGCTTTGGTTTAATTCAGACTTAACGTCAGCTGTAAGTTTATCTATATCTTTTAAAGCTTTATTTAAATTATTTTTGTATTTAGATGCATTTTTTGAATCATTTTCTATTAAATGTTCAGTCATCTCTTTTAATATAGCGCTTGCATTAATTGGATCTAACCAAATATGTGGATCAAATTCACCGTGGTGATGTCCTTCATGTCCATCATGATCATCGTGGTCGTCATGACCATCCTCTTTTTTAGCATGGTCGTCATGATCGTGATCATCGTGATCATCTTTTTTCTTATGTCCGTGGTCGTCATGATCATCTTTTTTCTTATGTCCATGATCGTCGTGGTCATCATGATCATCATGGTCACCAAAAATATTTCTTTCTCTAAATTTTAATTTAACAATACCTTTTGCATCCATTAGTTCAATCTTGTCTGCCTTCTTAGCTATTGAGTTTAATGGTTTTTCTAAAAAATTTTCTATATCCTCACCTACCCAAAATACAATATCTGCGTTTTGTAGCATTTTTGCGTGCGAAGGTTTCATGGCAAATCCATGTGGAGAAGCATAGCCATCAACTATTAAATCAGGTTTAGCCACACCATCCATTAAATAGCTAACTAGAGAGTGTATTGGTTTGATTGATGCTACAACTTTAATGTCAGCATTTGCTGATGTAAATAAAGTTAAAAATGATAATATTGTAAAGATTATTGAGGATTTTTTTAAGTTTTTCATAATATTTGGTTTTTGTTAAATGTTATAATATAACGCTGTGTAATAATATAACATTTATAAGTCAAGGAAATAAATGAGCATAGAAAATAATGTTTTGGTAAAGTTAAATAATGTTGGTTTAAAACAAAACCAAAAGTGGCTTGTTCAAGGTGTTTCTCTTCAGGTTGAAAAAGGTAAAATTGTTACTTTAATTGGTCCTAATGGATCTGGCAAAAGCACGACTGCAAAAATTGCACTAGGGTTTTACAAAAATATAGAGGGGAACGTAGAAAAATACACTAGTAATATTGGATACGTTCCCCAAAAAATTTCAATAGATTGGACATTGCCGCTAAGAGTTAATGATCTGATGCTTTTAACAGAAAATTTAAGTGACGAAGTCATAAATGAATCATTAACATTAACGGGTGTTAAGCACCTTAAGGATAAAAGTTTAGCTAACTTGTCTGGTGGAGAATTTCAGAGAGTGTTACTTGCCAGAGCAATATCAAAAAAACCAGATTTATTAGTTCTTGATGAGCCAGTACAAGGTGTTGATTTCACAGGAGAAATTGAATTATATGAACTAATCAAAGAGCTATCATTAAAACTAAATTGTGGGATTTTACTAATATCTCACGATCTTCATACAGTAATGAGTGCAACTGACCATGTTGTTTGCTTAAACGGTCATGTATGCTGCTGCGGGAGTCCGAGTGAAGTTGCAAAAAATAGTGAATACAAAGCTTTGTTTGGTGAACAAGCTTCACAAACTTTAGCAATTTACGAACATAAACATGATCATGTTCACACTACAGACGGAGAAATAAAAAAAAAATAGTATGTTAGATGATTTTTTTATAAGAGCACTAGTTGCTGGGATAGGTATTGCTTTTGTTGCAGGCCCTCTTGGTTGCTTTGTTGTATGGAGGAGATTATCTTATTTTGGTGATACACTTGCCCACTCTGCATTGCTCGGTGTAACAATTGCATATTCATTAGAATTTAATATCGCTGTTTCAATATTTTTAATTTCATCGGTAATTGCATTAATTTTAATACAACTACAAAGAAAAACTAATCTACCAAGTGATGCATTGTTAGGTCTTCTAGCTCACTCATCATTGGCAGTTGGATTAGTGGTTATTGGATTTTTAACCTTTATTAGATTTGATATAATGGGATTACTGTTTGGAGATATTTTAGCAGTTAACAAAAAAGACTTGTTTATTATATGGTTTGGTGGCGCTTTAATATTAATAACTTTAAAAATAATCTGGAAACCATTATTTGCATCTACAGTTAATTATGAATTAGCTGAAGCAGAAGGTTTAAATCCTGATAGAGCAAAAGCGGTGTTTACAGTCTTATTGGCTGCAATAATTGCCATTTCAATAAAATTAGTTGGAGTTTTATTAATCACTGGAATGTTAATTATACCAACTGCTATGGCTAGAAATCTTTCAGATAATCCACAAAAAATGGTTATTTTTTCAATAATTGGAGGATTGTTATCAGTGATTATAGGATTATTCTCTTCGTTAGAATTCAATACACCGTCTGGTCCATCCATAATTGCTGCAGCTCTTGTGTTGTTTATTTTTTCATTACTTAAAGTTAAACAAACGATACAATTGAAAAATTAATGGAATATTATAAAAAATAATTAAATGCAAAAACAAGAAACATTAACTAAAAATCAAAAAATAATTTTAGATTTAATTGAAAAATCTGATCAACCATTAAAAGCATACTCAATTTTATTTGATGTTAAAAAAAAAGGTATTAATGCTCCTTTGCAAGTTTATAGAGCCTTAGACAAACTAGTGAAAATTGGAAAAATTCATAAAATAGAAAGTAGAAACGCTTTCATAGCTTGTAAAAATTCAAAATGTCAAATTGCTAATGCTACTATTTTTTCAATTTGTGAAAGTTGTGAAGATGTAACTGAAATTCATGATCATAAATTATCAGAACATCTAAGAGATTTTAAAGATAATAAAGGAATGAAATATAATAAATACAATTTAGAATTTTTTGGTCTGTGCAAGAAATGCGTTTAAAAAATGAAAATTGAATATTATTTTAGTGTCCTATCTCCGTTTAGTTATTTAGGAGCTGATAGATTTACAAAGATAGTAAGCAAATATAATTTAGAGGTTATAGAAAAACCGCTTGATTTAGTTGGCGAAATATTTCCAAATACTGGAGGATTGCCAGTTCCTAAAAGACATCCTGCTAGACAAAAATATAGACTTGTAGAACTGGAGAGAATTTCAAATAAACTAGGTTTGCCGATTATTAAAAAGCCAAAATTTTTTCCACCTAAAGACCCACACTTACCAGCAAAATTTGTAATAGCTTCAAATAAATTGGGTAATAAACTTCATTTTGGAAATGAATGTTTAAAATATTTATGGTCTATGGATAAAGATCTTTCTGATCACAATACACTTCAGGAAATTTGTGAAAAATTAAATTTAAACTTTGAAGAAATGAAGAAATTAGCTTTATCTGAAGATGTAAACTTGGAATATCAAAAAAATTCAAAAGATGCGGTTGATAATGATGTATTTGGCGCTCCTTCGTATGTATTAAATAATGAGATTTTTTGGGGTCAAGATAGATTAAATTATCTTGAAGATGCATTAAATAAATAATTTAAAATTAATAAATTTTATTAATAATTTAATTAAGCATTAATAGAAACTAATTTTAACAAATCTTTAATATAATATTATCATAATTTAAAATGATAATAAATTTAAAAAAAAAGGAGAGAAAATGACTGCAAATATCAGAATATTAAAATGGACAAGCACAGTTTTGACGCTTTTAGGAATATTAACTTTTTATTTAGATTACTATCCTTATAGCATGATACCTCACAGTTTAGGTATAATCGGTTGGACCATTGTTGGTACCATTACAAAGGATAAACCTTTATTAACAAATTTTTCACTACAAATCCCGATAATGATTGCAGGTATAATTAAGTATTCTTATACAACTGGGTTATTTTAACTTACTTGGATTCCGTTTGACCAAACATTTTTTACAACTGGTAAATTTTGATAAATTTTAAACCTTATTAAATCTGCTCTCTTATTATTGTCAATGGAACCCCTGTCATTTAAATTTGTAGCTATAGACGGAGCGTGACTAGCTGCTGCAAATGCTTTTGGAAGATTATCAATTTCTAAACCCCATTTGACAACAGATATAATTAATGATGATGGAATATAATCTGAGCTTAAGATATCTAAACAATCATTTTCTAAGAGTTCTTTTGCAGATATATTGCCAGAGTGTGAACCTCCTCTAAGTAAATTAGGAGATCCCATCATAACTTTAATATTGTAATCTTTAGAAGTTTTGGCTGCTTCTAATGTTGTTGGAAATTCAGCCAATTTTACTCCATATTTATTTGAATTATGAACATCATTTTCTGTGGTATCGTCGTGACTAGCCAAAATACAATCATATGATGATTTAAATTCTAAAATTTTATCTATGTGTTTCTTGCTATTTTTTTTTTGAAGATTTTTTAAGTGATCAAAATGAATTTCCATTTCATTTTCTGTCATACCGTGTTTAATTGAAAGATATTCTTTGTACTTATCTATAACTCTAAATTGCCTCTGACCTGGTGTATGATCCATTATACTAATCAGTTTTACATCGTGAGTTTCATTGTATTCGTCTAATTCATCAATCAAATTCTCCGAACAAGTTTCAGCTCTTAAATGTATTTTGTGATCAATCTTGAGAATATTATCTTTTTTAAAACTTGAAATTATATCCGAACAGTTTTTTGCATATTTTTTATATTTTCCTGTTTTTTCAATAGAACCAACTCTTAATGCATCAAAAACTGTAGTTATTCCAACAGATGCTAATTCTCTATCATGAGATAAAATTGCATTTTCTACTGGAAATGAAACTTTAGGTCTTGGTGTCATGTGTCTTTCAAGATTGTCAGTATGTAATTCAACCAATCCTGGCGAAATATAATCTTTTTCGCAGTCTATAGAACTTTTGTTATTACTTAATCCACTACTTATATCGACAATCTTGTTATCTTTAATCCTGATATGACCATGAACGATTTCATCTTTTTTAATTATCATGGCATTGTTTAAAATATATTCATGCATCACTTTTTAATACACATGAATTGTTACAAATATTTTAAATTACAGAAAATTTATATAAGTATTATAAGTTGAATTATGAAAAAATATTCTAGATACGCTATTTATTATGCACCTCCAAAAGAGAGTAGTCTAGAAGAATTTGGCAGATATTGGTTCGGTTGGGATCCACTTAATGCAAAGTTAATAAATAACAAACATAGAATTAATTATCTAAACAGATTTGGAATTAAAAACTTAATAAACATAGATAAAAATGTTTTAATTGCAAAGAAATATGGGTTTCACGGCACACTTATTCCTCCTTTTAAACTAAACAAAAATTATAGTACCAATACATTATTTAAAAAAACTGAGGAAATAGCAAAAAAATTCAAAAAATTTAAATTTTATAAATTTAAATTAAAAAAAATGAATAATTTTTATGCTTTTGTTCAAAATAAAAAAAATAATAACATTAATAATTTATCAAATAGACTAGTTAGAGAATTATTTAAATTTAGGTCACCTCTTACAAAAAAAGAAATTGATAGAAGAAATCCCTCTAAACTAAGTAAATTACAATTAAATATTTTATATAAATGGGGATACCCCTATTTAATGTCAGAATTTAATTTCCATATGACCCTTGCATCAGAGGTCACAGGAAACAAATTGTACCTTGAGTTAAAAAAAATTGAAAGAAACAAAGAAATCATTTTAAATGAAATAAATAATTTTGATAAAATATATATATTTGGTGAAAACCAAAAAGGAATGTTTGAGAATTTAGAAAATTTTTCACTTAGCTAAAATTATTTTTTTCAATTTATTTGCACCTATAGCTATTGATTTATTATTATTTATAGTAATTATATTTTTCGGTAGTAAATTAATTTTTCTTTTTATCCTTTTATTAATTGATTTTTTGTCTTCTCTAGCTCGATTTACAAGTCTCTTTTTAATAATTGTTGATGGGGCAATAATATTAATTATTTTAACGTTATTAACTTTTTTTTTTACTTTAAAAAGTACTTTTCTTGATCCATTAAAAATTACTGTTTTACCTTCCTCTATTTTTTTTATTTCCTTAAATGGAATACCGTATGAAAAACCATGAGCTTTCCAGTAAACAAAGAAATGTTTTTTTAAAATCTTATCTTCAAAATTTTTAATTGATATGCTGTAATGATCTTCATTTTTAATATCTTTTTTCCTAGTAATGTACCTTTTTACCAAAATGGAATTAGGAATTTTTTTAATTACTTTTTTTAATAAAGTATCTTTTCCTGATCCTGATGGTCCAACGACTACGATAAGCTGACCGTTATTTTGCATCTGATATTTTTGTAATATCTATTTCCCTAGCATTTAAATATTTACGTGAATATTCATCATGAAAAATACCAATTATTGAAGATCCACTATCCTTTTTTTCATTAATCAAATTCAAAACAATATCTTTGTTAACACTATCTAAACTAGCAGTTGGTTCATCTAGTAATAAACATGGATAATTTCTAATCAGTCCCCTAGCAACATTAACTCTTTGTTGTTCTCCACCTGAAAAAGTTAGTGGCGATAAATTCCATAAGTTTTTATCTATATTAAGTTTTAGTAAAATTTTTTCAGCTTTTTCACGAACTTCATCTTGATCTGAATTTATTTCTAATAAGGGCTCCATAACAATTTCAATTGTAGGAACACGAGGTATCACTCTTAGAAATTGACTAACATATCCTATTATATTTTTTCTAAGTTCAATAATATTTCTCGGATATGTATGATCTATGTTGTGATTATTAATTTTAATTTGTCCTGATTGAAAAACATAGTTTCCATAAATCATTTTTAAAATACTAGACTTTCCAACACCTGATGGTCCTGTTAACGCTACAATTTCTCCAGGATTAATTTTCAAATTCAAATTATTAAAAACTAATATGTTTGTTTTGCCCTGATTATGAAGTGTAAATTTTTTTGTAATTTTATTTAGTTCAATCATTTTTAAACCTGTAATACTGAACTAACTAATAACTGAGTATAAGAATGTTGCGGATCATCTAATACCTGATCACAAAGTCCAGACTCAACAGCCTCCCCATTTTTCATAACAATAATTTTATCAGCTAACAATCTAATCACTGCTAAATCGTGAGAAACGATTACAACTGATAAATTTAATTCTCTAACTAATTTTCTTAACAAATCTAAAATTTTTGCTTGAACAGAAACATCAAGACCTCCTGTTGGTTCGTCCATGAAAATTATTTTAGGACTCGTAACCAAATTTTTTGCTATTTGTAATCTTTGCAACATTCCACCAGAAAATGTTCTTGGAAAATCATCTACTCTACTTTTATCGATTTCTACTTTATCTAACCATTTAAAAATAGTTTGCCTAATATTTCCATAATTTCTTTGTCCAATCGACATTAATCTTTCACTAATATTTCCACCAGCACTTACATCTAATCTTAAACCGTCTCTAGGATTTTGGTGAACAAAAGCTAATTCAGTTCTTATCAATAACCTTTTCAATGACTCAGATATTTCTAGAAAATCAATCGTTTCATTACCTGTTTCAATTAAGATTTTTCCACTATCAGGAATAAGATTGCCTGATATGGAATTTATAAAAGTTGTTTTTCCTGAGCCAGATTCTCCTACTACACCAACGACTTCCCCAGGATATAATGTCAAATTCATATTTTTGCATCCCACTTGATTACCGTAATATTTGTTTAAATTATGAACTGACAAAATTGGTTGCATTTAATTATTTTCCATTCTTTGATTACAATAATTTGTATCTGAACATATAAATGATCTATTACCGTCATCATCAGTAATTATTTCATCTAAAAAACTCTCATTTGATCCACAAATAGAACATTTATGAGGTGCCTTTGAGGGATCAAATGGATAATCTTCAAAATCAAGACTCGTTACTTCAGTATATGGTGGTATTGCATAAATTCTTTGTTCTCTTCCTGCTCCAAATAATTGAATAGCAGGGTTATTGTTCATTTTTGGGTTATCAAATTTTGGAATAGGTGATGGGTCCATTATATATCTATCATTTGTCTTTACCGGATAAGCATATGCTGTTTCTATATGACCATTTTTGGTAATATCTTCATATAACTTTACATGCATAATTCCATATTCTGATAGTGCATGCATTTTTTTAGTTTCTTGATATCTTGGTTCTAAAAACGCAAGAGGTTCTGGTATTGGAACCTGATAAACAAGTATTTGTTTTTCTTTTAACTTTTCTTCTGGAATTCTGTGTCTTGTCTGAATTATCGAAGCTTGGCTTGTTTTTTCTGTGGTCTTAATATTAGCAGTTTTTTTAAAGAAATTTCTAATTGAAACTGCGTTTGTAGTATCATCTGCTCCTTGGTCAATAACTTTTATCACATCGTCAGTTGTTAAACATGACGATGTTACTTGAACCCCTCCTGTTCCCCATCCGTATGGCATAGGCATTTCTCTAGATGAAAATGGAACTTGATAACCTGGTATACAAAGAGCTTTAATCAAAGCTCTTCTTATCATTCTTTTTGTATTTTCGTCTAAATAAGCAAAATTATAAATTTCATCTTGAGCTGCAACAGTATTTTTTTTATTTTTAAATTTAAGTACGTTGTTCATTTTTTTTATACTCTTCTCTAATTTTTCTTACTAAATCCAATTCCGCCTGAAAATCTACATAATGAGGTAATTTGATATGTTCTAAAAAACCTGTGGCTTGAATATTATCACAATGAGATATAACAAATTCTTCATCTTGAGCAGCAACACCTAAGTACTCCTCACCAAATTCTTTCCATCTCATTGATCTGTCAACCAAAGCCATAGAAATAGCTTTTCTCTCTAATTGACCAAAAACTAAACCATATCCACGGGTAAATTGAGCAGGTATTTTTTTACTACCTTTAAATTGGTTTACTGACTCACACTCAGTAAACATGACATCAGCAATATTTATTTCTATACCTAATTCTGGAATTTCAAATTGAACCTCAACGTAACCAGTTCTTAATTCACCAACAAATGCATGGTTTCTAGCATAACCTCTCTGTGTTGAGTAAGCTAAACCAAGAAGAAAACCCTCATCTCCTCTTGAAAGAGATTGCAATCGTTCAGATCTTGTTAAAGGAAAATTAATTGGGTTTCTTGTAATATCTTTAGATGTTTTGCCACTAGGTATTTCTTTCTGAATTAATCCTTCTTTATTTAAAAAGCTTAAAACATGCGGGATTTCTTTATCATCATATTTTTCAATCTTAGCTTTTTCATACTCACCATCAGCAAGAAGTTTGAAGTCAAGTAAACGGTGTGTGTAGTCAAATGTTGGGCCTAACTTTTGTTTACCTGGGATATCTTTAAATGTTGCAGATATTCTTCTTAGACATAACATTTTGCCAGTTTCGATAGGTTTGCTTGAACCAATTCTAGGTAGAGTAGTTCTATAGGCTCTCATTAGAAAAATTGCTTCAATCAAGTCACCTCTAGACTGTTTGATTGCAAGAGCAGACAAATCTTTGTCATATAAAGATCCTTCTGACATAACTCTATCAACACTTAAAGTTAGTTGTTCACTAATTTGTTTAATATTTAGTTCTGCTATATTTACATCCCCTCTTCTTATTTCGGATAACCAGGAATGTGCGTTATTTATTGCCTTTTCCCCACCTTTTACTGATACATACATTTTATAGCTCTCCTATTTTCAATGATCTTGGTATTGAATAAAATTTATCATTATCAACAAAATAAAAATCAAGTCCTAATGGAAATTGCTGGTTATTTTTTTTTATAATCTCTCTATCAGGTAAAAATATACTTTTAGAACTTTTAATACCAGGACCAGTAATTATGGCATTTGGTTTTTCAAATTTAGACTGGCAAATAATAGTGCACGATTGATCAGGATTTTGGTCGTCCCCTTTTTTAAATTCATCTAATGGTAAAAGATCATCCCAAATACCAATTGCAAAATTTGCATTTTTTTTATCTGTAATATTTGCACCTGTATTAAATTTAATCCAATCAATAGTTTCTGGATTGTTAATATCACGACCTAAAAAAATATTCGAATAACTGTCACAAAAAGTTTTTATAATTGAACAACTGGCTGAAAACATTTTTGAAGGCGAATTTATACTGTCTAATATTTCGATCGAACCAGGATATGAAGTTGCAAACAAAATACTTCTAAAATAATCAGCACTTGTTTGAGAATTATTTTTTTTAGAAACAACTTCCATAGATTATTTATCCTCACCTCTTACCAAGGTAAAAAAATCAACTTTAGTAGCTTCTGTTTTAGATAATATTTCATTTCTTTTGTTATTTTTATATTTAATTAATTTATCAATTATATTTCTTTTAATTATTTCTTTTTTTTCAGTTTGCATCAATGCATCACACAAAGCTGCAATTTTGGATTTATATTTATTTCTACCTTGAACATAACCATGTCCTTGAATTTTTTTATCTAAACTTAATGAACATCTCGTTATAGTTACTTCTCCAACATTAAAATTATCACCTGTGACGCCTGCTTTTCCTTGAACCATAACACTGCCAATCTCAGGTTCTCTTAACCAATTATATTCTATTTTCATATTTAAATTGTCCCAAAGCGATATTAGATAATTTTCATCTGCTGTTGATAAATAACTTAACCATTGTTTTCTTGATTCATTTTTCATAATAATATACAACTAGACAAGTACTAAAATTAAAAATAATTTCAATATATTATTTATTAAAATTTTATGACAACAAAAGATTTGCTTTGGAAGGAAATATACAATTCAATCAAAAGAGAAATTGTTTTAAATAAGTACAAAATTAATAAAAAGTTAGATTCTGAGAATGACTATGCAAAACAATTTAATGTCAATAGACACACTATAAGAAGAGCTTTTAAAGAACTTAAAGATGATAATTTAATATATTCAAAAAGAGGTCTTGGAGTATTTGTTAAATCATCAAAAATTAATTACTCAATTAGTAAAAACGTACGATTTACCGAGAATATACTTCAAGAAAACCAATCTGTAAGAATTGAAATAAAGAGTTTTGATATTGCTGAATGCAATCCTTTTGAAAAAAAAGAACTCAATTTAAAAAAAAATGATAAAGTTACACGCATAAATAGCATAGGTTTTGTCAACAAGTCACCTTCTGTTATAACCTTCAGATCAATTCCTTATACAAAATTTCCAAAATTTATTAATCTTTTTGTTAAAAAACAATCAGTAACCAAAGCTTTTAATTTATTGAATATCAAATCAATTAAAAGATCAAAAACTCTAGTCAATGCAGAAATTGCAGACAAAATAAAATCAAATTTATTAAATATAAATGAGGGTGAAGCATTATTAAAAACTACATCTGTTAATGTCGATTTTAAAAACAATCCTATAGAGTTAAGTGAAAGTTATTTTATTGGATCTAAAATTCAATTTTTAATAAAAAATTAGATTTTCTACCTTAGGTTTAAATTTCATATAACTTAAACAAAATTTAAAAGATTAATTAATAATATTTTAACATTTATTAAAGATTAGAGGATTAATAAATTCCTCAAATGATTATTAAAAAAGTTAACAAATTTTTCGGTGATAATCATGCCGTTAAAAACGTTTCTTTTGAGGTTAACAAACCTCAAATGATAGGAATCATAGGTAGATCTGGGGCTGGTAAATCAACATTACTAAGAATTATAAATCGACTTACCGACGCAACAGATGGGTCGATTGAAATTGAAGGTCAAAATATTCTAGATTTAAAAAGTAAGGAAATGAGATCATGGCAAAGAAACTGTGCAATGATTTTTCAACAATTTAATTTAGTCCCACGATTAGATGTTCTAACAAATGTAATATTAGGCAGATTAAATTATCAGGGCTCATTTAGAGCATCTTTAAAAATGTTTTCTCGAGATGAAAGAGCTGATGCTTTGATTTTACTTAACAACTTAGGTATGGCTAACACTGCTCTCCAAAGAGCTGAAACATTATCTGGAGGTCAACAGCAACGTGTAGCTATATGCAGAGCTTTGATGCAAAATCCTAAAATGATTTTAGCAGACGAACCTATAGCATCTTTAGACCCAATGAATGCAAGAATGGTAATGGAGTCATTAAGAAAAATTCATGATGAAAAAAATTTAACGGTCATTTCAAATCTTCATACACTTGATACAGCGAAAACTTATTGTGATCGAATTATTGGAATGAAAGATGGTGAAATAGTCTTTGATGATTTGCCTGAAAAATTATCTGATAAACTTGCAAGAGAAATTTATGGTGCTGAGGCTGATGAAGCTTTTGAACCACAAGTAACATCCACTGAGCTTAAAACAAAAAAAAAGATAAATGGAGATGTTGAGAAAGAATTTGCAACTGCATGAGATCAATAACTCATCGTTACAAATAAGTCGTTAGACTAAAATTATAAAAAGGAGATAATTATGTTTAATAAACTAACAAGAGTTATTGCACTTTTGGCTATGGTGTTTTTTTCAACTCAAGCTAATGCAGTAACTTACACAGGTCCAAAAATGGACTTAAGTAAACACCAACCAGAATTTAGAGTTGGTTTTTTAGGTGACGAAGCAGCTCAAGATATTATAGCTAGAAATGAATGTTTCATGCCGTATATCGAAGCCGCTTATGGTGTACCTGCTAAATTCTTTACATTTAAAGATTACGCAGGAACAATGGAGTCGATGCTAGGTGGTAATCTAGATTACACATGGTTTGGTTCATCCGGATATGCGGGTATGTATCTTAAAGATCCAACTGCAGTAGTACCAGTACTAACAAGAATGCAGCCAACAGGTGATATGGGTTACTACTCTGTTGCAGTAGCAACTAAAGCATCTGGAATTAAATCAATGGCAGATCTTAAAGGTAAATCTTTTGGTTGGGCTGACCCTAACTCTACATCAGGTTTTTTAATTCCTTCAATTGAATTAAAGGCTATGGGTATGGACCCAGATACATATTTTTCAAAAACACAGTTTTCTGGAGGACATGAAAACAATGTATTAGCGGTAATGAATGGTGATGTTGATGCTGGTGTAACATGGGTATCTGGTGTTGGTAGCTGGGAAGAAGGATATTCGTCAGGGAATTTAAGAAAAATGGTTGATAAAGGGATTTTAAATATGGACGACATTGTTCAAATTTGGTCTTCAAAATTAATTCCTAATGGTCCAATTGTGATGCCTACTTTTTTACCTGTTAGAGCACACCAAGTAATGATTGGTTTAAAGCAATGGATACACGAGAACGATCCAAAATGTAGCGAAAACGTTGCAAACGGGATTGTAAAAAAATGGGTTCCGGTGGATCATTCTTTTTACGAATCAGTTGTAGCTGCAAGAAAAGCTAAAATTGAAGCGCAAAAAAATAATTAATTAAACCCCCTATAATCAGAGGCAAAGACTGTAAATCTTTGCCTCTGATTTATTTTTAAAAATTATGACAAAAGCCTTACCTGCCAACCTAGAACAAATTGAAGTTAATTTAAAAAAATTAACAAACCAGAGAACTAGGTCCTCGCTACTTGGAATTGCAATTCTAATATTAATTTTTTTTGGTGGTACCTTGGTATCGTTAGAAGCAAATGCAGGGTCTTTTGGAAGAGGTATAGCTAATTTTTTTAACTACCCTAGAGATTTATTTGTAGACACTTTTGAGATGGGATGGAAATATTGGCCAAGAGTTGTAAAATACATACCTGAATTAATTATTACTTTAAATATTGCTTTATTTTCAACTTCTATAGGTTTTATTTTAGCAATTATATTTGCAATTTTTTCAAGTAGGAATCTAATTAGAAACAAAAAAGTTATTCAATTTACAAAATTTTTAATGGATGTGACAAGATCATTTCCAACATTAATAATAGCAATGGTGTTTTTATATCTAATGGGTAAATCATCTTTACCAGCTGTAATTGCTATAACAATACATACTGCTGGAGCACTTGGTAAATTATTTACAGAGGCTATAGAAAATTGTGATGGAAAACCTATTGAAGGTTTAAGTTCTGTTGGTGCAACTTGGACACAGAAGATAAGATTTTCAGTTCTTCCCCAGGTACTACCTTTGTTTTTAAGTTATGGAATATTGAGGTTAGAAATTAATGTTAGAGAATCTACAATATTAGGTTTTGTTGGTGCAGGTGGAATTGGAGAAATGTTAGCGGCTCTAATTCAGTGGAATTATGGAGCTGATGTTTTAGCTTGTATGTTCTTACTGGTTGGTACAATAATTGCATTAGATTATTTGTCTGCATATTGGAGACATAAATTAATTGGAGCAAATCAATGAGTTCTAGTTTAGCTATTCAAAGAGAAAATATTCGTAAATTATTTCCTGACACATTTAAACAAGCCAGAAAGAGTAGATTAAGAGGCCAAATAATTTTTTTTCTCGTCTTAGTATATTTAATAGTAGGTTTTTTTACTTTAGATGTTGTTGATATCCCAAAAAAATGGAAACCACAAAATGCTGCTATGTTTGTCTTAGACACATATGCACACAAAGATCATGTAACAATGAAATGGGAAAATCATGAGGATATTAAAATAGCTTTTGAAGGAAATTATAGAAGTGTTTATGGAAGAGATAATCTTGATAAATCAATTCCAGATTGGTTTTACAAAAATTCTGATAATGTTGGCAATGTAGTTGAGTTTAATAATAAAGGTAAGGCAATATTATACAAAGATAAAGTCGAGATTGTAAATTTTCCAAAATATGAGAGAGATTTTACCATAAAATTAAATTCTAATGGCAAACCTTACCTTGTAGGTTCAGAGGATTTGGTCATAGAAGATTTAAAAGGTTTTAGAATCACAGAAAATAGAGTTGAATTTAGACCAACTTTGTATGAGAGAATTCAAGTATATCCAAAAAAAGTTGAAATTCATCGTTACAGTATCGGATGGAAATATTTTTGGTTTGATTTCTCAAGTCCGTTAGAACCATATACCTTTTTCGAAGCACTAGGTTTGACTTTTTCTAAAGAAAGAGTTGTTCCTGAAATGTCTAATTTAAAACTTTTCTTAACAGAGATTAAGGATAATGAAGCATTTATGCACGGTAGAGTTTGGTGGGCTATGCTTGAAACAATTGTTATGGCTGTATTAGGGACAATGTTTGCTACAGTTATGGCTCTTCCCTTATCTTTTCTTGCGGCATACAACGTTACCCCAATTAAAACTCTGAGATTTATGTTGAGAAGATTATTTGATACTTTAAGAGGAATAGATTTTTTAATTTGGAGTTTAATATTTTTAAGAGCTTTTGGTCCAGGACCCTTCACTGGTATTTTTGCAATTGGTTTTACTGATACAGGTACTTTAGGTAAATTATATTCTGAAGCAATTGAAAATACTGAGAAGAAACAACAAGAAGGAGTTCAATCTACAGGGGCTAGCAAATTTCTACAACATAGATTTGGTATAATTCCTCAAATACTTCCAATTTTTGTATCTCAATCCTTATACTATTTAGAGTCAAATACTAGAGGAGCCGTAATAATAGGTGCAATGGGTGCAGGAGGAATTGGGTTACAATTTTTAGGTGCGCTAGCTACTGGAAATGATTTTGAAAATGTCGCCTACATGGCAATATTAGTTTTGGCTGTAGTAATATTTATGGATAGATTATCTGCTTGGCTTAGAAGAATATTAATTGGATCAGATCAATTAATTGTAAGGTAAATAGAAAAAATACCTTTATCAAAAATTTTTCTAGAAATTTTAATTTAGGAATTTAAAAAGATAAAAATCAATCTTTCCAGAATTTCCACCAAGGTTTTTCTTCCTTTGTTATTTCATTATTGTCAACAACAACTTTAGTTATAGATGGATCCTCTCCATCTACTAATCCTGCTCTAGCAGTTGTTTTAGCGTCTTCTAATTTTAGTTTTGCCTCAAAAACTCTATTTTCATTACACAATTTCATGCCCTCTTTCATTAATGCTTCTGCCTCAGATGCTTTTTCGGGACTAGATCTTGAAATATCATTTTTAACAGTGGCTCTTAACATAAGTACGCCAGGGTCTTCACAATTCCCTATTTCATTTTTAAATGTATCCTCAGTATTTTGTGAATAACTACTGCCAGCTTGTTGCTCTGTTATTTTAGCATGATTGTCAGCTTGAGTAATAGAAATTGTGGATAAAGTTAATATAAATGAGATTAAGATTTTATTCATAATAATCTATTAACTTACTTTTGTTAAAAAAATGTTAAAGAAATAAAAAAATTTGTGAAATATTTGTCTGCATTTTTAATAGGTATATCAGTTACCTTTTGTTACAGCAGTTGTATGTATCTGTTCTCAGCGTTGTTGCTAACTTGGGAAAATGAACTTAGTATCTCAAGGAATAATTTAACCTTTATTTATTCTCTAGGCTTAGTTGTGCATAGTTTACTTTTACCTTTTCTAGGTAAGATTGTAGATAGAAATCTAAGTTTTCCAATGATGTGGACCAGTCCTATACTGTTAGGACTAAGTGTAATTTATCTTTCATCAGTAGATACATATGGTGGATTTTTACTTGCTTGGATACTTGTCAGTGCAACCTCGGGTGGCTGTCTTTATACGATGCTTTTTAGTGTCATTACTATTAATTTAAAATCAAAGGCCAAAACATCTATTGCAATAATTACTTTATTTGCTGGATTTGCAAGCACATACACATTTCCTACTGCTACTTATTTAACAGAACAATATGACTGGAGGTTTACTGTATTTATTTTTGGAATATTAAATATATTGATTAGTTCACCAGCTAATTATTTTGGTTTCAAAAATATAATTATAAAAGAATTTAAAAAAATTGAAAAGAAAACAGATCAAAATTCAAAGCTTAAAATAATACTTAAAGATTATAGATTTTGGTTATTTAGTTTTTCATTGTTTGTTATTGGATTTAATATTGGTGCTATTACAACTCATGTAATTCCAATGTTGCAGGAAAAAGGGATGAGTCTATCCCAAGCTGTATTGACAGCATCTCTGTTTGGACCAGGACAAGTAATAGGTAGAATTTTAGTTATGATATATGGAGGTGATAAGTCAAATTTAAAATTATTTGTAATTTGTTTTTACTCGATGGTAGTTGGAATGATATTTTTATACTTTATAAATATTAATCATTACTTAGCATTTTTATTTGTTTTATTTAATAGTTCAGCATATGGCAGTATGGCTATTTTAAAACCTTTGGTTCAAAATGATACTTTTGGCCAAAAAAACTTTGGCAATATTCATGGTATTTTAGCTTTGCAATATATGATTGGTAGTATTGCTGGTCCATGGATTGGTTCGTTGGTATGGAATGTAGGAGGATATGATTTGTTAATATTAGTATTTTTTGTTTTAGCAATATTTGGTAACTCGACAGCAATTTTTTTAAACAAAAAAAAGTTTATTTAAAGCTTCTCTCTACGTGTTTGTAAAAATAATTTATATTTGGAATTTCTAAATTTTCAATTTTAGCAAGATCATCATATTTTCTTAATCTAACTGCATCTTGCATAAAAGGTTGTTTAATAAATTCGTTTGCTTCCTCTTTGGAAAAACTTCCTCCTTGGACATCTAAACTTCGTTTTGAAGCAATAGATAAAGACTCATAATAACCTTTTTCACAATAAACCAAATATCTTTTAGCCGGAACATGTCCTTTAATTAATATTGTAACATCTTCTGGAAAAAATCTAGAAAGAAAAAGAGATCCTGAATTTTCATGCTTTTTATCTATTCCTTTTTTTATGGCTTCTTTGTCATTATTAATTAAGTGACCAATATCATGGAATAGGGCTGCAGTAATAAAAAAATGGTTTTCATTATTTTTTTTTGCCAATAGTGCGCATTGAATTGCATGTTCTAGTTGTGAAACTTTTTCATTTCCATATTGTTTGTCTGATCCAATTTCTTCTATAATTTTAAATAAATAAGCAATATTTGACATATTATCCATCATATTCTTTTAAATTAAAAATGTTTCAGTTTTATTACAATTTAGATTTAGTACTCATTAAGTATAGAAAAAATATTTTATAGTAATAAAAGTTAAAAATGAAAAAACTTTTATTTGTTTGTACTGGCAATTCTCACAGAAGCATATTGGCCGAAAGTGTAGTTAATAAATTTCATAATAATAAATTTATTGGTTACAGTGCGGGTAGCAAACCATCTGGAATAATTAATAAATATGTCATTAAGTATCTAAATGAAAATAATTTTGATACAAAAAATCTGTCATCAAAAAACTTCAACAAATTCTTGAATGAGAAAACAACCTTTGATCAGGTATTTACTGTATGTAACAATGCTAGTAATGAAGTTTGTCCAGTCTGGCCATCCCCTGAAAAAATAGTTCATTGGGATATTGAAGATCCTGTTTATATCATTAATGAGTTAGAGAAGAGTGATAAACCAAATAAAGAAGAGCTGATTTCAACAGAAATACATAAAACTTATTCCAATTTAGAAACAAGAATTAATGATTGGATAAAAAATTATGAAATATAGTAAGTTTTTTCTTGGAGAGTTTATTGGTAGTTGTTTCCTTGTAATGATTATTGTTGGCTCAGGAATAATGGCTGAAAATCTTACAAATGACACAGGTATTATGCTTTTAGCCAATACTATAGCAACTGGCGCAGGACTTTTTGTGCTAATAACTGTTTTTAGTGATGTTTCAGGAGCACATTTTAATCCATTTGTAAGTCTAGCAATGTTTCTTACAAAAAAATTAAAAGGAAATTTATTACCCACATATATATCTGCGCAAATTTTAGGTTGTTTGTTAGGTGTAGCACTTGCCAATTTCTTTTTCGAACATCAAATTTTTGAATTATCAACAAAATCAAGGGACGGAATAAATATATTTACATCTGAAATTGTAGCAACATTTGGATTGATACTGATAATTTTTGGATCATTAAAGAAAGGAAGTGTGGTAGTGGCCTCATGTGTAGCTTTTTATATCACTGCTGGTTATTGGTTTACATCATCTACATCATTTGCAAATCCTGCTGTAGCAATAGCGAGAACATTTACAGAAAGTTTTACTGGAATTAATTATATGTATACTCCAGTTTATATATTAGCAGAAATTATCGGTGCACTTTTTGCTGTATTTGTGGCTAAAAAAATGCTTTTCAATAACAGGACAAGAGATAAAACTATCTCGTAGAAAAATTGAACCTATAAGATTTAAGGTCAATTTTCTAAATCAGTTTTTAAAAAATTTATTGAATATTAAAGATTAAAATAATAATGAAGAATATCTATAAGTGAAAACTATTACAGGCTAGAAGGATTAATACTTTCAAACTCCAGCATGTTTTTAAAGGTACACATTTCAGGTTTTGTGAAAGTAATTTTTGGAAATTTTTTATTAAAATCAGAGGATAATTGTTTATTAAATTTAATTAAATTTTTTATTTCAGTCTCATTAAGTTGTCTCAAGATATAAGCTAATGTAACATGGAAAGTATATCTTTGATGATTTTCAAATTTAATTTTCAATAAATTACTTAGTTCATCTCTACAATTTCTTAAAATTTTTTCGTCCTCCTCAGAAAAGGGTTCTAAAACAATGCTGTAACCACCAAAAAATGTTTTTAGTTTTAAATTGATTTCTTTTGGAAAATTATAGTTTTCAATTCTTTTATTTAATTGAATAGCTATATCTTTGTAATCCATATCAAGATCTATATCTGTTGGCCAATAATAAGTATTTTTTGTATTTAAATTACAACAGTCAAATAATGTCATATGAAAACTAGATGGAGGTAAATAGGAATAAGTTTTTTCAGGATTAAAATTTTCTAAATTTTTTTGAAAACCAATAATTTGATCAGATAAATATGTATTAAGAGGAATATTACAAATTATTGTGCACCCTGGAAATGGTAAAGGTTTTCCTTTATCGTCAAATTTATTTTCTGCACCTTTTGAAGTATACCCTCTAAGTTTACCTGCTAAAAATTGCTCTTGGTTATTAACTATATTTAAATCCATTAAAATAAACTAAAACCAGTTTATATTTTCTTTGTCACAAAGTTCTTTCAGCCTTAATGGATAGTCTGTCATGATACCATCTACACCATACTCAATCATTTTTAACATATCGTTCTCTTCATTAACTGTCCAAACGTTCACTGGCAAATCTTCTTGATGAGAAATATCTACTAGTTTTTTTGTAATATCTTTATGGTATGGATGCAAAGCCTTTCCACCTTGTGATTTTATAATTTTTGGTAATTCATATTTTTCAAAAAAAGGTAAGTAACTCATCCATGGAGATCTATTGTAAATTGTATTTTTAATTTCAATTCCTGCCTGTTGTTGAAAACTTAAATTAGCTCTTGAAATTTCAAGGTAAAGATTTTTGATTTCTGTCAGTGTTCTCCAATCAAATGAAGAAATGATTATTTTATTTTGTAAATTTGATTTATTTACTTCTTTCATAACAAGTTTTACCATTTCCTCTGGGGTTGGAGTTAAATTTTCCTCGTCAGGTGTAGATTTAATTTCTAAATTTATTAATAAATTTTCAGATTTGTTTTTTGAAGATAATTCTAATAACTCAGAAAGTTTTGGTATCTTTTGATTTTCTAAAGTTTTTTGATTAACAAATCTTCTTCCATATCTAGATAATTTATTTAAAGCCCCAACATCAAATTTTAAAAGCTCATCGTAACTTAAGTCAAATATTATTATATTTTCATCCGTTATCCAATTTCCCTCATTATCTTTTGTAAAACTTGGATCTAATCTAAAGTCATGTGTAATCACAGGAATAAGATCTTTGGAAATCAAAATATCTGTTTCGTATGCATTAATATTGTTTTTAAATAAATATTTAAAACTTTCTAGAGTATTTTCAGGAAGATCTCCTCTAGCGCCTCTATGGCCGTAAATTTTAATATAATTTGGCTTTGATAAAATCAAAATTAATTTACTCGATTACCATTAGATTTATCAAAAACATAATAATTGTTATCATTTATGTTCAAAGATAATTTACTTCCTTTTTTAATAATTTGACTTCCAGGACATCTAAAACAAAAATCTTTTTTATTTTTTATTTCTCCATAAATCAAATTATCTGAACCTAATTGTTCTACCAGATCTACAGATAAATTTATTAAACCTTTATCAGTTTGCGACATATGCTCTGGTCTAATTCCTAATATAACTGGTCCATTAAAATCACTTGTAACATTATTAATTTCAAAACCTTCTGAAGTAAGAGTTTTATTTTTTAATTCTCCTTCAAGAAAATTCATCTGTGGCGAACCTATAAATCCTGCGACAAACATAGATTTAGGATTATTATAAATTTCTATCGGTGTTCCAAGCTGCTCAATAAGGCCATTATTTATTACTGCCAGTCTATCAGCTAAGGTCATAGCTTCTACTTGGTCATGAGTTACAAATATACTTGTCACTCCAACTTTTTGCTGAAGTTTTTTTATTTCAAGCCTCATTTGTATTCTTAGTTTTGCATCTAAATTAGATAATGGCTCATCAAATAAAAATATTTTAGGACTTCTTACAATAGCTCTTCCCATAGCAACTCTCTGCCTTTGACCTCCTGACAACATGGATGGTTTTCTTTGCAAGTATTCAGAAATTTGTAATAGCTTTGCTGCCTCATTAACTTTTTTTTCAATATCTTCTTTTGAAATACCTCTATTTTTTAATCCGTAAGCCAAATTGTTGTAAACATTCATGTGAGGATAGAGTGCATAATTCTGAAAAACCATCGCAACATCTCTCTCTGAAGGGTCAACTTTATTAATTAATATTCCATCAAGATTTATATTACCTTCAGTTATGTCTTCTAACCCAGCAATCATTCTTAAAAGAGTAGATTTTCCACATCCGCTCGGTCCAACAAAAACCATGAATTCACCATTTTCTACACTCATACTTGTCTCATGAACAGCTTTAGTTCCGTTTGGATAGATTTTAGTAACTTTATTTAATTCTAAAAAACTCATTTATTTCTCTGTTTGAATTAATCCTTTTATGAACCATTTTTGCAAAAATACTACCACTAAAACTGGGGGGATCATTGATAAAATAATATAAGCAAATCTCTCAGCTGTTCTTGGTAAAGCAACTCCCTCATAACTTTCAGTAAATATAATTTTCATTCCCATTACTACAGTCCAATATTCCTCACTCGTAGTCATTATTAACGGCCATAAATATTGACTATATCCGTATACAAACATGAATATAAACATCGCTGCAATCATTGTTTTAGATAATGGAACTAAAAAATCTATAAAAAATCTCCAACTATTTGCACCATCTAATTTTGCTGATTCAAGTAATTCATCAGGTATAGTTTTATAAAACTGTCTAAAAAAAAAGGTAGCGGTGGCTGATGCAACCAATGGAAGAACAAGACCTGTGTATGAATTAGTTAAACCTAAATCTGATACAATCTTATAACTTGGAAAAATCCTAACCTCCAGAGGCACAAGTAAAGTAATAAAGATTAACCAAAAAATTGGTACAGCAAATTTGAATCTAAAATAAACTAAAGCATAAGCTGACATTGCTGAGATAATTACTTTAAGGGTTGCAATTCCCAAAGCCATTATAAAGCTATTTATAAACATTTTTGCAGCAGTCACTTCCTCTGACCAACCACCCTTCTCATTTAAAACTTCGTTATAATTTCTTGTTAATTGATCGCCAAGACCAAATTTCATTCCCTCTTTTAAAATAGTTACAGTATCGTGGGTAGAGCTAGCAAATGATAACCAAATCGGAATTACCATTAATAAAACACCTAGTATAAGTACAATGTGTGCTAAAATTTGTGATAATTTAATTTTCATTTGTCTTGAAAGATCCCTTTAATAAAATATTTTTGTAATACAATTATAATTAATACTGGTGGTATCATTGACATGATAACAAATGCAAATTTGTTAACAATTGATCCAGACATCATCTTTAATCCCATGACAACAGTCCAATATTGTTCAGAAGAAGTTACTAATATCGGCCATAAATATTGATTATAACCGAATACAAACATAAATATGAACATTGCAACAATCATTGTTTTTGACAATGGCACTAAAAAGTCAATAAAAAATCTCCAAGTATTTGCACCATCCAATTTTGCTGATTCAAGTAATTCATCAGGTATAGTTTTATAAAACTGCCTAAAAAATAAAGTAGCTATAGCAGAAGCTGAAATTGGAATAATTAGTCCCCAATATGAGTTTACTAAGTTAAGTGTAGACATAACAGAATAGGTAGGAAAAATTCTTAACTCCAGAGGGACTAGTATAGTAATAAAAATTATCCAAAATAATAATGTTGCATATTTCACTCTAAAATAAACTAAGACATATGCAGTCATAAGAGATGAAATAACTGATAAAAACGCAACTCCAGTTGCCATTAAAAAACTATTTAAAAACATCTTTAATGCAGTAATTTCTTTAAAAAAACCACCTTCATATAATAAAACTTTTGTATAATTCTCTAAAAACTTATCTCCTAAAAAAAATTGAAGACCTTGGGTATTAATTATCGAAGCTGTATGAGTTGAGCTTGCAAAAATTAACCAAACAGGAATTATCATAATAAAAATGCCTATCAAAAGAATTAAATGAGAAAAGTTTGATGAAAAATATCTAATCATTTTAATTGTAATGTATTTTCCCTTCTATGTATCTAAATTGAAAAATTGTAATAACTAAAACAATCAACATCATCATAATTGATTGAGCACCAGCACTTCCTAAGTCTAACCCCCTAAATCCGTCCATGTATGCTTTATAAACAAGAGTTCTTGTTTCACCTGAGGGTGCACCAATTGTTGTAGTGTCAATTATTCCAAAAGTATCAAAAAAAGCATAAGTTATATTGATAATGATTAAAAAGAAAGTTGTGGGCATCAATAGAGGGAAAGTGATTGTCCAAAATCTTCTTAAACTACTTTTACAATCAATTATGGATGCTTCAATAACAGATTTTTGTATTGCTTGAAGACCGGCTAAGAAGAAAATAAAATTAGCACTTATTTGTTTCCATGATCCTGCTATTATTAAGTAGATATAAGAATCAAAAACACTTTCATACCAATTAAAACCCCATAAATCGTTAAATAGATGATACAATAATCCAAATCTTTCACTAAAAAAATAATTTGCCATAACACCCACCACCGCTGGCGCAATAGCATAAGGCCAAATCAAAAGAGTTTTGTAGGCACTTTTTCCATGCATTACATTATTGGCTTGTACAGCAAGTAACAATCCAATGGCTCCTGTAACAAGTGTAATCACAAAGCTATAAATAATAGTAAACTTAAAAGCTATTAAATAAGCCGGGTCATCAAAAATAAATAAAAAATTATCAAACCATACAAATTGTCTTCCAAATCCAAATGCATCTTGCATGGTAAATGCATCTCTAAAAGTTTGTATTATTGGCCAATATAAAAATATTAATAAAATACCTAGCTGTGGTGCTAAAAAAAAATACTGTGAATAGTTTGATTTAAACTGAACTTTTTTCATAAAATAAATAGGAGGGTATATTAATACCCTCCTAATTTATATTATTTTTTAAAGAGTCTTAGCAAATTGTTTTAACAATTTAGCTGCACCCTCATCCATGTTCTTTAATCCTTTTTCGATTGATATTTTGCCATTTAACATTGGCTCAACATTTTCGTAAATTACTTCACGAATTTGAGGCCAGTTACCAGCTCTATATCCACCAGGAATAGTTGAACCTTCTAAGCTTAATTGTTCACCAACAGCTTTGTGATATGGAGAAGCTCTATAAAAGTTTATAGTTTCAGCTAATTCTATACCACCTTTAGTTACAGCAGAATAACCTGTCATGTTGTGATAGTATAAATCCATTTCAGGAGAACCCATAAATTCTATGAATTTAGCAAGTCCTTTATACTCTTCTTCTGTATGACCATTTAAGATCCAGTTTGCTGCGCCACCAATAAATGTTGGATACTCTTTGCCACCAGTTACTGAATCCCAATAAGGAATATGATTAACTGTAAAATTTGGAACAACACCTTTCATTCCACCAAATGATGCAGCAGATCCAAACCAAAAAGCAGCCTCACCTGCTATAAATGGTGCTTGATTATCTCCCCATGCTCTTCCTTTATAACCGTAGAGACCTTTTTCGTACCATTCTTTTACTTTTTTCCAATGATAAACAAATGCATCTGTTTCAGCAAATAAAGTTTTTGTCGGAACAGCATCGTAACCATTGTTTCCATCTGTCATAAGTAGATTATGTCTTGAAAAGAAATTTTCTGTCCAGATCCAAGGAGAGTGACTTTGAACTAAAGGAATATATCCAGCAGCTTTAATTTTTGGAGCCATAGCCTCAAATTCTTCATAAGTTTTTGGAACTGATTCTATTCCTACTTCTTTCAATATGTCCATATTTGCATACATTAAGCAAGTTGAACTATTAAAAGGAACACCTATCATTTTTCCATCAGAGTCAGCATAGAAGTTTTTAATTCCAGGAATATAATTATCTGCATCTACTTTAATTCCATATTTCTCAGCCATATCTTCAAAACCAATAACAACGCCATTTTTAACTTGAGCTACCATAATTGCAGCACCAGCATCGTAAACCTGTGAATAATGTGGTTGGTCTCCTGCTCTAAATGCAGCTATAGTTGCCGCCATGTTATCTTCATAACTTCCTTTACCTGTAGGAATGACGGTGTATTCATCTTGTGAAGCATTAAATCTATTTGCAATTTCAATAATTACATCACCAAGAAATCCACTATTTCCATACCACCAATGAATTTCTGTCTTTGAATAACTGTGTGATGTAAAAGAGAAAGTAAATAGAATTGTTAAAACACTCAATAATTTTTTCATTTTACCTCTTTGTTTATTTATTATTATGATGAATAAATTATTTATATTAAAGTATTGTTAAATTTTGATTACTTAAATGTAAAAATATATAATGTTTCTAAAAGAGGTTGTATATTTTAAAACAAATCATAATTTAAATGTCTAAAATATTCGATTTATTCATAATAGGTGGCGGTATAAACGGTGCAGGTATTGCAAGGGATGCTGCAGGTAGAGGTTTATCAGTTTGTTTAGCTGACAAAGGTGAGATTGGTGGAGCAACTTCATCCTGGTCAACGAAATTAATACATGGTGGTCTTCGTTATTTAGAAAATTATGAATTCAAATTAGTTAGAGAATCTTTAAAAGAAAGAGAAATTGTTTATAAAATTGCTAAACATATTTCAAAACCCATTCCTTTTATAATTCCTTATGCAGATAAAATTCGACCAGCCTGGTTAATTAAAATTGGTTTATTTTTGTACGATAATTTAGGTGGCAAAAGTAATATACCAAAATCAAAAACATTTGATCTTAGAAAAAAATTTTCAAATATTCTTAAAGAAAAATACAAAACCGGTTTTCAATATTTTGATATACAAATTGACGATAAAAAATTAACGAAATTAAATACCAAAGATGCAAAAAGAAATAACGCTAAAATACTAGAATACAACAAAGTTAAAAAAGCTGAAATTATTGGCAATGAATGGATTATTAGTCTTGAAAATGGTGAAAAAGTAAAGTCAAAAATTTTGATTAATGCATCTGGACCATGGATAAATGAAACCTTAAATAAAAATATAAAAATTAAATCTAAGAAAAAAATTAGATTGGTTAAAGGAAGTCATATTATTACAAAAAAATTGTACAAAGAAAATGTTGCGTTCACATTTCAAAATACTGATAAAAGAATAATATTTGTAATACCTTACAAAGGGAAGTTTTCTTTAATTGGAACAACTGAAGAAGAGGTGAAATCACCTGAAAATAAAGGAATATCAAAAAAAGAAATTAGATATTTAATTAGTTCAGTAAATAATTACTTAAAAAAACAAATAACATCAAAGGACATCGTAGATACATATTCTGGGATAAGACCTCTAATTGAAGATTTTAAAACAGCCTCAAAAGTCACAAGAGACTATGTTTTTGATCTAAAAATTATAAAAAAATTACCTTTATTGAATATTTATGGAGGAAAACTTACCACCTACAGAAAATTGTCTGAAAAAGTCCTTATTGATCTTGAAAAATTTTTACCTAAAACAAAAAAAGGTCCATGGACACACAAAAAGAAGCTTTTTTAATTTCCATAGTCTTAAAAAATGCTTTTCATTAAGTAATTTTATTTAATTCTAGTTTGAACTATTTTGATAATTTTAGGTAAATCTTTAATTGTATCTATTACATAGTGAGCGCCTACTTTCTTAAATTTATTCTTGATCTTTTTTCTAAATTTAGTTTTATCTTTAAAAGAAAGTCTATTAAATTCGACTTCTGTTTTACCAAATTCATTACCTGAAAATATAACACCCACTACCCACATCCCAGCATTTACTCCCTCTAACAATCCAGGAATAGTGTCATCAACTTTTATACAATTTGATCCCTTGGTAATATTTAATTCAGAAAAAATTTTATATATTATTTCAGCTGAGGGTCTTCCAATTTTTGTGTATGAAGAACTATATGACACATCAGGTATAAATCTTTGTTTTTTTAGTTCAAGCAATATAACATTTAGAATTTCTTCCGAATATCCGGTATTGATTCCTATTTTTATTTTTTTGTTTTTTATAAAATCTAAAGTTTTTTTACTCCCTGATATAAATTTTGAATGTTTATTAATTATTTTTTTTAATTCTGGATTAAAAAGTTTAAACAATTTATCAATATCTTTATCTGTTGGTTTTGATTTAAATTTTTTTTTCCACTGCGAATTAATTTTTCTTGTTGTTAGCAATGCTTTTATATGGGCTCGTTTTTCGATACCCATTGGTCCTATGGCTTGTTTTCGAGTAATTTTAATTCCAAACCTATCAAATAATTCAATAAGAACTTGAGATGGTGCAAGGCTTCCAAAATCTATTAATGTACCAGCTAAATCAAATACTATTGCTTCTATATTGGAATTTTTCATATTTTTTTTTCGAATCTTTTAATTAGAATCTCATATTAGAAATTAATTTTATCTTTAATTGAATAAAAACACTGATTTTGTTGCAATTTATTTTGATTTTAACTTGTTTTATTAATGTTACAAAAATATTACATATTTATTACATATGCAGAAAATATTAAATTTCTTGTTGGTAATTGCAACAATATGTTTGAATTCACCAGCAAAAGCAAATGAGTTAGATTTAAACAAACTTTTGAGTAAGTTAAAAGATTGTAATACACAAAGTGATGCAAATTTTTTAGAAAAAAGCATATGGAATTTGTGGGAAACACATCCATCTAATTTTCAATTAACTATTGATTTAAAAGAAGGTTCAAGACTAGTTCAAAATGGAAATTATATAAGGGCATATAGGATTTTTAGTAAAATTATAGAAAAAGATCCTAATTGGGCTGAAGCTTGGAATAGACGTGCAACATCTTTATATTTTATGGGTAAGTATAAAAAATCACTTAGAGATATTGATATGGTCTTAAAACTTGAAAGCAGGCATTTCGGTGCTCTAATTGGAAAAGGACAAGTATACATGGAAATGAAAGATTACGAAAAAGCCTACACTAGTTATTTAGAAGCTTCATATATAAACCCAATGAATACTGATACAATAAATCAAATAAACAAAGTCTCTAAATTAATTAAAGAAAAAACAATATAATTACTTTATCTGTAAAATATCTTTAATATTATTAAAATATAATAACTTATGAATTATTTGAAAAATATTAAGCTTACAAATAATATAACTTTAATTAATAAGCCATTCAAAAAAAAAGAATATTATCATTTCTTAAAAACCTCTGATTTATCTTTGGTAGTTGCGGAAATTAAGAAAAACGTTTTTGTTCTAGTTAGTCAAAAAAGAATTCCAGTTAATAAAATCAACTATGAATTTCCATCTGGTATGATTGATAAAGGAGAAAATTCTATAAGTGCTGCTTGTAGAGAATTTTATGAGGAAACAGGATATAAAATATTAGGAAGACCAAAAAAATTATTTACAATTAATTGTGAGCCAGGAAGGTTAACAACTAAAATATACTGCTATTATTCAAATAGAATAATTAAAAAAAAAGGACCTGAGAAAGCTATTAAAATTCATTTTCTGTCTAAAGAAGAAATAAACAAATTAATTTTAAATGAAAAATTTTGTAATGCCTCTCATGTGGCTTCATTTTTTAAAGTTATAAAGGTGCCTACAAAGTAAGCACCTTTTATAAGAGAAGAATAATGATTTCATTAATGTAATTAATGATGAAATATTACTGATAAATTAATAAAATATTAAATCTAATTTAAATTAATATTAAATTAATTTGAATAAATTACCCTAGGATCTAAAAATAATTCTCTTGCTAAAGCTTTGAATTTTTTCGTAACTTGTTTTGAGATTATCTCTTGATGCTGCGAAGGTATTTTTAAAAAAACAGCATTTCCTCTTTTATAAAGTTTAAATTCTTCTAAAAAAATTGTAGATATTGATGTAAGAGAATTAGCAAATCTTAAGGCTGCACCAACTTGTTTGCATGAATATATCTCGTTGTTATTTAAAAACGTTAAGTATTCTATCTTTGGGTTGTATTTTATACTGCAATATCTCCAGTAACAAGAAAGTGCCAATTGTATTCTTTCTTTATGTGAAAGTTTTAATAAAGGCGTATTTAATGTTTCTTGAAAAACCAACTCTGCTTTTTGGAATGCTCCCAAACCCCAATCCATATGACTTAGTACGCAAGATAGATGAAGCAATTTTTGATTAAAATGCTCATTTCCCTCAAATATAGGTTTTATAAAATCAAAATATTTCTTATATGTAGATCCTAAATCGCCTCTTTTTTTTGAAATATGCTCTAATGATTTATTAAAAACAAAATTACTATCTGAGTTTTTAAATAAATCTTTGGCAAGAGATCCTTCTCTAATACCGCTAATTGAGCAAATAACATTTTTTGGATTTGCTATGTTCATAATTTCTTCTAGAATTATTGAGCTATAAGGAAGATAAGGCGTTCTAGACTTTGATATGTATTCAACTGATTTCAATTTAGATTTATTAAATGAAGAAATTTTTTCTAAAAATTTTGTAAGTTTTTCATTTTCTATTGAGTATTGATGAATAATATGGACTGGATATTCATTTTGAAATAAGTGTAATTTAAACAAAGCTCTCCACGTACCTCCCACCAAATATAAATTATTAAATTTTTTTTTAGATAACCATTTTTCATCTCTTAAAAGATTTTTGAGATATTTAGGTAAATTTCTTTTTTTAACAATAGGATTGTTGATTAACCTTAATACACCAACTGGAAGTGATGTTTTATTTGTTACAACATTGTTTTCAACTCTAGCAAGCTCTAAACTTCCACCACCTAAATCAGCAACAAGTCCATCCACATTCTCAAATCCAATTTTAACGCCTTCAGCTGATGATTCAGCTTCTTCTTCACCAGTTAAAATATTTATATTTTTTTTAAATAAGTATTCTACTTCTTCAATAAAGGGCTTTGCGTCTGTAGCTTCTCTTAATACAGCTGTTGCAATAATTTTAAGGTTATTAATTTTTGAAACATTAAGAATTTCTGAAAATCTTTTTAAAACTTTTAAAGCATATATCTTGCCTGATTTATGAAGTTTTTTTGATTTATCTAAGTTTTTACCAAGTTCACAAACTGCTTTTTCATTAAAAAAAGGTACTCTAGATGATGTAAAATCATCGTAAATTAACATTCTTATAGAATTTGAACCTATATCAATAATAGCTAATTTTGATTGTCTTAATTTTAAATTTTGCTTATTTTTAATTACTTTAAGTTCCATCTTTAACCAACCTTAAGTTTAATTTTTTAGGTTTAATTTTTAGTTTTGCCTTTCCTCTTCCTGATAAACTTGGATTATTCATGAAATAATCATGTGCAGAAAAAGAATCTTTCCGACTATATTTAATTTTTTGATAATTTCCATTAGGATTAAGTTCCCAGCTCTGATTCGTGTCTAGATAATTGGCCATCATTATTTGGTCTAAAACCTGTTCATGAACAGTTTGGTTTTCAATTGGCACGAGAAGTTCGACTCTTCTATCTAGATTTCTTGGCATCAAATCTGCAGATGAAATATAAACTTTTGCATTTCTGTTAGGCATTAATTTTCCATTTGCAAAACAATATATTCTTGAGTGTTCAAGAAATCTTCCAATGATACTTTTTACAATAATATTTTCCGATTTATTTTTAATACCAGGTCTTAAACAACATACACCTCTTACAAATAAAGAGACTTTTACACCGACACTAGAAGCCTCATAAAATTTATCAATTATTTGTGAATCAACTAATGAATTCATTTTAGCCCAAATCTCAGCGTGTTTCCCTTTTTTTGCATTACTTATTTCCTTATCTATATTCTGATTTAAAGTTTTTCTTAAATTTACAGGTGAAATGGAAATTTTATTTAAATTTCTTGGTTTAGAATATCCAGTCACGTAATTGTAGAATTTTTCTACATCTGCAGCCATTTTTTTATCAGAGCTAAATAGAGATAAGTCTGTGTATATTTTTGCATTTACAGGATGATAATTGCCAGTACCTAAATGGAAATATGTTTGAATTTTACCACCCTCACGTCGATGTATTAGTGATGATTTAGCATGTGTTTTGTATTTTGCAAAACCATAAACAATTTGAACTCCAGCTTTTTCAAGACTTCTTGCCAGCTGTATATTTGCTTCTTCATCAAATCTAGCTTTGATTTCAATTAAAGCAGTAACTGTTTTGCCATTTTCGGAAGCGCTAATTAATGCTTTAACAATTGGTGAATCTAAAGTAGTTCTGTACAATGTTTGTTTAATAGCAATTACTTTTTTATCCATAGCAGCTTGATTTAAAAATTCAATTACAGCATCAAAAGTCTCAAATGGATGATGAACTATTAGGTCTTTTTTCTTAATTGTCTCAAAAAAATTATTATTGTATTCTTTTAATCTTTCTACTTCTCTTGGTGTAAAGTTTTTAAATTTTAATTTAGAATTTTTAATTTTACAAATTTGGTCTATATCCTGGATTCCAACTAAACCTGCTACTTCATAAATATAATTTGGATTAATTTCTAATTTATTTGTTATAAATTTTACAAGTTCTTTGTCGCTTTTTTCTAAAATTTCTAATCTAACAATATCACCAGTTCTTCTTCGCTTTAATGCTAGTTCAAATGATCTGACTAAATCCTCAGCCTCTTCTTGAATTTCTACATCACTATCTCTTATTACTCTAAATATCATTTTCTTTTCTAATAAATGATCTGGAAAAATTTCAGAGGCAAAGTAACCAATAACATCGTCTAGAACCAAAAATTTCTTAAATGATTTTCCTCCATCTATTTCAATAAATCTTGATAAAGCTTTAGGAATTACGATAATTGAATTAAGAATTCTCTTTTTTTTCTTTTTCTTCAGCTTCATAACTAAAGCTCTACCTTGATTAATAATAAATGGAAAAGGATGAGAAGGATCAATCGCTGATGGTGTAAGTAGAGGATAAATTTCTTCGTTAAATATTTCTAATAATTTCTTTTTTTCTTTTGTGTTAAGGTTTTCTGGCTTAGTCAATAAAATATTATTTCTCTTCAGCTGATTTGATAGATTATTAAATATGGTATTTTGTTTATTTAATAGATTTTTTGTATCATTAATAACCATCTCCATCTGTTCTTCAGGTGTTAGTCCATCTGAACTTAGTGAGTCGACTTCTTGTTTAATTTGACTGTATAGTCCAGCAACTCGAACCATAAAAAATTCATCTAAATTAGAACCTGCAATAGATAAAAATTTTACTCTCTCATAAAGAGGATTTTCAATATTTTGCGCCTCTAACAGAACTCTATCGTTAAATTTTAACCATGATAATTCTCTATTTATATAATTGGATTTAAGCTCTTCTTTGTCTTGTTTTTTTAATGCAGTCATATATTTAGAATTAATGCGCGAATTATATGTCATGAGACATGCAAAATCTAGTTGGGAAGACCCAAATTTAAGTGATTTTGAAAGACCACTAAATAAAAGAGGCATCAAAAGTGCAAAAATTATAAGTGAATTTTTTGTTAAAAAAAAATATTCCTTTGATTATGTGCTTTTATCTTCATCAAAAAGAACAAAAAAAACTCTAAATTTAATACTGAAAAAAATAAATAAACCAAAAAAAATTAAAAGTTCCTCAAAGCTTTATTTAGTTAATGAAAATGAAATTATAGCTAATATAAAAAATATCCATAAAAGGTTTAAGAAAGTATTGCTAATAAATCATGAACCTGCTCTTAAAAATTTAGTTATAAAATTAACTAAAAATAAAGATAATAGTAATTTTAAACTATTAAATTATAAATTCCCAACTTGTGCATTTGCTAAAATAGTTTTCGATACGAATGATTGGATAAATATTGAAGAGAAAGGAATTATTTCTGAATTTGTAAGGCCTAAAGATTTAGTTATCTAACGAATAGCCTGCAGATCTCACTGTGCGAATTAAATTTTCTAATCCACTTACATTTAAAACTTTTCTCAATCTTCTTATGTGAACATCAACCGTTCTACTTTCTACATAAATATTTTCACCCCAAACATTATTTAGTAATTGTTCTCTTGAATAAACTCTTTTTGGATTTTTAATAAAAAAATCTAATAATTTAAATTCTGTGGGTCCCAAAATTATTTCCTTATCATTTCTATAAACTCTTTTTGCTAATCTATCAATTTTAAGGTCTTTAAATTCCACAACATCAGTTGATGACAAAGGTTTAGCCCTTCTTAACAAAGATTTAATTCTTGCATTTAATTCTTTTTGGCTAAATGGTTTAGTGACGTAATCATCGGCTCCAGTTTCAAATGCTTTTAATTTATCTTCCTCCTCTCCTTTTGCAGTAAGCATAATAATTGGAATGTCATTATATTTTTTATCCCTTTTTAACTGTTTACATATTTCAACACCTGATAAATCTGGCAACATCCAATCTAATAAGATTAAGTCTGGCATTTTTTGTTTTATTGATTTTAAAGAGTCCTCTCCATTTTCACTTGAAGAAACCTTATGACCTTCTTTTTCTAAATTATATTTTAATAAGGTTGAAATTGGCGCCTCATCTTCTGCAATAAATATGTGTGCACTCATTACTTTGTTAATTCTGAATCGCTACCCTTGGGTCTTTCACCCTCTAAATAATCACCTGTAACTAAATAATATACTTGCTCAGCAATGTTTGTTGTATGATCTCCTATCCTTTCAAGGTTTTTAGTAACAAATAAAAGATGTGAGCCATATTCAATATTTTCCATATTTGATTTAATTAATGAGATGACTTCTTCCATACATTTATTTGTTAAATCATCAACTTGTTCATCACTCTCCCATACTGTTTGAGCTACATCGCTTGATCTACTTAGATAAGAGTCTAAAACAATTTTTAATTGTTTTTGAACCAAAATGCAGATTCTACTCATTGCTTCAATTAAATTATTTGGCAAATGCGTATTTATAAGTTTTGTTCTTTTTGCAATATTTTTGGCAAGATCACCTATTCTTTCTAAGTCTGAAGACATCTTTAGAGCTGCAACTGTTTCTCTAAGATCCACAGCCATTGGTTGTCTTAAAGCAATTAAATTTACTACCTCATTCTCTATCTGAGACTCAAAATTATCTATAACTACATCTGAATTTATAACATCATCAGCAAGGTTATGATCATTTGTTGATATTGCTGTCATTGCATTACCTAAAGCGGTTTCGCAATTTGCCCCCATTTCAACTAAATCATTGTTTAATTTTTTTAATTGGTCTTCGTAAGATTTTACTGTGTGTGGTTTTTCATTCATTATCCAAACCTTCCTGTTATGTAATCCTGCGTTTGTTGTTGAGTAGGATTCTTGAATATCTTATCAGTAGAACCTACTTCAATCAATTTGCCAAGGTGAAAAAAACCAGTATTTTGAGAGACTCTTGCAGCTTGGGACATTGAGTGAGTAACAATTATTATAGTATGTTCCTTTCTTAATTCATCAATTAGCTCCTCTATTTGTGCTGTCGCAATTGGATCAAGAGCTGAACATGGCTCATCCATGAGTATTACCTCTGGCTTAATTGATATTGTTCTTGCAATACAAAGTCTTTGTTGTTGTCCACCTGATAAACCAGTACCTGGTTCGTGAATTCTGTCTTTTACCTCTTCCCAAAGTGCTGCTTTTCTCAAACTCTCTTCAACAATATTATCCATTTCACTTTTAGATTGAGCTATCCCATGTATCTCAGGTCCATAAGAAATATTCTCATAAATGGTTTTTGGAAAAGGATTTGGTTTTTGAAAAATCATTCCAACTTTTTCTCTAAGCCTTACAACATCTGTATCTTTTTGATTTATGTCATAGTCATTAATTTTTACGACACCACTGACTTTACAAATATCGATCACATCATTCATCCTATTTAAACATCTTAAGAATGTTGATTTACCACAACCAGAAGGTCCAATAAGAGCAGTTACTTTATTTGCTTCGATATCCATATTGATATCAAATAAAGCTTGTTTCGCTCCATAATAGACATCAACATTTTTTGCTTCTATTTTATTCATATTTTAGTTCCATTTCTTTTCAAATTTATGTCTAATTAATTGTGCTCCTAAATTCATAAATATTAGGAAAAATAATAATACCATTATGCAAGCAGACACTTTTTCTACAAATCCTCTTTCGGCACTCTCTGCCCATATATAGATTTGAACAGGCAAGCTAGCTGCTGGATCCATAGGGGTTCCTGGTATTGTGTTAACAAAAGCAACCATTCCAATTAATATTAAAGGCGCTGTTTCACCTAATGCTTGAGCTAAGCCAATTATAGTACCTGATAAAGTTCCAGGTAAAGCCAAAGGCACGGTATGATGCATCGTCGTTTGCATTTTGCTAGCTCCCATTGCTAAAGCTGCTTCTCTTATACTGGGTGGAACAGCCTTCAATGATGCTCTGGCTGCTATTATAATTGTTGGAAGAGTCATTAATGAAAGGGTTATACCTCCAACTAAGGGTGTTGATCTAGGTAAACCAAATACAGCCAATAAAACACCTAATCCTAACAATCCAAAAACAATTGAAGGAACTGCTGCTAGATTATTGATATTTACTTCAATAAAATCTGTAAATCTATTTTTTGGTGCAAATTCTTCTAGATACACTGCAGCTAGTAAGGCAACAGGAAAGGCAATTGACAGACAGACAAGTATGGAAAATAATGAACCCATAAATGAGCTTGCTATCCCCGCTAACTCAGCTTCTCTAGAATCAGCATTTGTAAAAAAACTGGCATTAAATTCACTTATAACTCTTCCATCTTCATTTAATTTATCAAAAATTTTTAATTGATAATCAGATGCTCTTCTTCTGTTTTCAGGTATATCTCTTGGATAATTTCCTTTAAATACTTGATCTAAGTCGTCAGAGGCTGTTAATTTTACATCAACTGTTTTTCCAAAGCTATCAGGATTGTCTAGAAGATAATATTTTAATTCTCTCTCAAAAGTAAATGCAAACATTTTTTTTAATTCCATAATTTGATCCTCACTTGCATCTGGATCGAGAGTGATAAATGTTTCTATCCCAAACTCATAAAAGTCTGCATCATTAATATCTTCGGTTGTTGGTTTTTTATCTGGATCCAAATATAATAAATCTGCATTATAATTGACTGGTATTACCAACCATGTTTTTTGAAATGCTGTGTAACCAGTAGAAAATATCTTTGTTAGAAATACCACTAGAAATAATAAAGCCATAAATATTGCAGCTTTACCGTAAAATTGAAATCTTTTTTCAGCTTTGTATCTTTTAATTAAACGTTCTTCTTTATTCATATTTCTCTCTATATTTTTTCACAACAGATAAGGCAACAATATTTAAAACTAAAGTAACTATAAATAAACTTAATCCCAATGCAAAAGCTGCTTGGGTTTTCGGATCCCCAAATTGTTGATCACCAATTAAGATAACAACAATTTGAGCAGTTATTGTTGAAGTGGACTCTAATGGATTAAGAGTTAGGTTTGCTGCCAACCCTGATGCCATTACAACAATCATTGTTTCACCAATAGCTCTAGAAACACCTAATAAAATAGATCCAACAATTCCAGGTAAAGCAGCTGGAAAGATTACTCTTTTTATTGTTTCAGATTTTGTTGCTCCCATGGCATAGCTACCATCTCTAAGATTTTGAGGAACACTTGTAATTACGTCGTCACTTAAGCTTGATATAAATGGAATAATCATAATTCCCATAACACCACCGGCTGCCAGTGCGCTTTCTGCTGACACCTCTAATCCTAATGATAATCCAAGGTCTTTTAAAAAAGGTCCAACTGTTAAAGCAGCAAAAAAACCATAAACAACAGTTGGAATTCCTGCTAAAATTTCAATGACAGGTTTCGCATATTGTCTTAAACGTTTGCTCGCATATTCCGCCATATAAATACCACTTAACAAACCAATTGGTATTGCAACACACATTGCAATCAAAGCTATAAAAAAGGTGCCTGCAAATATCGGAACCGCACCAAAAGTATCACTATACATTGATGGATCAAGTGCTTCACTTGCATCTCGAACAAAAGCTTTTGCAGGATACCAGTGCATTCCAAATACAAAATCAAATAGTGGGATAACTTGAAAAAATTCTATTGTTTGAAACAAAAGGGAAAAAATAATACCAATGGTTGTTAATATCGCTGCCAGTGATGATAAAAAAAATATTCCTTTAAGAAATATTTCAACTGGTTCTCTTGTTTTAGTGTTGTTTGAAATCTTTGTATACGCATAACCTGTTGATGCAATTAATAATGATAAAACTATAACGACCTTAGACCACTTTGCTATGTCTCTAAAGTTTAAATATTTTTCTGCTGATCTTTGTAACTCTGCAGTAAGTTCTCCTGAATACTGGTTTCGAGAAAGTGATTTTACTTTTTCATAAAATAAATTCAACTCTCCTTCTAGAAGTCCTTGCGAAGAATAATCACTAAGTATAAAAAATCTTACTATGCTAGGTTCAAATATCGACCATAAAGCATACAAAAGAAAAGCGGGTGCGCCACACCATATAGCAAGATAGTACCCATAAAATTTTGGAAGAGCTGTTAACCGTTTGTTAGATTGAATTAAAATAGCTTTTTTTCTTCCAAAGAAGTAACTGGATAAAGCTAAAAGAACGATTGTTAAAAATATTACTGAATTCAATTATTGACTCCTTTAGATTTATACAAAAAAAAGGGCCCAATTAATAGGGCCCCTTTTGAGTTTGTTAACAAATATTGTATTACTCCATTGACATTGCAGTAAGAGCTTTCGAATTATCTCTAACTGTTCTGTAAGTTTCAGCATCAAGTGGAACAAGTCCTATTTCCGCTAAGTAACCTCTTTTACCAATAGCTTTAGTTGTAGTGAATTCTTTTACAAATTCATGTAATCCTGGAATTACACCAACATGAGCTTTTTTTACATAAAAGAATAATGGTCTAGCAACAGCATAACTATAGTCTTGGATAGATTCTAGTGATGGTTGACCACCTTCTATACTTGCAGCTTGCAATTTATCTCTTGCGGCTAAGAAGTAACTAAATCCAAAGAAACCAAACATTTCTTTGTCTTCCGATAATTTTTGAATAATTAAACTATCATTCTCTCCAACTTCAATAGCAGCACCATCTTCTCTGTAAAGTTTTTGTGGTTTTTTATATTTTTTATTTCCAGCTTCGAAACCTGCTTTGTATAATGCTTTAGCCTCTTTAGGCATACCTTTTTTCATTACTAACGAATTCCAAGCATCTCTTGTTCCGGATGTTCCTGGGGGAATCATAACTGAAATCTTTTGTTTTGGTAAACTTGGATCTATTTGATCCCATGTTTTGTATATGTTGTCTACTAATTTACCATCAACAACTGAGTGTTTTGCTAAAGCTTTCCAAAGTTGTTCTTTAGTGAAGTTTACTGGTTCAGCGTCAACACTGTATGCTAAAGTAATACCATCGTTACCGATAATAACTTCAACAATTTCATTAACACCATTTTTTTTGCAAAGAGCTTTTTCTTTATCTTTCATTGCTCTTGATGCATTTGTTATATCAGGGTGAGCTTCTCCTACACCTGCACAAAATAATTTTGCACCACCACCTGTACCAGTTGACTCGATTACTGGTGTTTTAAATCCAGTTTGCCCGAATCTTTCAGCAACTATTGTTGCGTAAGGGAATACAGTAGATGATCCAACTATTTTGATTTGATCTCTTGCTTGAGCAATAGTGGCAACAGAAATGGCAACTATTGAAGCAAGGACTATAGTTAGTTTTTTCATTTTTAATATCCTTTCGTGAATTAAATTTAATTAACGACTCGCTAAATAAATTTTATTGAGGACTCTAGTATTACAAATTTGTTACAGTTTTGTTAAATAGGTAACTTTTTAGTTGTATTTTTTGGAGATGATTAAAGTATCATTATCTGCAGCTAAATCTCCTCTACAACGAATTGGGCTCACATTTTCACTTAGTGCTAAGCTCTTTGTTGGTCTTAAAGTAACTTCTAGTTGTATCATTGATATAAGGTCTTTTACTTGTTTTTGATCATATTTCCATGAAGGCCAACTTGTGGGGGTAGAAAAAGTAGTAATTATATAACTTGAGGCTCTATTAAAATTATAATTACTCTCATTTTGTTTTCTTAACAAATGATCTCTTACAGAAAAGAAAATATTTTTACATCTATACATGTCAGACATATAATTTTCTTTTTTTAAGTTTTTGTTCATTGGGATTGATACAATCAAATCAATTGTATCTCTCCAGAATGAAGTTAAAACCTCAGTATAGATATGATCAACATTTACTTTGTCAGATGGAAAATGTTTATTGACAGTGCTTTTGGTATTTTCTAAGTCATTTTTCATTCTAAAAATACCAATATCAAATACAGTAAGTTGTTGGTTTCTTAAAAGTGTTGTAATGTCTTTTTTATTAGAAACTTCAGAGTAAGAATTTGATATAAAATTAAAGAATAAGTAAGAAAAAATAAAAAAATTTATTATTATTTTTTTCATTTAACAACCTTATTTAAAAAATCCGTTATTTACAAATTAAATTATATTGTGAAAATTGTTAAATTATATGAAGTTTATAATTCACTGGGTAAATGAATGTTAATTTCGGTTCCTTTACCATTAAGATTTTTTATTTCGTAATCACCTCTATGTTGAGAAATTATATGTTTGACAATTGCAAGACCTAAACCTGTTCCACCAACTTTCCTGCTCTCTTCAACATCTACTCTATAAAATCTTTCAGTTACCCTGTTAATTTGATCCTCGGGAATTCCAATACCTTGATCAGATACAGATATTTTAATTCCTTTTGTTATGAGTTTCCCTTTGCTTGGAGAAGCTAATATATTTATAGTTGATTTTTCTTTTGAGTATTTAATAGCATTATCTAATAAATTAGAAAAAACTGTTATTAATTTATCTTCATCACCAATAACATCACTTACAATATCTAAATTAATTTCAAGATTAATATTTTTTTCTTTTAAGCTAGTAAAATGAATATCTTTTACTTTTGTGAATACATTCTTCAAATTAACTGGTTTGTCAGGTCTTATATGCTCCTGGAGTTCAATTCTGCTTAATATTAATAGATCACTTATTAAATTTTCCATTCTTTTGCTTTGTGAAGAGATTATTTTAAGAAAGTTTATCTTTGCTATTTCGTCATCTTTAGCAGGACCCTCTATTGTCTCTATAGCGCCTTTAATTGAAACAAGAGGAGTTTTTAATTCATGGCTAACATTAGCAACAAAGTCAGTTCTAAATTTTTGTGCTTTTGAAATTTCAGTAAGATCTTTTAAAAATAAAACAACAGAGTCTTTTTCTGTAAAAATTACAGTTGGTCCAGGAATCACATAAATTCTGTAATACTGATATGAAGGCAAATTTATTTCTAAATCTAAATTACTGGTTTTTTTTGAAGACTTAACTTCTCTGATTTTTTCATCTAGATTAGGATTTCTTAAAATTGTGCCGAGATGTGTATTTAAAATATTTTTACCAAATCTTTTTTCGGCACTTGGATTGGCATATTTTATAATATTTAATTTATCTAATGCTATAAATTGATCCTCTAATTCATCTAATATAAATGTTTTGCTATCATCCTTTTCATACTTTGAAATAATAATTTTATCATCAGTATTTTTTTTATTTCTGTTTGAATAAATTATTATTAGTAGAAATATAATTACACAGATTAATAGTATTTCAAAGAGGCCAATCATGATGTTCTAAAAGTTAAGTATATAATTAACATATTAAAAATTTAATATGCAATTATTTAAATTTTAGTTACTTAATTAGGGGAGATATTATTAATAAAAATTTCTGCGGTTTTATCCCAAGTAAAGTTTTTAGAGTATTCTAGGCACTTTTCTCTTTCAACTTTTAGAGCTTTCATTGCGGATTTTTCTAAATCCTCATCTAAACAATTAATTTCACTATCTTTGAAAATATCTTTAGGACCAGGAACAGGAAATGCTGCAACTGGTGTACCACAACTGAGGGATTCACATATTACAATTGCAAACGTATCTGTTTTGCTTGGAAAGACAAAAACATCAGATGATGTAAAGTATGAAGCTAATTCACCATTAGTTTTTTCACCCAAGAAGTGAGCATCTGGAAATTCTTTTTTTAACTTTTCAATATCTGGTCCTTTACCAACAAGAAGTTTTGTTCCTTCTAATTTTAGATTTAAAAAAGCACGAATATTTTTTTCAATAGCTACTCGACCTACATAAATCCATATAGGCCTTTTATATTCTAAATTGATTTTTTTTGGATTTTTAAACGATCCATGATCAGCACCTCTTGTCCAAACAACCATTTTACTTTCATCTACTCCAATTTGAATTAGTTCTTTTTTCATAGATTCGGTTGTAACCAAAATTTTTTCTGCTTTGTTATGAAAGTTGCTTAGGAATTTCTGTGATAATTTTTCAGGAACCCAAGGTAAATATAATTTCATATATTTATCAAATCTTGTGTGAAAACTTGTGGTAAACTTTAGATTATTTTTAAGACAATATCTTCTTGCCATAAATCCTAAAGGACCTTCGGTAGCTATATGTATGGCTGAAGGATTTATTTTTTTTATTAAATGACTTACTCTTGGCCAAATATTCACAGAAAGTCTTATTTCATTATATTTAGGCATTGGTACAGTGAAAAAAAGTTGGGGATTTAAATACTCAACTTCGTGACCCATTGCTTCAAGTTTTTTTCCTGTTTCATTTAAAGTTCTTACCACACCATTTACTTGTGGAAAATAAGCGTCTGTTACAATTAATATTTTCATTATGATGCCTTTTTCAGACCTGGAGTTTTAATTACTTCTTTATCTGAATTATTACGACTATCTGAAAATTCTTCTCTTAATTTATCCCAATAAATTATTTCAAACGTTCCATCAAAGTTTTCAACTAAAGCAGTACAAGACTCAACCCAGTCTCCACAATTTAAATAATTAACCCCATCATAATTTTCATTTTGGGCGTGATGAATATGCCCACAGATTATTCCATCAAATTTTTTTTTCTTTCCATATTCTGCAATTGTTTTTTCGTATTCTCCCATATATTTAACTGCATTTTTTACCTTATATTTAAGAAACTTCGCTAAAGACCACTGGCCTTTACCTCTTAGACGTCTAAAAAAGTTAATCACTACATTTAATTTCAATAGCATTTCATAGGCTATTGCGCCTAACTTCGACAACCATTTGGCATATCTCATAACACCATCCCAAGCATCACCGTGAACAACTAAATATTTTTTATTTAAAACAGACTGATGAATTACTCTATTGATCATTTTTATCTGTCCAAAATGCATAGGAATAAATTTTCGAAACACTTCATCATGATTACCTATAACGTAGTAAACTTCTGTTCCATGTCTTGCTTTTCTTAATATTTTTTGAATTACGTCATTATGTTCTTGTGGCCAATAAAAATTTTTTTGAAGTGCCCAAACATCTATTATATCGCCTACACAGTAAAGTTTTTCTGATCTTGTATTTTTAAAAAATTCAAGCAATTTATTTGCTTGGCAACCTTTAGTACCAAGATGCACATCTGAAATGAATATACTTTTGTATTTTAATATAGGTTTCATTTAATCCTTTTTTTTTAATTCAATTTGCACTAGAATCGTTTAATTCTTTGTGCCATAGTAATGTTAAGGAAATATTAAAATTTATTATGAAATATTGCATTATTTACAACAAAAACGCTTCCTCTGGCAGAAAATCTAAATTTATAAAAAAAATTTCTGATGAACTTTCTAAGTATAACGATGTTTCTTTTTTTGAAACTGAGAGCGTGGATAAAGCAGAGTCAGTATTTAAAAATATTTCTAAGTTAAATATAGATAGACTTGTAGTTGCTGGAGGCGATGGTTCAGTATCATTTGCAATAAACAAACTTATTAAAAATAATTTTGTTCCAAAAAAAGATTTTGCTATTGGTTATATACCAGCTGGAACTGCTAATTTACTTCAAGCTGAACTAAATATGAGTAAAAAAATAAGTAAAATTGTTCAAATTTTACAATCAAACAATTTAAAACAAACTAATTTAGTAAAAATCAATAATGATTATTTTATTTTAATGGCAGGTATAGGTTGGGATGCAACGATAGTCCATTCAATTAATAGTTCTCTAAAAAAACTGTTAGGTAAAATTATTTTTGGATATAAAGGATTGCAAAAATTTTTGTTAATGAAAAATCAAAAATTAAAAGTTAACATAGATGGTCAAAATCATATAGCTGACTGGGTGTTATGTTCTAATACCAATTATTATGCGGGTCACTACAAAATTAATAAAACAAATATATTTGATAACAAAATTATTACTTATGTATTCAAAGACCTTACAAGAATAAAAATACTTTATTATATTTATTTGATTATTTTTTTTGGAGATTTATCGAAGTCTACGAGTGTTATAACATCTTATTCCAGTGAGCTAAAAATTGATGGACAAGGGAAAAAAATTCCAATTCAAATTGATGGTGATAAATATCAATATTGTGATAACGTAGAATTAAGGAAATCAGGAAAATATTTTAACATATTAACAGCATAACTTTTAAATAAGAGAATTTATCAAAAAATCATTTTACTAAGATATTTAATTTAAATATAATTATTATAAAATTACACAGGAGGTCATTATGAGTAAAAAGTTAAAGAAAAATGAAAAAAGAAAAAAAAAGGTTATCAAGTTAATAGAAAAACTTAAAAATAAGATCAATTTAAAAGAAAAAAAATTATCTAAAATTAATATTAAAATTGCAAGTATTGAAAAAAGAGTTGCTGAAAAAAAAACAAAAAAACTAGCTAAAAAGAAGACTATCGAGAGTTCCGCATCTGTAAATAATTAATTTCTAAATCTTCTTTCCCCTTTTTGTAATTAAAAAAGGGGAAAGTAGTTAATCAACAAAATTTTAAAATTAAGGGGAAATAAAGATGTTTTATAGTTTAAAATTTTATTAGAATTTTATAATTAATGTTGATGACAAAAATATTTATAGATTATTACAATTTAATTAAAGTTTATTTGCTCTACCATAAATGTCTTGATATCTAACAATATCAGTCTCTTTTAGAATTGAACCAACTTGAGCTTCCATAATTTTTATAGGTTTTTTTCCAGGATTTTGTATTCTATGAATTGCTCCTAATGGAATAAATATATGCTCATCAGGTTTTTTATTAATAATATTTTTATTTAAAGTTATTCTTGGATTACCTTTTGTAACTAACCAATGTTCTGCTCTGTGATGATGTTTTTGAAGACTTAATATACCTTTAGGTTTAACTGATAATTCTTTAATTAAAAACTCTTTTCCTTCGAATAAATTTAAATAACTCCCCCATGGTCTATAAAAAATATTCTTTTTCTTAAAGTGTTTTCTTTTATTTTTATCATATATCTTGAGTATCTCTTTCCAACTACCAAGATCAGACCAAGGTATATCTAGTTTAATAGCATTAATTTTATTTGTTTTCTCAAGTATTGCATAATCAAAAGATTTCTCGATTGATTTTTCAAAAGCTCTTTTATTTAAGTAGTAGGTATTATTTTTATATTTGCCTTTTTTAATTGCCTCAACACAACTTTTGTAAGTTTTATTTTGATATTTTTTAAAGTTATTAATAATTGAATCTTTTCTTAAATAAAACATGCCAGAATTCCAATAACCTTTTTTCTTAATTACTTCCTTTGCTTTTGATAATTTTGGTTTTTCAATAAATTTTGTAACTTTATTTATAGATTTAATTTTTTTAGTTAAAAAATATCCATATTCACTTGATGGGTTTGTAGGTTTTATTCCAAAAATAAATAAATTTTGATTATCTAAATTTGGTTTATTTTTTAAAAGGGATTTATTTAAAATATTAGACCTGTCAATTAAATGATCTGCTGCAAAAAACATTAATGGTTGCTCTAATGGAATATCCTTTATCAAAGCTGAAGCAAGGATTGCTGGTGCGGTATTTTTTTTAGCTGGTTCAAGAACTATTTTAAACTTTTTAATTTTACTTTTTTTTAAAGCTTGCTTTACTTGTTTTAAGTATTTTAAATTTGTACTGATTATAGGAAAATCAAAAATTGGTTTATTTACTCTTTCTAAAGTTTTTTGAATTAAACTCCATCCACCAAAATCAATAAATTGTTTTGCTTGATGTTTTTTTTTATCTGGCCAAAGTCTTGTTCCTGCGCCACCACAAAGTATTACAGGTCTAATTTTCATTAAATATCAGCGTACGTTCTAACCTCGTTTTTACCACCTGGATGAGTTGGTGCACCTTTATAAGCAGGACCAACCGTTTGTGCATATTTCCATAATGTTCCATTACCAAAATTCACTTTTCTTGGTTTCCATTTTTTGCGTCTTGCACTTAATTCCTTCTTTGTAAGCCTTACGTTAATTGTGCCCTTTTTAGCGTCTATATCGATGATATCCCCATTCCTTAAAAGGGCTATAGGACCGCCTACGGAGGCCTCAGGGCCCACATGACCGATACAAAAGCCTCTGGTAGCCCCAGAGAACCTACCGTCCGTAATAAGGGCTACTTTCTCCCCTTTTCCTTGACCGTAGATTGCTGCAGTTGTTTGAAGCATTTCTCTCATTCCAGGACCTCCTATTGGTCCCTCATATCTAATTATAATGATGTCTCCATCTTTGTATTTTCTGTTTATTACTGCTTTATACGCAGACTCTTCATTATCAAAACATCTAGCTCTTCCTGTAAATTGTAATTTTTTTAAACCAGCTATTTTTACAATTCCACCTTCTGGAGCTAAATTTCCTTTTAATCCAACAACTCCTCCTGTTGGTGAAATTGGATTTTTATAGGATCTCATTACTTTTTGATTAGTTCTAAATTTGACATTTTTTAAATTTTCTCTCATTGTTTTACCTGTAACTGTCATACAGTCTCCGTGAATGTAGCCACCATCCATAAGAGTTTTTAATAACATTGGAACTCCTCCTGCTTCCCACATATCTTTTGCAACATACTTTCCACCAGGTTTTAAATCTGCAAGATAAGGAGTTTTCTTAAATATTTTTGCAACATCCATTAAATCAAATTTAATTCCAATTTCATTTGCAATAGCTGGCAAGTGTAAACCTGCATTTGTTGATCCACCTGTTGCTGCAACAATTGTTGCTGCATTTTCAAGAGCTTTTCTTGTTACTATGTCTCTAGGTCTAATATTCTTTGCTAATAAATTCATTACAGCTTTACCGCTGTCTATTGCATATTTATTTCTTTCTAAATATGGCGCTGGCGTTCCTGCTGAGAAAGGTAAAGCTAATCCTATTGCTTCAGAAACACATGCCATTGTGTTTGCAGTAAATTGTCCACCACAAGCACCTGCACTTGGACATGCTTTTAATTCTAATTTTCTTAATGCATGAGCTGTCATTTTTTTTGACGTATATTTTCCAACTCCTTCAAATACATCTACAACAGTTACATCTTTTCCATTAAATCTCCCAGGTAGAATTGATCCACCATATATAAATACACTTGGAATGTTTAAACGTACCATCGACATCATTAAACCAGGTAATGATTTATCACAGCCTGCTAATCCAACTAATGCATCATAACAATGTCCTCTAACCGTAAGTTCAGTTGAGTCTGCTATCACATCTCTTGATATTAATGATGACTTCATTCCCTCATGACCCATCGCAATACCATCAGTTACTGTAATAGTACAAAATTCTCTTGGAGTTCCGCCTGATGCTTTAACTCCTTTTTTAACTGATTGAGCTTGTTTCATTAAATTAATGTTACAAGGAGCTGCTTCATTCCATGTTGAAACAACACCAACAAATGGTTTTGCTACATCTTTTTCGGTTAAATCCATTGCGTAATAAAATGATCTTTGAGGGGCTTTATCTGCACCAATTGTTGTGTGTCTACTAGGTAATTTCTTTTTATTAAATTTTTTCATTATAAACCTTTAAGAGTTAATTCTATTTTTTTAACATCTTTTTCAAGATTAGCAAAGTTGCTTTTCTCCTGCTCTACTATATTTTGTGGTGCACGATCCACAAAGGATTTATTTGATAATCTAACATCAATTTTTTTCATCTCTTCACTAATTTTTGTAATTTTCTTTTCTAATGTTGATTTGATCATATTTAAATCAACATTTTCATCAAAATATAATTTAAATAACTCACCGCTTATGACTATACTTGCAGATGGTTTGTCTAAATCTTTTTCATGAAAATTTTTAATTCTTCCATTTTTTTTCATTATATTTTCATTAGAAGATAAAAAGTTTTTATATTCTTTATTTGTATTTTCTGTTGAAATTTCAATAAATGATCCAGGACTTATATTTAATTCATTTTTAAATGATCTAATTGATGTAATAAAATTAATGATATTATTTACCTCATCATACGATTTTTTTTCATGATAATCATCTTCTAGCCAATTGGCATACATCAAGTAATCTTTGCCTTCTTTATCTAGCTTATTATTTAACCATATCTCTTCGGTTACAAATGGAATAAATGGATGAAGTATTATTAAAATTTCCTTAAAAACATATGCTGATGTTTGTTTTAACTCCTTAATATCTTCCTCATTATCAGAGTTTAAAACTGTTTTAGATAACTCTAAATACCAATCACAAAATGAATGCCATACAAATTGATAAATAATCTTAGCTGCTTCATCAAATCTATAGTTTTTCAAACTATTTTCCGTGTCATTTTTAACTTTTACAAGCTCAGAAAGTATCCACTTATTAATTGTTAAGTTTATATTTTCAGGTTTTTTCACATTACCAAAATCACACTTATTTTGTGTTAAAAAATTATTTGCATTCCAAATTTTATTTAAAAAATTTCTATAACCTTTAACCCTGTCTTCAGATAATTTTACGTCTCGACCTGGCGATGCCATTGATAAAAGAGTAAATCTCAAAGCATCTGCACTATATTTTTCGATAAGTTCTAATGGATCAATTACATTGCCCTTTGATTTAGACATTTTTTGACCCTTTTCATCTCTAACTAAAGCATGAACATAAATATTTTTAAAAGGTTCCTTATCTAAAAACTGAGTTCCCATCATTATCATTCTAGCAACCCAGAAAAATATGATATCAAAACCTGTAACAAGAACACTTGTTGGATAAAATTTTTCAACTTCTGGAGTTTTTTCTGGCCAACCTAAAGTCGCAAATGGCCATAGACCTGATGAAAACCAAGTGTCTAGAACATCTTCATCTCTTTTTAATTCAACATCTTTTGAATAGAATTCTTTTGCTTGTTTTTTGCACTCATCCTCATTTTCAGCTACAAATATTTTTCCATCAGGTCCGTACCATGCTGGAATTTGATGTCCCCACCATAATTGACGAGAAATACACCAAGGCTCAATATTATTCATCCATTGAAAATATGTTTTTGACCAATTTTCAGGAAAGAATTTAGTTTTACCATTATTAACTACTTCTTTTGCTTTTACAGCTAAAGTTTTAGCATCAACAAACCATTGTTCTGTTAAATAAGGTTCAATAATAGAATTAGATCTATCCCCATAAGGAACTTTGTTTATTAACTTTTCTATTTTTTCTAAAAATTTACCCTCTTCAAGATGTTCTAAGATTAATTTTCTTGCTGCAAATCTATCTAAACCTTTATATGGGTCAGGTGCATTGTCATTTATTTTTCCATCAGGCGTAAATATATTAATTAATTCTAACTTGTTTCTTATACCTACATCATAATCATTAAAATCATGAGCTGGTGTAATTTTTACTGCTCCTGTTCCTTGTTCAGGATCAGCATAATCATCTGTTATTATTTTTATTTTTCTCTTTACTAAAGGAATAATTACAAACTTCCCTACTAGATCTTTAAATCTATCGTCTTTTGGATTTACAGCTATTGCAGTATCTCCCAACATAGTTTCAGGTCTAGTTGTTGCAATTGTTATAAATTTATCAGAATTTTCTATAGGGTAATTTATATAATAAAGTTGAGAATTTACTTCACGCTGATCAACTTCTAAATCAGATATTGCTGTTTTTAAAACAACATCCCAATTTACAAGTTTTTTTGCTTTGTAGATTAATTTCTTATTATAAAGGTCAACAAATACTTTTATGACTGACTTAGATAAATTTTCATCCATTGTAAAAGCATTACGAGACCAATCACATGAACATCCAAGTTTTTTAAGTTGATTAATTATTATATCTCCATATTCATTCTTCCATTCCCATACTTTCTCAATAAATTTTTCTCTACCTAAATCGTTTTTTTTAACTCCTTCTTTTACAAGTTTTTTTTCAACTAATGCCTGGGTTGCAATACCGGCGTGATCTGTTCCTGGTTGCCATAAAGTTTCATAATTATTCATTCTATGAAATCTTGTTAAAACATCTTGAATAGAGTTGTTTAAAGCATGGCCCATGTGAAGACTTCCAGTTACATTTGGTGGAGGAATTACAATTGAGAATTTTTTTGAATTTTCTTTAGGTTTAAATAGCTGGTTTTTTTCCCAATAATCGTAGATTTTATTTTCTACATTTATGTGCTCATATTTATCAAAACTCATTGATTTGTTTTATAAATTAATCAAATTAATAAACAATAATGAAAATCATTGCTAAATTTATAGACTAATGATCAAAATGAATTATACAAAGATCGATTAACAAATATTTTTGTATTTGATGGCAACGTGGCGGAATGGTTACGCAGAGGATTGCAAATCCTTGTATCCCGGTTCGATTCCGGGCGTTGCCTCCAAAAAAAGTATTGAGATAAGTTTTAAAAAAAGTAAGTTGTGAGAAAAATATTCCTCGGTAGCTCAGTTGGTAGAGCAGTTGACTGTTAATCAATTGGTCGCAGGTTCGAGTCCTGCCCGAGGAGCCAAATTAATTATACAACCTTAGAAATATTTATTTGAGAAATTTGTAAGTTTTTCTCAAATTTTGTTTTTTGATCCTGAGTTAACTCTGAATAAACTTTAACTAAGAAATTATAGTTTACATTCATATGTCCCTCTTTTGATTTATCAAGATTTACTAAATATTCTGAAAAATCTTCAAAGAAATAGTTAATTGGAACTTTTAAATAATTTGAAAGTTGCAATAATCTTATTGAACTTACTCCATTAGTTCCTTTTTCATACTTTTGAATTTGTTGAAAAGTTACGTTTATGGCTTTTGCTACTTTAGTTTGAGTTAAACCTAATGCTAATCGTCTTAGCTTAAGCTTATTGCCAAGATGTTTGTTAAAATTTTCTTCCATTTAAGACCCCTGGTTAAATAAAATATTATTGAGAGTTAATCTAAATAGAAAACTTTATGCAAGTAAAATAATTTTTAAAAAAAATGGTTTTTTTAATTAATTTTAAACCTGTCAAGTAACTTTTTAGCTAATGTTTAGAATTATTTTAAAGAATTTGGCTTAAAAAAAGCTTTGTTCTATCGCTCTTTGGGTTGGCAAAAAATTCTTTCGTATCAGCCTTCTCAATAATCATGCCCTCATCCATAAAAATAACCTCATCAGCTACTTCTTTGGCAAAACCCATCTCATGTGTAACAACAATCATTGTCATTCCACCTTTTGCAAGACTTACCATTGCATCTAGTACTTCCTTAATCATTTCTGGATCTAAAGCAGAAGTAGGTTCATCAAACAACATTATTTTTGGCTGCATACATAATGCTCTTGCAATCGCACAACGCTGTTGTTGACCACCTGAAAGTTGACCAGGAAATTTATTAGCTTGGTCATCTATTTGAACTTTTTTTAGTTGATCTAATGCTAGCTCTTGAGCCTCTTTTTTTGGCATTTTTTTCACCCAAATAGGTGCGAGTGTACAATTATCTAAAATTGAAAGATGCGGGAATAAATTAAATTGTTGAAAAACCATACCAACTTCTGCTCTAATTTTTTCAATATCTTTGGTTTTTTCTGATAGTTCATTTCCATCAACAATTATGTCACCCTCTTGGTGCTCTTCTAATCTATTAATGCATCTAATTAGTGTTGATTTGCCTGAACCTGATGGACCACATACTACAATTTTCTTATTTGCTTCAACTTCTAAATTAATATTTTTTAAAACTTGAAAATCACCAAACCATTTATTCATATTTTGAATTTTTATAATTGGATCTGACATATATTATCTTTCAGTTTTATATTTAGCTTCTAAGTTATAACTATATTTACTCATTGCATAGCATATAATCCAGAATATTATCGATGCAAAAATATATCCTTCCATGGCAAAACCTAACCATTTTGGATTTGTTTTTGCTAAAGCAAGCATCCCTGCTAATTCAGCTAATCCGACTACAAATATTAAAGGTGTATCTTTAACTAGTGCTAAAAAAGTATTTGCTATTCCAGGTATAACTAATTTTAGAGCTTGTGGTAAAATTACAAAAATATGCATTTTCCAGTAACCCATTCCTAAAGATTTTGCTGCATCGTATTGACCTCTAGGCAATGATTGTAAACCTCCTCTAATAACCTCTGCACAGTAAGCAGCTTCAAATAATGTAATTGCTATAATTACTCTTACTAATTTATCCATAAAAAAATCTTCAGGTAAGAACATGGGAAACATTACAGAAGACATGAATAAAACAGTAATTAAAGGAACTCCTCTCCAAAACTCAATGTAGCAAATAGATATATATTTTATAGCTGGAAGATTGGATCTTCTTCCCAATGCAAATATCATTCCTAAAGGAAAACAGAATATTAGACAGAAAAAAGAAACTATAAAAGTAAGAGACAATCCTCCCCATGCACCTGTCTCCACCCATTGGAGACCGAACGATCCACCTGAGATTAAATAGTAAATAACTAGATAAGCTATTACAGGATAAATAATTACATAATATAATGCTAAATATTTTTTTAGATTTTCTTTCATAAAGTAACCCACAAATCCAAGTGCGATAACTAAAATGAACGCAGTATTAATTCTCCAATGAAATTCATTTGGATACATTCCATACATAAATCTTCTAAACCAGACTTTAATATACGTCCAGCAAGCTCCTGTTCCTGTACAAGCATCTTTTGTGTCGCCTGATATATTTGCGTCTAAAATCATCCAATTTAAGGATGGGGGAAGAGCTTTAATGATTGAAAAAAGTATTAATAAGGTTAATACAGCATTAAAGTTGTTTGTATTTATATTTTTATTTAATTTATCTAAAGTTTTATTTCCAGAATAATCAATCCTCATCATATTCAATCCAATCAGACCTAAGATTAAAGGGAACAGCGAACTCAAAGAACCAGGTAAAAAAGATGTTAAATTTGTTTTAAGAAAAGCATTTGAAATTACATCAATTAAACTTATTAAAACTAAAAAAGAACCAATTATAGAATAATTTTTTATATTATCTCTGTTAGGTTTTAAAAAATTTATTGTTTGCATTACTTTTCTTTAATTTCAATTTTTTTGTTATACCAGTTCATTATTGCTGCAATAGTAAGGCTAATAGTTAAGTAGGTTAGCATTGTTATTGAGACAATTTCTATGGCTTTACCTGTTTGCATCAATGCAGTACCTGCAAATACAAGAACTAAATCAGGGTATGCAATAGCTGCTGCTAAAGACGAATTTTTTGTTAAATTTAAATACTGATTTGTTGTGGGTGGAATAATAATTCTTAAAGCTTGAGGCATGATAACTAATTTTAGTACTTGATTAGGCGTTAATCCTACAGAGGCTGCAGCCTCTTTCTGACCTTTGCTCACACCTTCAATACCAGCTCTTACACACTCTGCAACAAACGTGGAAGTATACAGTGATAGTGCTAAAACTAATGCTATTAATTCAGGAGGTAAACTTATCCCACCTTCATAAATATAAGAGATTTTTGACAGTTTTTTAAGCTGAGGCAGTTCAAATTCTAAACTCACTCCACCAAATAAAAAAGATAAAAGCGGTAAAATAATTAATAATGCTATTGAATACAAAAGTACTGGAATTTGTTTACCTTGTGTATCCCTTAAATTATTTGCATAATTTCTTAATACTATAATTGAAATTATTGCTGCTAGACCACAATATAAAAATACATTCAAATTTTCCCATACCATTGCTGGTATGTAATAACCTTTTACAGTCATATAGGTCACTCCAAACCATGCATTAGCTTTTTCTGGTAAAGGCAATGCTCTCAAAGCCGCATAATACCAAAAGAATATTTGCAATAATAATGGAATATTTCTAAAAAATTCTACATACCATGCTGCAGAGTTTTTTATGAGATAATTTGACGATAATCTTGCTACACCAATTATCACTCCAAGTATTGTACAAAAAATTATACTTATAAATGACACTAGTAAAGTGTTTAAAAGTCCAACTAGAAAGGCTCTAGCATATGAGTCTGAACCACTATATTCAATTAAAGAAAACTGAACATCAAATGAAGACTCTTGTGATAAAAACCCAAAACCAAAATCAATACCTCTATTATCCATGTTGGTTTGGGCATTGATTGTTAAAAATCCAAAAATAAGAACAACAAAAAGTATGGCTAAAATCTGAGGTAAAAATTTTTTTATAATGTTGTTCATTAGTGTCTATATAAAAAAAAGGGCTAGATATTTCTAGCCCTTTTTAAGTAATTTAGATTAAAATTATCTTGCTGGTGGTACGTATAAAATTCCACCTTTAGTCCATAATTCATTTGGACCTCTATCAGGTAGAATTCCAGTGTCAGCTATGTTTCTCTTGTAGCTTTCACCATAATTACCAACTTGTTTGATAATTCTTAAATTCCAGTCATTATCTAAACCAAAAGCTGCTCCTAATTCACCTTCTGCACCAACCAATCTTTTGATTGCTGGATTGTTTGAAGTTTTCATCATGTCAGCATTTGATGAGTTAACACCATACTCTTCTGCTTCGATCATAGTATTTAGTGACCATCTAACTATATCTTCCCATACAGAATCACCTTGACGTACAACTGGTCCTAGTGGCTCTTTTGAAATAGTTTCTGGTAAAACTACGTGATCGTCTGGAGCTGATAATTTAGTTCTTTGTGCAGCAAGACCTGATTTATCTGTTGTGTAAGTATCACATCTACCTGCATCGTAAGCAGCTACGACTTCGTCTGCTTTTTCAAAAACTACAGGCTCATAAGAAATTCCTCTTGAGTCAAAGAAGTCTCTCATATTAAGCTCAGTTGTAGTTCCTAAATTTGTACAAACTGAAGTTCCATTTTTAAATTCACTTGTAGATGCAATTCCTGAACCTTTTCTAACCATGAAACCTTGTCCATCATAAAAGTTTACACCAACAAATGTTAAACCAATGTCAGCGTCTCTTGACAGTGTCCAAGTTGTGTTTCTTGATAAGATGTCAATTTCACCTGAAGTAAGTGCAGTAAATCTTTCTTTTGCACTTAAAGGAGTGAATTTGACTTTAGTTGCATCTCCTAATGTAGCAGCTGCAACAGCTCTACATACATCAACATCTATACCTGTCCAATTTCCAGACTCATCTGCGTTTGAAAACCCAGGAAGACCCTGAGAAACACCACATCTTACAAATCCTCTTTTTTTAGTGTTCTCAAGAGTTTTTGATTTCTTAGCAGCCATTGTTTCTGTTGAAAAAGCAAATAACACAGCAAACATAGCAACTACAGAAGTCAATTGTTTTATTATTTTAAACATTATTTTCCTCTTTTAATTATTTATTTGTTAACAAATTATTCAAAAAGTAATTTTTGAATACTGGAGTAAAGCAGAAAGTTATACAACCATCAATGGTAAAATAGCCTCAACAATACTGATTAATTAACATGGCGCGCCCTGGAGGATTCGAACCTCCGACCCTCGGTTTAGAAAACCGATGCTCTATCCAGCTGAGCTAAGGGCGCAGATAGAAGACCTTATAATATTAATTTAGCTTTTGAAAAGAAATTTTTTAATTAAAATTAATATTGTTAATAGCTCTACTCTACCTATTATCATAAAAATTATTAAATAAATCTTAGCAAAAAAAGAAAGATTATAAAAATCGAAATTAGCAAGTTCAAACATACTTGAATTAACAGTATTCATAATTGTCAAGATAGAAAGCTTAAATGAATTTTCAAATTGAATATCTGAGAGTGTTAGTATCAAAGTTAACAAAGAAAGTGAGATAATAAAAATAATTATCGAAAAAAAGTATTTATTGATATCTGACTTTTCAGTACTCTCATTAATTAATGTAACTTTATTTGAATAAATTTGATTAGGTTTAGTATGTGATAATAGGTTATTTAAAGAAAATTTTAATAAACTTAAGATTTTTATTACCCTAATACCTGAACTAGTTGAAAAAAAAGAACCTCCAATAACAACCATAATAAAAAAAATAAATATTAAATTATTTGGTGTTTCATTAAATGAAATACCAATATTTGAAATACTACTTGATATAGCAACTAGAATTATAGGGAAATTATTACCTGGATTTAAAAAAACAAACGAAAAAGAAATTATGATCAATAAATAAATTAAAAGGTTAAAATCTTCACTTAAAAAATTTAGTTTTTTTTTATTAAAAAAAATAAGATTGTATATTAAAAACAAGCTAAAAAATGAAAGCATCATGCTAAAAGATAAGATAATTTTGCTTACATCATTTGCGAATAAGTTGTCTATTCTATTAACAGGTAGAAAACCACCAGATGATATTACAGATAATGACAAATTAAATGCATCAAAAGTTCTTAAATTAATTATCTTAAATAAAATAAATATAAACAAAGTTAATAAGGAATAAATTATTATAATTTTAAGTGATTGTTTAAATATTTCATTGTAATTGAAAGATAAATATTCTGTAAATGATTGCTTGAGATTTTTATCAAATATGTCAATCAAAAGCAAAATTGAAAATAGAAAATAAATACCACCAATCCATTGAGAAGTGGATCTCCATATAATTAAGCTTTCATCTAATTGTTTTATGTTTTCAAAAATAGTAAATCCTGTAGAGGTAAAACCTGAGATCGCTTCGAAATAAGAATTTAATAAAGATATATTTTGAATACCAAAATAATAAGGTATGGATATAATTAATGGAAATAACAAATAACCAAATAAAACAGTAAATATTTTTTCATAAAGAGTAATTTTTCTTATATTAGTCCTATTAAAAAATAATATTAATACACCTAAAAAAAAACTTATTAGCAATGTATAAACATAATTTTCAATATTGAAAAAAATATCAAAATAATTTGAATAGATAATGTTAAAAAAAGAAAGAATGCTTATTAAAAATAAAAAAGAACTTATATAAAAAGAGCTAAATTTGTTCATATTAAAATTAGATTGAACTAATTCTAAACATATTTTCTACTATAGGAAGTTGGTCTCTCTTAGATAGAAGCAAAACTGTATCATCTTTTTGAAATATATAACTAGAACTTGGTATAATTACTTCACCATCTCTCAATATTGCGCCTATTCTTATTTCTTCTGGTAAATTAGAATCTTTCAATTGCCTGTTTATTAGTTCTGATGATTCTATGATATCAGCTTCTATAACTTCATATTCTCCATTCAAAATTGTATATGCATTTTCAATAGTTCCTTTGTGAACGTGTTTTAAAATACTAGAGACAGTACTCATTCTTGGATCAATTAAATCATCTATTTTAAGCGAGGATTGAAGTAACGAATAATTTGGCTTATTTGTAAGTGCCATCGTTCTCTTATCCTTTGAAAATTTTTCAACTATAACACTTACCATTAAATTATCCTCATCATCATTTGTAAGTGCTAATACAGTTTCAACTTCATCAATATTAGCTTCATTTAAAACTTCTTCATCCAAACCGTTTCCATTAATTACTATTGTATCATTTAATTCATTTGCAATATATTCAGCTCTGCTTTTATCTTTTTCAATTATCTTTACTCTTGCCGATTCAAATGATTGCTCAATATTTTTAGCAAGATTAAAACCAATATTTCCACCACCTATAATTAGTATTTTATTTGAAATTTTTTCATTATGTCCAAAGACAGATAATGTTTCTTGCATTTGACTGCTATTTACAACCACATATGCTTTATCTTTAAGTTGGAGTTGATCTGTCTTTTTCATTACAACAAATTTATCATCTCTAATAACACCAAGTATATAAGCATTTAATTTTGGAAATTTTTTAGTAAGCTCATTTAAGTTAATTCCATGTATTGAACATTTCTCATCTATTAAAATTTCTAACAATCTAATTTTATTTTCTGCAAAAGGAACATTGTCTAAAGCACCAGGTGCTTCTAATTTTCTTTGAATAGATTTAGCAATTTCAACTTCTGGAGAAATTATATTGTCTATTGGTAAGTTTTCTTTACTAAACAAACCAGAGTATTTGGGATCTAGGTATTCTTGAAATCTTATTCTTGCAATTTTTTTCGGAACCTTAAATAAAGAAAAAGCTATTTGGCATATCAACATATTTATTTCATCATTTCTAGTTACAGCTATGATCATGTCTGCATCTTTTGTATTTGCTTTTTCCAATATTGCTGGCGAAGTTGCTTTGCCAACTATTGCTTTTACATCTAAAGTCTCATTAATTTTTTGAATATCATCACTAGATTGATCAATCATTGTTATTGAGTGATTTTGCTCAATTAACATTTTAGCAATAGTCGAGCCTACTCTACCAGCCCCACATATAATAATATTCATTAGTTTAAATCTTTCACTCCTAGTAGTTTCAATTTTCTATGTAAGGCAGATCTTTCCATGCCTATAAATTTTGCTGTTTTTGAAATGTTTCCACTGAATTTTTTTAATTGGGAAACTAAATATTGTTTTTCAAAACTTTCTCTAGCTTCTTTTAATGGAACTGTAAGAGTTTCTGTTACTGAAAAGTCATTTTCGATTGATTTAGATAAAGATTCTTTGATTATATTCATTAATCTCTCATTATCATCACCGGGAGACAATATAGCAATTCTTTCTATCAAATTTCTTAATTCTCTTACGTTTCCTGGCCAATCATAATTTAGTAAATAATTATTATCAGTAATCTTAAATTTTTTAAAATT
>CABYVU010000001.1 GCA_902522525.1 uncultured Pelagibacteraceae bacterium | reverse complement strand
TCTCGATTTTATTCCAATAAATCTATTTTCAACTAAATCTACTCTCCCTATTCCATTTTTGCCGGCTAATTGATTAAGTTTATCCAAGACTTTTGCAGGAGATAATTTTTTTCCATTTAAACCTACAGGGTCACCATTTTTGTAATTAATAGTAACAAAGCTTGGTTTATTTTTAGCCTTTTCAGGAGAAGTTGTTCTTTGAAAAATAAATTCAGGTGCAGAATTTTTAGGATTTTCTAAAACTTTTCCCTCTGTTGAAGTATGAAATAAATTATCATCAACCGAGAAAGGTGGTGCACCTTTTTTATCTTTTGGAATGGGTATTCCATGTTTTTTTGCATAATTAATTAGATCTGTTCTCGATTTTAATTTCCATATCCTCCATGGTGCAATTATTTTAATTTTAGGACCAAAGTAATGATATCCCAATTCAAATCTAACTTGATCATTTCCTTTTCCTGTTGAACCATGTGAGACAGCATATGCGTTAAATTTCTTTGCAACTCTAATTTGATCTTTTGCAATCAGTGGTCTTGCAATTGATGTACCTAATAAATAAACACCCTCATAAAGAGCATGACCTCTTATCATAGGATATACATAATCTTTAACAAAAATGTTTTTTAGATCTTGAATTATGATTTTTTTAACTCCCAATTTTTTTGCATTCTTAATTATTTTTTTTCTATCCATTTCCTGCCCAACGTCAGCAGTGTATGCTATAACTTCAGCATCATAATTTTCTTGAAGCCATTTAAGAATGATAGACGTATCCAAACCACCTGAATAGGCGAGTACAATCTTCTTTTGTTTTTTCATTTAAGTGCAGCTTTTTTTTGCAGCGTTATAAGCTTTGGTAAAACCCATCAATGAATAGTCATCTGTAGTTCTTGTGCCACTTTGTTTGTAGGCTGTTATCATCAGCCTTGAGGCCTTTTTCATTCTTTTAATAATTTTTTGCTCTGTTTTTCCACTTGAAATCCATGCAAATTTATTTTGTGGTAAGTCAAACTCAAATTTTGATTTTCCAGATGTAGCCAATATTGCATTTTGAACATTAAAGTCATAACCAGAAGTTATGCTCACTTCATCTGAAATCTTATCCTCAGGTCTAAAGGATACAAATAATCTTGCTTCTCTTTTGCTTGCCTTAGGAGACTGGCTTACTGGTATTGAATAAGCAAAACAAATTTTTCCAGTTTCATTAAAAACTGCAATAGCATTCCAATCTTTAAAAGTACCTAGCTTTGTTAAGTCTTCTGATTGGACAGATGAGATTATAAATATTGTTAATATAAGTGTTTTTAAAAATAATTTTTTAATTATGGACATGGATTTGGATATTTTTTTTGTACATTATTTATTTCTTTAATTACTTCACTATCAAGATTCACTTTTACACTTTCTACGTTAGTTTTCAACTGCTCCATAGTTGTTGCTCCAATTATCACGCTCGTCATAAAGTCTTGGACTTCACAGAATTTTATGGACATTTGACTCATATCTAGATCATATTTCTGACTAATTTTGTAATAATCCTCAACTGCATTTTCCATATTTGGCTTTCTATATCTTGTCCAAAAATCAAAATCTCTCTCCATTCTTGAGCCTTTAGGAAACTGTTTATTTCTATATTTTCCACTTAGATAACCACTTGCAAGTGGTGAATAAGCTAAACATCCAATGTTCTCTCTTATTGATACTTCAGCTAGCCCTACTTCATAAGATCTATTTAGGAGACTGTATGGGTTTTGAATTGCCATCATTCTTGGTAGATCTTTATCTTTTGCAAGTTGAAGATAATTCATCACCCCCCATGGAGTTTCATTTGATAAGCCAACATATCTAATTTTGCCTTGTTCAATAAATTTTTTTAAGTTCTTCAAAACATCTTCAAATTTATTCCAGTCATTTTCTTTGTGCTCGTAACCCAATTTTCCAAAGTTATTTACGTTTCTTTCAGGCCAATGTAATTGATAAAGATCAATATAATCGGTTTTTAATCTTTTTAGACTTCCGTGAAGAGCATCCTCTAAGTTTTTTCCAGCAAAACTATTTTCTCCATTTCTCATATATTTTCTGCTAGGGCCACCCACTTTGGATGCTAATATTACATCTTTTCTTTTTTTTGTTTCTTCAAACCAATTTCCAATAATAGTTTCTGTATGACCATATGTTTCAGCTTTTGGTGGTACTGCATAGAGTTCAGCCGTATCCCAAAAATTAACCCCGTTTTCTAAAGAGTAATTCATTTGTTCAAATGCCTCACTTTGGGTATTTTGTTCACCCCAAGTCATTGTCCCAAGACAGATTGTGCTCACATTTATGTCAGTATTTCCTAGCTTTTTATAATTCATGCTCAGTTATGCCTAATGCTTGTTACATTTATTTTGACGACTTGAAAATCTCAAAAAAAAAACTTATATAAATATTATGGAATTCAATAAAGAAAATATTCTAAGAAAAGCAACTACAGCTAAACAATCAGTTGTTATGGATGAAGGCCTAAGAGCCTACATGTTAAAAGTCTATAATTATATGGCAACAGGTGTACTGCTCACTGGAATAATCGCACTTTTATCATTTAAAATGTCTGTTATAACAGATTCAAACGGAGCAATTGTTGGGTTAACAGAATTTGGCAATGCAATTTATTTATCAGGTTTAAAATGGATTGTTATGTTGGCTCCTCTAGGGATTGTGTTTTACATGAGCTTTGGCATAAATAAAATGAGTGCATCTAAGGCTCAAACTACTTTTTGGGTATTTGCAGCTTTAATGGGATTATCACTTTCTTCAATTTTATTAATTTACACAGGTTTAAGCGTGACAAGAGTATTCTTTATATCTTCAGCAACTTTTGGCGCTATGAGTATTTATGGTTATACAACGAAAAGAGACTTAACAAAAATGGGATCTTTTTTAATGATGGGTTTAATAGGGATCATAATTGCATCAATAGTAAATATATTCTTAAAATCATCAATGATGTATTTTGCAATATCTATAATTGGTGTTCTCGTATTTGTTGGTTTAACTGCATACGATACGCAAAAGATCAAAAATATGTATGCAGCATCTGACAGCGGTGAGTTAATGGGCAAAAAAGCAGTAATGGGTGCATTAACTTTATATTTAGACTTTATTAATTTATTTATAATGCTTTTAAGATTGTTTGGCCAAAGAAGATAATCAAAATTTAATTGATTTAACTAAATTTAAAAGATCACTTTTCATTTCATCGCATTTTTGCCAACAAGCTGATGTAATTACATACTCTTTTCTTTTGTATAAAAAAATTATTTGTTGAGTAGTCGCTCCTTCAATAAAAGAACTTTCATTTTCTCTATACATTGACCAATCTGCAAATGTTGGTTGATCGTGCATTCTGCATTCATTTAATTTAACTTTTCTTTTACCTACTTTTTTTTCGATTTTTAAAATTTTTTTACATTGTTTTTTAACTGTCTTGGAATTAACTTTATAATTTGCTTTAAAAACTAAAATATTAATATTATTTGATGGATGACTAGAGAAATTATAAAGAAGTTCTACTTTTTGCTTTTTTAAATATTCCTCAGCCAACTTAATTTGTCTTTTTATTAAAGGGTCTTTATAAGTATGATCATAGATCTCAAAAAGGTTACTTTTATTAAATAATTCATATCCATCTGGTAGCTCGAAACTAAAGTTTTCTATACTAGTAAAATTCTCGGCTTTTAATATGTTCAGATATGAAAGGGAAATAAGGATAATAATTAATAATTTATGCATTAAAATCTATTTTCATATTTTTTAAAATTATTAAATATTTTGTATGCTTAATCCTCATAGTGATGTTATTTTATTGAGAAAGTCATATATAACCAGAAAAAAACACCATAAAAATTACTTTCTATTTTCATCAAGAACTACTAAGGTAATTATTATTCAATTTATAATATTGGGGGGAATAATGAAAAAAATTCTAATAGCTATATTTATTTTGTTTGGTTTCTCAGGAACATTAAGTGCTGCTGATCAAGGTCAAATGAGGTTTGGTGTTGAACTTGGGTTTAGTCCAGTAGATCTTGAAGCAGAAAAAACAGCTCAAGAATTAGCTAACTTATCTGGTTCAACAGTAACAGTTGAATATGATACAGGATCAGTTGTTGGAAGACTATTCGGTGAGTATGGATTGTCATCTAATTTGGATTTAGAAATTGGATATTTTACAACTTCAGACGCAGAAGCAAAATATACAATATCTGGTTCATCAGCAAAAGAGTCATATTATGCAGATGGATTTGATTTTTCTTTAAATATAATAGGAGATGACGGGTTTTATGGTAAAGTTGGAATGCACTCCTCAACAGTTCATGGTAGTGCAAGTATTACTATTGGTGGAACAACTTATGCCGTGTCTGCTAGCAGAGATGGATCTGGACCTTTAGTTGGATTGGGTTATGAAAGTGATGGAGTAAGATACTCTGCAACTCATTATATTGATGTAGGTGATACAACTGACTATACGCTATTCTCTATAGGATGGTTATTTTAATTAGAGATTTTTTAAAAGACTTTGAAATATAAATTTAAATTATATATATTTTTAATTTCACTTCTATCCCTAACCGCCTGCGGAGGCGGAGGCGGAGGCGGAGGTGGCTCTGGTGGTGGAGCCGCAGGGTATACTGTGCCATCATGCACGGATAGTGGAACTGATTATCAAAGTTCTGAGTATTCTGGAATGCACTCTACTGCTGGTTTATCAATGGTTTGTGCAAGTGCTGCTTATGCTAGAGGGGCAACAGGTAGTGGGATTAAAATAGGAATTATAGATAGTGGAATTCCGTTATATAATAGCGGAAATAATTATCATACGGGTTTTCAAGCTCAAAATTCTGGTACTGCTGCAGCTGATGGTAACAAAATTGTTTTAGTAGAAGGTAGCGACGTAGTAAACAATGATGATATTCCTGCTGATACGACTAATTGTGATTATCACGGTACTCATGTAGCCGGCATTGCAGCTGGTGAAAGGGGCACAGACACAACAATGCATGGTGTTGCTTACGACGCCAAGATATATCCATTCAAGGTTTTTCCGAGCTCTGGTACTTGCAGTGCAACTTTTTCAAATATAGCCACTGCTATTGATTTAGCACGAACAAATTCATTAGACATTGTTAACTTAAGTTTAGGAGATTCAGGAATAATAGGTTCAACATGCAATAGTGCATCATCCTGTGAAACTACTTTAGGAAGTACAGTTTATACTGCTATGGAAAATGCTGGTTCGGCTGGAAACATTTTAGTCTTTGCTGCAGGAAATGATGCATATTCAAGCCCATCAGTAATTGCTGGAGCAGCTATTTATGATACAGATTTCAAGGAGACTACAGTGGTAGTTGTAGCTGTAGGCGAAGATGGAAAAATAGCAGGAGCATCAAATGGATGGTCTTCAGATGGATCGAATAGATGTGGAATTACTTCTGCAATATGTATTGCTGCACCTGGTACTAATTTAAATGCACCTTATGGGTTTTCTTTTAACACATATGTTAAATATGATGGTACATCAATGGCTGCTCCAATGGTTTCTGGTGGCTTGGCCTTAATTAAACAAGAATTTTCAAGTCTATCTAATGCAGCAGTTGTTGACAGACTATTTGCAACAGCTCTGGATACTGATGAATACTCTCAAAGTTCGATTTATGGACACGGTTTAATGAATTTAAATGCCGCTACAGCTCCTGTAGGGCAGTTACAAACTTTAAGTGGATCAAATTTGTTAGACGATAATAATTCAAGTTATTATGATTTAGAGAAAAACAATTTTTCTACTAGCGCATCATTTGCCAATGCAATAAGTAAAGCTTTAGAAGGTGAGACGATGGAGGTTTATGACAGTTTTGACAGGGCAAACTTTAAGACAGATGTGAGTAGTTTTTTAACATCTGGAACCTATACTTCACAAAATACTATTGAAAATCATATGGCAAGACTCCTGCCAAATAAAAATAATATGCATAAAGTGAGAAATGAAAATTTGTATGGTAGTTTTACGCTACAGACAAATGGCAATTATCTTGAGAGTTCAATATTCCAATCATCTGGCAACTCACTTGCCATTGGCTACAACCACTCGACTAATAGCTTTGAAAATGACGTAGAATCACTATCTCACTTCTTTAATCATAGTAACTTTGGAAATAATTATCTTGTTAATCCATATTTTAATACAGGTTCAGGACAAGATTATTTTATGTCGTTTAACAATAATGGAACTTTCGGTTTTGATAGTTTTACTAATACAAATGGAAATGACTTAGGATTAGCATTAAACATTAATCCTTTATCAATCTCAAATGATGGATTAAAAAATGCTGGAGACCTTCAAATAGTATTTGGTACAAATTATGAACAAAATAAATTTTTAAATTCAACTTCATCTGGCGCCTTTGTAACTGGAGATTTGTCCAATACAAATTTTACTGGTGTTAAATATAAAAAAAAATTAGGTCCTAATCTTACCTTTGTTGGATCAGGATTTTCAGGATATACCTATATTGATAAAGCTGTTGGATCATATATTAATAGTTCAACACCTTTATTAACAAGCTCATTTACTTTAGGTTTAGCTAAAGCCAATTTTATGAAGGAAAACCAAAAAATAGGATTTTTTATAAATCAACCCCAAAGAGTTGAGGATGGTAAAATTAATTTAAGAGTACCTACTTCTTCAAATAGAGATAGAATTGTTACTTACAGCAATTTAAATGTAGATTTAGAGCCCGCAGGTAGACAAATTAATTATGATATAATTTTTAATAAGAAAATTACTGAAACTTCAAATTTAAGTGCAAACATAACACATGTTCAAAATGGTGATCACTCAAACGATTCTAAAAATCAAAACTTTATCTCACTTTTTTATAAAAAAACTTTTTAAATTGAGTTTTAATAAGTCAATTATTTTTATAAATTTATTCTTATTCTCTTGTACTACTCATTTCATCCAAGCAGAAGAAATAAAACCTAAAAATTTAATATGTGGATCTAAAAGTGGGGTTACTTTTTTTAAAACAAATGGTTTATTAACTTCCAAAGATAAAGATTTCAATAATAAATTGTATTTAATTGATAAAAACTTAAGAAAAGAAGATTTCAATTTTATATATATTTCAGAACCTAAGAGTTCAGGGGGCTATACTTTAGAACTGGAAAAAATTAAAAAAAAAAAAGATAAACACCTAATATATTTTAAAGAAAATAAACCACCTGAAGGCTCGATTAATTTAATGGCAATAACAGTAACATATTGTTTATTAAATGTTAAGGATTTAGAAAAAGTAGAAGTTTTTATAAAATAATTTTAAAATTTTTTCCAATTCGTGTCTCTTAATAGTATTTTTAGTTCAAAAGAATTTTTTAAAATTTTACCATTAGTATCCGTAATTAGATATTTAAGGTTTTTGTTTGATGGTTTGAAATTTTTACATATTTTATATTTTGCATTTTCAGCTGCATTTTTAAAAACACTAAAACTTACTTGTTTTGATGAAATTGTAAGGCCATAATCTTTCCAGGAGCCGTTTGAAACCATTTTAGCATACAAATTTAAAATAATTTTTAACTCTTCTTTTTTAAAAAAATATTTTTGGTTTTCTTCTTTCTGATCGTTATTTACTACTAGTTTTAAATTTCTACTCATTTAATTTATATTTATTTATTAAACCAATTTGAAATGCTGTAAAAATAAATGTTATTGGTAACATTCCCCAAACTTTAAAATTAACCCAAAATTCTTCTGATTGAGTTCTCCAAATTATTTCATTCAATACGGCTAGTCCAAAAAAGAAGTATGTCCATCTTTTATTTAAAATCTCCCATCCTTCATCACTTAAAGGCATAGATTTTCCAAGTAATTTTTTTAAAACTGGTTCATTTGTAAAGTATTTACCAAACATTAATGCAAGACCAAACAATATATTTATAATTGTTGGCTTCATGTAAATAAATATAGGATCATCAAAATAAATTGTTAAACCACCAAATAATGTAATTAATATTCCACTTATTAATGGTACCTTTGGAATTGTTTTTTCAACAATCCACATAATTAAAACTGCTATTATTGTTGCAACTATAAGTGGAGGTATTGCAACAATTAAGTTTTTATCATTATTGTAATAAAAATAAAAAAATATTACCAAAGGCCCTAAATCAGTAACAAATTTTAAAACAGATTTATTCACTGCTACATAATAGCAGAATAATAAAACAATCATATTTTTTTTATTGATTTTTATTTTTAAATATCCATATTTATTGTGTGACTATTCAAAAAGGAAAATTCTCAATAGGAGATGTTGTAAAACACAAACACTTCGATTTTAGAGGTGTAATTTATGATGTTGATTTTGAGTTTAATAATTCTGAGGAGTGGTATCAATCTATACCAAAAAACGTAAGACCTAGAAAAGATCAACCATTTTATCATTTGTTAGCAGAAAATGACGAAATCACTTACGAAGCATACGTTTCTGAGCAAAATTTATTAGTGGATGACTCTGATGAACCAATTAAACACCCTCTAATCAATGAGATATTCTCAGGGAAAAAAGGCTCCGGTTACTTTAAGCCTTCTAATTAAGCTAATTTACATTATTTAAACACATTTCGTGCAAACCTTCGTCATAGATTATGTCTAATATAAATTATATTTTGACCAAGGATGCTTTAATCCCATTTATTTTATCTCCCCCTGTGTTCTTGGTCAGAATAACCCACCAGAAAAATTTTCATAATTTAAATTTGTGTTATAGATAATAGAAAATGTTTAAGTATTTAAAACCAAACAACTTATTAAAAATAATAAATAAAACACAAAAGTATGTATTTATTATTTTTTTAGTAATTATAAGTATTGGTCTTGTTGAGGCATTAATACTTTCTCCTGAAGACTATAAACAAAGCGATTCAGTGAGAATTATGTATGTACATGTCCCAGCAGCTTGGATTTCTCTTGGAATTTTTTCTTTAATTGCTGTTTTGTCATTTGGTATTTTAGTTTTTAAAAATAAGAATCTTTCTTTAATAACAAAAAGCTTAGCACCATCTGGTTTTGTTTTTAACGTTATTGCTTTGGTTACAGGTTCTATCTGGGGTAAACCTACTTGGGGAACCTGGTGGGCATGGGATGCAAGAATAACATCAATGTTATTACTTGCTTTTTTCTATTTAATGTTTCTTCTAAGTTGGAGGGTAACTGACAATGAGGAAAAAGCTGTAAAGATTAGTTCGTACATAGCAATAATAGGTTTAATAAATGTCCCAATAATCAAATTTTCTGTTGAATGGTGGTCAACATTGCACCAACCTTCTTCAGTAAATATTTTTACAGAAACTTCTATTCATGCTTCTATGTTGATACCTTTAGGCATAATGACTGCGGCATTTGCACTTTTTTCGCTTTTGATATTTTTGATGAAATATAATACAGAACTGATAAAAATAAAAAATAAAGGATTAGATAGATTATGATTAACGAAGTTTTATACATGAATGGATATGGTCTCTATGTATGGTCTTCTTTTGCATTTACTCTTTCTTGTTTCTGTATTTTATATTCAGTAATCAAACTTCAACTAGTTAAAGAGCAAAAGAAATTTAGGGTTCGTTTTGAAAATTTAGATACTGATAAAATTGAAATAGCAAAAAAACAAGAGACATATAAAGAAATACTAGCTACTTCATCTGCATCTAAAATTTAACTTTTATTTTCATGTATGGTAAAAAAGTTAAACTAAGAGCCATCTTTATATTATCTATATTCTTTTCGTTAGTCTTAATTATTTTTTTAGTTTTTAAATCTCTTGAGGAAAATGTTGTTTATTTTATATCACCTACTGAAATAAAAAATTTAACAGAGCTGACATCAAAAAAAATAAGAGTTGGTGGTATGGTTAAAGAAAAATCAATTAATGTTAATCAGTCAGAAGTTAACTTTGTGATCACTGACTTTAAAAATGAATTAATCGTTAATTATAGCGGCTCCGTTCCGAATTTATTTGAGGAGGGAAAAGGAGTTGTAGCCGAAGGTTTTTTAAAAGATCGTAATTTTTTAACTGCTGTTAAAATTTTAGCAAAACACGATGAAAATTACATGCCACCCGAAGTGGAAGAGGCAATAAAAGAGAGTAATTAATGCTAAACCAAATTGGAAATTATTCACTTTATATTGCTTTACTGTCGTCAATTTTAATAATCATTCAATATCCAATATTATTAAATAAGAATAATATAAATGTTAGTGGAAGAATTTTTTCACTACTTTCTATTCAATCATTAATGATTATAGTAAGTTTCATTGCTCTTATAATAGCTTTTATAATCTCAGATTTTAGTAATGAGACAGTCTATAATAATTCTCACACCTCTAAACCTTTATTCTATAAAATTTCAGGAACATGGGGAAACCATGAGGGAAGTTTACTTCTTTGGTTGTTAGTACTATCAATTTTTTTATTTATTTTTATAATAACTTCAAAAAATCTTTCAAGTAAATATAGAATTTTAACTTTATTTTTTCAGCAAATAATAATTTTAGGATTTTTATTATTCATTCTTTTTACATCGAATCCATTTATGAATTTATATCCAATTCCAAACGAAGGAACTGGATTAAATCCAATACTTCAAGATCCTGCATTAGCAATTCACCCACCAATTTTGTATTTAGGATATGTTGGAACTTCTATAATTTTTTCTTCTTCACTCGCAGCCTTAGTATCTGGTTCAGTAAATAAAACCTGGGCTAAGCATATAAAGAATTGGGTACTAGTTTCATGGATTTTTTTATCTATTGGAATTTTATTAGGATCTATATGGGCTTATTATGAATTAGGATGGGGAGGTTTTTGGTTTTGGGATCCGGTTGAAAATGTGTCTCTTATGCCATGGTTTTGTTTAACAGCTTTATTTCATACTATTTTGATTCTAGAAAAAAGAGAAATATTTCATTCTTGGGCAGTAATTTTATCAATTACAACTTTTTCATTAAGTATGAGTGGAACATTTCTAGTCAGATCTGGAATTTTAAATTCAATTCATACTTTTGCAAACGATCCATCAAGGGGAGTTTTTATTCTTTGCTTTTTATTTATATTAATTTCCTTATCCATTTTTATTTATTTTTTTTATCAAAATAAAATCAAAAACAATTTCATAAAAACTTATATTGTTAGTAAAGAAACAGCTGTTCTAGTCAATAACTTGTTTATGATGTTTTTTTTATCAGTTGTCTTAATTGGTACTGTATATCCAATATTTTTAGAAGTAATTAACAATGAAAAAATTTCAGTTGGTCCGCCTTTTTATCATAAGTTAATTGTACCATTTATGATTCCTTTTTTAATTTTTATGGCAATTGGGCCAAATCTGAATTGGTTAAAAGATAAAATAAATAAAATTAATCTGCAGCAACTTTTGTTTTTTATTTTATCAATAATAGTTTCTTACATTTTTTTAAAAAAAGTTGGAATTTCATATCTATTTTCACTACCTCTTTTTATAGCAAGCTTTTTTCTTTTTTTTATTACTATTAAAGATTTTTCAGTAAAAAAAACAAATTTATCGCAAAAGATATCTCATTTTGGTTTTAGTTTGTTTATTTTAAGTGTCTTAATCAATGGTGTTCTTGCTAAAGAATATTCATCTAACATGAAGATTGGTGATGAAAGAAAATTTTTAAACAAAACAATCAAATTTGAAAGTCTCCAAATTAACCAAAGTAAAAACTATCAGTCTTTAGAAGCAAATTTTAAAATTACAGATAAAAATAATTCGATTAATTTAAAACCAGAAATTAGAGTTTATGATCAGCCACAGACAATAACTAGTGAAGCAGATATTGAAACAACATTATACTCAGATAATTTTTTAGTATTTAATATATTAAAGAATGATGGATTTTATAATGTTAGATATCAGATAAAACCGTTTATGGTATGGATTTGGATATCAATAATATTAATTTCATTTGGAGGCATTTTAAGCATTGTAAAAAAAAATGGTTAAAAATATTAAGTTAATAGCAGTAGTTTTCTTAGTTATTGTAAGTTTTTTTATTCTTCTTAAAGGTCTAAATAAAACAAATATTTATTCTCCAAACTTAAATTCAAGTAAAATTGATTTTAATTTCAAAGCAAAGTTTCTTTACTCTGATGAGGAGACAACATTATATGAATTACTAAATGATAAAGATTTTTCAATAATAAATATTTGGGCTTCATGGTGTCTTCCTTGTAGGGATGAGCATTCTTTTCTATTAAACCTCAAATCATTGGATAAATTAAATATGATTGGAATCAATTACAAAGACAGTGAAATTAATGCAAAAAAATTTATTAAAGAATTGGGTAATCCTTATTCTAAAATTGTAGTTGATCCATCTGGAGTAAATTCAATTGAGCTAGGTGCATATGGTGTCCCTGAAACAATTCTTATTAATAACCAGTCTAAAATTATTTTAAAAAAATATATAGGTCCAATAAATAATGAAAAACTCACTGAAATTAAAAATATAATAAATAATGAAAATTAAAATTTTAGTAATTACAATATTTTACATAATCAGTTTTTTTAATCTTTCTTATGGATCTAACTCTGAAAAAGTTGACCAAATTTCCAAAAATCTAAGATGCTTAATTTGTCAAGGACAATCAGTTTATGATTCTCAATCTGATTTTGCTTTAAGTATGAAAATTTTAATACAAAGTAAAATTGATGAAGGTAAAAATGATGAACAAATATATAAATTTCTAAAAAGTAAATATGGTGAGTGGATCGTTTATGATCCAGAAGTTAGTAAAAATACTTTTTTACTATGGTTTTTACCTTTGATTTTGTTTGTTTTTGGAGCTATTTTAATTATTAGAAAACTATCTATAAAGTAAACAACAAATTAATTATGCAATTATATTTAAAAATTATAATTATTTTTACTCTTTTGTTTAGCTCTGTAAACGCGGATGACAAAAACTCTAGTAACAAATGGAGCTTATATACTGGTACTTTTGATTTTAGTGATGAAGGTGCTAAATCCACTCTGTATGGAGTACAATACATAAATCTAAATTTTCATTATGATAGCTTTTTAGGCAATCTTTACCCAGTTACTGGTTTTTTTATTACAGTAGATAATTCCAAATATATTTATACAGGTTTTCAAACCACTTATCGTAATGGTTCCTTTAATGTAACACCAAGTTTTACTCCTGGCTTATATGATAAAGGAAATGGAAAAGATCTTCGACATGTTCTCGAGTTCAAAACTGAAATTCAAATTTCCTACAATATTAGTAAAAAAAGTGAAATAGGTTTCTCTTATAATCATATTTCTAATGCTGATCTAGGAGAGAATAATCCTGGGGCAAATAGTTATATGTTTAATTATATAAAAAAATTTTAATTTAAGGATATGAATTTAAAAGATTGTCACAATTTTAGTGATTTTAGAAAATTGGCCAAAAAAAAATTACCTTCTCCAATATTCCACTACATAGATGGTGCAGCAGATGATGAGATAACATATGCTAGAAACACAAGTGCTTTTGATGATGTTGATTTGGTTCCGAATGTTTTAAGAGGAGTAGAAAATGTTGACCTTTCAACAACAATATTTGGAAAAAAATTGGACTTACCTTTTTACCTAGCACCAACAGCCTTACAACGACTTTTTCATTATGATGGAGAAAGAGCGGTAGGAAAAGCAGCAAAAAAATTTAATACAATGTTTGGTGTTTCAGCTTTAGCAACTGTGAGTGTTGAAGAAATATCTTCTATGATTGATACACCTAAAATGTTTCAATTTTATTTTCATAAAGACAGAGGTCTTAATGACTCTTGTCTAGAAAGGGCTAAAGCAGCAAAGTTTGATGTTATGGCATTAACAGTAGATACTATTACTGGTGGAAATAGGGAGAGAGATTTAAGAACTGGCTTTACATCACCTCCAAAATTAACTTTATCAAGTTTATTTAGTTTTGCTACTAAGCCAATGTGGGGAATAAATTATTTAACAAAAGGTAAGTTTGAATTACCACATCTTCAAGATTTTGTTAAAGAGGGTACCAGTACTAATTCCTCAATTGGAAGTTATTTTTCTACGATGTTAGATCAATCAATGAATTGGAAAGATGCTGAAAATCTTTGTTCTAAATGGGGAGGTCATTTTGCTCTTAAAGGCATAATGAGTGTTGAAGATGCAAAAAGAGCGGTAGATATTGGATGTACCGGTATAATGGTTTCCAATCATGGTGGAAGACAGCTAGACGGTTCCAGATCTCCATTTGATCAATTAGCAGAAATAGTTGATGCTGTTGGAGATAAACTTGATGTTATTTGTGAAGGAGGAATTCATAGAGGAACTCATATGCTTAAAGCGTTATCACTTGGTGCTAAAGCATGTTCAGGCGGTAGGCTTTATTTATACGCCCTAGCTGCTGCAGGCCAAGCAGGTGTAGAGAGAGCACTAAATCAATATAAAACTGAATTGCAACGTGATATGAAATTAATGGGTTGTACAAAAATTAGTGATCTAAATAGAGGTAATTTAAGATTTAGAGGACAATGAGTTTAAAAAATTGCTATAACTTTGATGACTTTAGAAAGTTAGCAAAGAAAAAACTTCCAGCACCTATATTCCATTATATAGATGGAGGAGCTGATGATGAAGTTACAATGAATAGAAACACTGATTCATTTAATGACTGTGATTTAATTCCAAATATCCTAAATAGTGTTGGTGAACCTGATTTAAAAACAGAGGTTTTTGGAACAAAGATGGATATGCCAATTTTTCTGTCACCTACAGCTATGCAAAGTTTATATCACCCGGATGGAGATAAAGCATCTGCTAGAGCTGCTGAAAAATTTGGAACGATTTATAGTATGTCTACCATGGCATCTTTTTCGATTGAAGAAATTTCAAATCTTTCAAGTGGGCCAAAAATTTTCCAATTGTATATTCATAAGGATCAATCAATAACAAATGACTTAATTGATAGATGTAAGAGAGCAAACTTTAACGGAATGTGTATTACAGTTGATACAATTGTTGCTGGGAATAGAGAAAGAGATCATAGAACAGGTTTTACCACACCACCTAAATTCACCTTAGATAGTCTGATGAGTTTTGCGATGAGACCTCAGTGGGTGTTTAATTATTTTACGAATAAGAAATTTGAGTTAGCTAATCTCAAGGATAAAGTTGAGAAAGGTACTAATATTGCTCAATCTGTTATGGGATATATAAATGAACAATACGATCCTGCTATGAATTGGGAAGATGCAGAGTATTGTATAAAGAAATGGAACGGTCCTATTGCACTTAAAGGAGTTATGTCAGTTGAAGATGCTAAAAGAGCAATAGATATTGGATGCACCGCTATAATGATATCAAATCATGGTGGAAGACAACTTGATGGGTCAAGATCTCCATTTGATCAAGTAAAGGCTATCAAAGATGCTGTAGGAGATAAATTAGAGGTAATTTTAGATGGAGGAGTAAGAAGAGGAACGCATGTTCTAAAAGCATTAGCCGCGGGTGCGACAGCTTGTAGTTTTGGAAAAGCATTCTTGTTTAGTTTAGGTGCTGGCGGACAGCAAGGTGTCGAGAGATTATTACAAAATATGCATGATGAAATAAGACGAAATATGATTTTGATGGGATGTAAAAGTATAAATGATCTAGACGAGTCAAAAATTATATATCGAAGATAAAAAATTTTAATTAATAGACATAGTTAATCTTTTCAGTTAGTTTCCACTTTCAAAATAATTTTATGAGACTTGCAAAGAATTTAGAAAATTTAGGAACCGAATCCGCTTTTAGTGTATTAGCTGAAGCAAAAGCATTAGAGGCTAAAGGCCACCCGATGATACACTTAGGTTTGGGACAACCAGATTTTAAAACTCCCAAACATGTAGTTGAAGCTGCAAAAAAGGCTTTGGATGATGGTCATCATGGATATGTTATGTCAAATGGAATTCCAGAATGTAGGCAAGCTGTAACTAGATGGATTAAAAAACGTTATAATACTGACATAGATTTTGAGAGAATATTAATTATGCCAGGTGGAAAACCAACAATGAGTTATGCAATTCAGTGTTATGGTGAACCTGGAGCAGAGATAATTCATCCAACACCTGCTTTCCCAATTTATGAGTCAATGATTAACTATACTGGTTCTACTCCAGTGCCATATGATTTAACTGAGGATAAAGATCTAAAATTTGATCCAGATAAAATATTGTCACTAATAACAGATAAAACTAGATTATTAATTTTAATTAATCCAAATAACCCAACAGGAAGCTTTGTTGAAAAACCAGTCATAGATTATTTTGCCAAAGAATTGGAAAAACATCCACATGTTACGATCTTAAGTGATGAAATCTATAGCAGACAAATATTTGACTACAAAGAAATGCCATCGTTTTTTCATTATGAAAGTTTAAGAGACAGATTAATTGTATTAGAAGGTTGGAGTAAAGCATATTCAATGACTGGATGGAGATTAGGTTGGAGTTTTTGGCCAAAGGAACTAGTAGAGCATGTAAATAAATTATTAATCAACAGTGTATCTTGTGTAAATGCTGCAGCACAATTTGCTGGTATAGCAGCTTTAGATGGTCCAGATGACTCAATTAAAGATATGTTAGACAAGTTTACTTTAAGAAGAAATTTAATTCACAAAGGTTTAAATGATTTACCAGGAATTGAATGCAGTCTTCCAGGTGGAGCTTTCTATGCATTTCCAAATGTAAAAGGCACTGGAATGACAGGTGCAGAATTTTGTAAAAAAGCAATGCACGAGGCAGGCGTTGCAATAGTTCCAGGAACTGCTTTTGGTAAAACTTGCCAAGATTATGTGAGATTTAGTTTTGCCGCATCCAGAGATAACATACAACAGGCCTTAGAAAACATAGGCAAGATGCTTTCTAAATAGACTGTATTTTTTATAAGAAACTTCTATAATATTTAATTATGAATGAAATTGTTCAAACAGAATTAAAAAAAATTTTTAATGGAAGATTTTCAACATCAGAGTCCACTCGAGCAAACTATGCTAGAGGTGAAGACACTTATGACCCAATACTTTCAAAAGCTGTAGTATTTCCAGAGACAAATGAAGAAGTTTCTCAATTATTAAAGCTATGTAATGAGCATAAAATTCCAGTTGTTCCATTTGGTACAGGCACTTCTCTGGAAGGTCACGTTGTAGGAAATCAAAACGGTATTACTATTTCTCTTGAAAAAATGAACAAAGTTTTAAGCGTTAATGCTGAGGACTTTGATTGTAGAGTTCAAGCAAATGTTACAAGAAAACAATTAAATGAATATTTAAGAGAGGATGGAGTATTTTTTCCAATTGACCCGGGTGCAGACGCAGCTCTTGGTGGAATGGCTGCCACTTCGGCTTCTGGAACAATGGCTGTTAAATACGGTACAATGAGAACTGTAATTTCAGGTCTCACAGTTGTTCTTCCCAATGGAGATATTATTAAAACAGGAGCTAGAACAAAAAAAACTTCTGCGGGATATAATCTCACAAATTTATTTATAGGTTCAGAAGGAACGCTTGGAATAATTACTGAAGTACAATTAAGATTATCACCCATACCTGAAAGTATAATGAGTGCAGTTTGCTATTTCCCAGATTTAGACTCTGCAGTAAAAGCATCACAAGAAGTTATTCAGTACGGTGTTCCAATTGCAAGAATTGAAATGCTTAACAAAGATCAGATGGAAATTAGTATTAAATATTCAAAACTAGAAAACATAAAAGCATCACCGACATTATTTTTTGAATTCCATGGGAGTGAGGCTTCAAATAATGAAAATATTGGTATTGTAGAGGAAATTTCTAAAAGTAATGGTGGAAGTGATTTTCAATGGGCATCTTCTCCCGAAGAACAAAAAAAATTATGGAAAGCAAGACATGATGTTTATTACTCTGTTAAAGCTTTAGGAAACGACATGAAAGTTTATTCAACAGACGTTTGTGTTCCAATTTCAAGATTAGTCGAGTGTATATCTTGGGCAGAAAAAGAAGTACAAAAACTAGGTTTAACTGCTCCAATGGTAGGCCACGTAGGTGATGGAAATTTTCACTCTATTGTTCTTTATGACCCAGAGGATCATGAAAAACAAAAAAAAATTCGACAATACAGTGATGATTTAATAAACAAAGCACTTGAGCTTGAAGGAACAATCACTGGAGAACACGGTATAGGTCTTCAAAAGAAACATTATTTGCTTAGAGAACATCCAGACAATGTACCCGTTATGAAATCTATTAAAAGATCTTTGGATGTAAATAACATAATGAATCCTGGTAAAATTTTCGATTTAAATTAATTACATATCTATGAAAAAAATTTTGGTCACAAGAAGATTGCTAAGATCTTGTGAAGACAAGGCTAAAGAAATTTTTGATGCAAATTTGAATTTAAACGATGAACTATATTCTCAAAAAAAACTTGTTGAAATGAGCGATGGCTGTGATGGAATATTATCAGCTCTTACTGATAAGTTAGATGCTGAAACAATAAATCAATTACCCGATACTGTAAAAATATTATCAAATTTTGCAGTTGGTTTTGGAAATATTGATTTGGATGCAGCAAGAAATAGAGGAATTGCAGTGACTAATACTCCAGATGTTTTGACAGATGCAACAGCTGAAATAGGGGTTCTTTTAATATTGGGTGCTTGCAGGAGAGCTTCTGAGGGAATTGAAAGAGCAAGAGAAGGAGGTTGGGTTTGGTCAGCAGATTTATTAATAGGAAAACAATTAACTGGAACTAGATTGGGAATATTAGGAATGGGAAGAATTGGACAAAAGATTGCAAAAGTCGCTAAATCGTTGGGTATGGTTATTCATTATCACAATAGATCAAAGCTAACTGAGGATAAGGAGCAGGGAGCAGTTTATCATGACAACCTAAAAGATTTGTTATCAGTTTCAGATGTATTATCTGTTTGCTGTCCTGCATCGAAAGAGACAATTAACATGATAAACAAAGATACAATAGAATATTTGCCCAAAGGAGCAATTGTAACTAATGTTGCAAGGGGCGATATAATAGAGGATGAGGCAATGGTTGATGCTCTTGATAGAAGAAAAGTTTATGCAGTTGGATTAGATGTCTACAAAAATGAGCCAAATTTAAACAAAGGTTATTATAGGCATAAAAGCGCGTTTATTCTTCCACATTTAGGTAGTGCAACCAAGGAAACTAGAACAGCAATGGCTAATTTAGCAATAGACAACCTTGATGAATTTTTTAAGACAGGAAATTGCAAAAATAAAGTCAATTAACAATCTCAAGTTGTATTTAACCTATTTGTCCTAATTTTTAAAATGACTCTAAGTTACATTTATGTTTAATTATCATTAGTTAATTAACTAAAGAGGAGAAATAAATGATTAAAGACAAAAAACTAATGAAGGTAAAAAAAACGCCTTCAAGACGTAAGTTCTTTAAAGCTGCTGCTGCAACAGGTGTTGCCGCTGTAGCTGCATCATCTTTGTCTGCTCCAGCTGTTGCCAAAGACAGAATTGAAGTTTCAATGGTAGCAACTTGGGGAAGAGATTTCCCAGGTCTAGGAACTGGTGCACAAAGATTTGCGCAAAGAATTGGTGATGTAAGTGATGGAAGAATTCAAGTTACTTACTACGCTGCTAACGAAAGAGTTAAGGCATTTGACTCATTTGATGAAGTTGCTTCAGGTAACTCTCAAATGTATCATGCTGCAGACTATTATTGGGTGAAAAAAGATCCTGCTTGGGGTTACTTCACTGCAGTACCTTTCGGTTTCACTTACACAGAAATGAATGCTTGGATCAGATTTGCTGGTGGTCAACAATTATGGGATGAATTAGCAGATAAATTTGGTCTAAAAAATTTCATGTGTGGTGATACAGGAGTTCAAATGGGTGGATGGTTTAACAAGAAAATCAGAAGTCCAAATGACTTTAAAGGTTTAAAAATGCGTATGCCTGGATTAGGTGGTCAAGTTATTGGTAAACTTGGAGGATCTCCAGTTTCACTTCCTGGTGGACAGATTTATGAAAACTTAGTGTCTGGTGCAATTGATGCAACAGAATGGGTTGGTCCATGGAATGATGAAGCAATGAAATTCCAAGAAGCAGCTAAATACTACTACTATCCTGGAATGCACGAACCTGGTTCAATGTTAGCTTGTGGATGTAATAAATCTTGGTTTACAAGTTTATCAAAATCAGATCAGTTGTTAATCGAAGCTTGTGCATCTACTGAAAACGACGTTATGATGTCAGAGTACAATGCTAAAAACGGAGCAGCATTAGCTAGATTGATAAACGACCATGGTGTTAAACTAGAGAAGTTTAGTGATAAAGTTTACGATGGTTTTGGAAAAGCAGCAGAGGAAGTTTTTGAGGAAACTAGAGCAAGTAGTGGTCTCGCTGAGAGAATCCACACAAGTTTCTTAAAGGCTAGAAAAGAAATTGGTGCTTGGACAAACCTATCAGACTCACCTTACATTCAGCAAAGAAACAGAGTGCTAGGAATGTAATTACGTCTTTTATGTAATTAAAAGGGCCCTTAATTGGGCCCTTTTTTTTAGTTTCAATAAAAGTAAATTTTTAGTATTAAAAAAAACCTATGGACTCCGAAAGTAAGATTACAGCACGTTATTTAAGAATTTTAAGCTACTCTGTGTTAGCTTTTACGCTAGCATTTTTAATAAATAATATTCTTACAGTTTGGGTCGACTGGCCAGGAGTAAAAAAAATTTTTTCTCATTACGAATTATTTGGTTTTAAACAAAAAGCACTTCAAGGATCAGAATTAAATTATGGTTATTTGCAAATTGGAATTTATTTGATTTGTATTGCTGGAGTTATTTTATACGTATTTAAAACATATTCTCAGACACTGGAACATGACTCAGAAATATTATCAAAATTTTCTGCATATTTAGTTAGATCATCTTTTTGGGCTGTATTTCTAGTTGGTGTTGCTGATTTTATAATTTCATTCATGGTTGTGGAAAGACTATGGGAAGCTATTTTTAGTCCTGGGGTTAAAGCTTTTATGGTTAAAGCTCCTGAAAGAATTACATTTATACATTTTCCAATTATTTTAGGATCTTTCATAATTGGATATTTTACAAAATCAGTCGGATTTATTTGGCTTGCAGTTCTAGTCGTACTAAGTGAATTTGTAATAGTATTATCAAGATTTATATTTTCTTATGAGCAAGCTTTTCAGGGAGACCTTGTGAGATTTTGGTATGCAGCGCTATATCTATTTGCAAGTGCATATGCTCTAATACACGAAGGTCACGTAAGAGTAGATGTCCTTTACTCTTCTTTTAGTGAGAGAAAAAAAGCATGGACTAATTCGATAGGTTCAGCACTTCTTGGAGTACCACTTTGTTTAATAGTTATCTTTTATGGTTTAAACGGTAAAGCAAGTATTATTAACGGACCCGTAGTTGCCTTTGAAGTAACTCAGCAAGGTTCTAACGGACTATATCTACTTTATTTAATGGCTGTTTATTTAGGAGTTTTTGCAGTTACGATGTTGCTGCAATTCACAAGTTATTTTATGAGCAGTAGCCACAAACTTCTGCAAAATGATGAAGAGGTAAATATTTCAAAGGTCGATAAAACAAATAAAGTTAGTATCGAAAATATGGAAAGCCAATAATGGAATTATTTTTTTTAGCTATATTAGTTTTAATTATGATTGCAGCTCTAGCTTCAGGGTATCCAGTTGCCTTTGCTCTTCCTGGTTCAGCTATCATATCTATCGGTTTAGCAGCTTTTTTTGGTTATATTTTTGCTGGCGATGTTGATGCTTACTTCGCTGTCGATGGTCCAACCGAATGGCTTGTTGCTGGAATTACAAATTTTAGAAGTAATTACTGGGACGTCGAGACTGACACTTTAATTGCAATTCCCTTATTTATTTTTATGGGAATTATGCTTCAAAAATCAAAAATTGCTGAGGATTTATTAATAACTATGGGTCAATTATTTGGCCCGATACCTGGTGGTTTAGGTATTTCGGTAATATTTGTTGGTGCATTATTAGCTGCAACTACAGGTATTGTCGGAGCAACAGTCATTGCAATGGGATTAATTTCATTACCTACAATGTTAAACAACAATTATGACAGAAAACTTGCAAGTGGAATTGTTTGCTCTTCTGGAACTCTAGGACAGATTATTCCGCCATCAATTGTATTAATTATTATAGCGGACCAATTAGCGAGCGCATCAGATGTTGCCAATAACATGAGGCAGAACGATTATAAAGCTTTAACAGGCGAATTTAACATGCCAGGTGAATTTAGAGTAGGTTCATCCAGTGCCGGTGACATGTTCCTGGGAGCACTTTTACCAGGATTAGTACTTGTAGCTTTATATATGATCTATGTATTTTTCTATGCAAGAATAAAAAAAGGGGTTGCCCCACCTGTTCCATTTAAAGGAAACTTTGATTTCAAATTTTGGATGAGAGTTATTGTTATAATTATTCCTCCACTTGCATTAATTTTTGCTGTTTTAGGATCGATTCTTATGGGTATTGCAACTGTGAACCAAGCTGGTTCTATAGGAGCAATTGGAGCAACATTAATGGCGGGTTACCGTCTATTTCAAGGTAAGAAAAGTGCCTTCTATCCACTTATAATGATAATTGGATCATTAATACCCATTACTTTTTTTGCATCAAATTATGAACTTAACATAAAAAATATAGAAGAAAGAGATTTAGGAGCAATTTATATAACTGCTATTTTTGTAATCACTTTGGTTTATGGAATAGCATGGAGTTTTTGGAGAACATATAAAACTGAAAATGTTCTTAAAGAAGTAGTAACCGAAACGTGCGTTACAACTTCGATGGTATTTATTATTCTATTAGGTGCTGCAATGCTTACATCAGGATTTAGAGCATTTGGTGGTGAAGAATTAGTAAGAGACTTCCTTCAAGATTTACCCGGGGGCTTTTGGACTCAGTTTGTAGTTGTAATGATTGTAATATTCTTACTTGGGTTCTTTTTAGATTTTATTGAAATCGCTGTTGTGGTTGTTCCAATAATTGCACCTATATTATTAGCTGAGACAGGAGCAAACGTTACAGCGGTCTGGTTAGGTGTTATGATTGGTGTCAATTTACAAACCTCTTTTTTAACTCCCCCCTTTGGTTTTGCCTTATTTTATTTAAAAGGTGTTGCTCCAAAAGTGGTACAAACATTAGATATTTGGAAAGGTGTTGTTCCATTTATAATTTTACAACTCATTGGCCTAGCAATTGTAGGGTCTTATCCAAGTCTGGTAAATTATCTTCCAAATAGAGTTTATCTGACTTCAAATGTAGCTCCACCTCCTATGAACCCGAAACTTCAATATTGTTTGCAAGAATATAAATTTGCAAAATATACAAACAATGCAGATGAAATAAAGAATAGCATAGACGATTTTGATTCAATAATACTTGCAAATTTACCAGCCGATAAGTTAAGTTATTTCCAACGTCATGTTGATAATTCAAATTATACATTTGAATTAGTTGATGATGTAAAAAGTGCCGAAGCTATTTACAATGATTACGCTGTTGATTATCGAGATTTACATTTCAAAACGAGAAAAAAACAAAAGAAAATTTTTAAACTCAATAAAAAAATAGATAAATTTAAAGCCGAAATTAGAAATTTAGATGATGATGAAGTTTCTGAAAAAAATAAAATTGAACAAAGAATTGAGAACATAAAACTCGAAATTGACGAAATAGAAAACTCAATTTCTAAAGATTGGAAATCAAGAAATGATGAATTTAACAAGATTAATAAAGCAAAAAACTTAGCAGTAAAAAAATATCGTAAAACTGCAGACAATGCATATGATGATTTAATGTTGATAAAATTATTTATTTTAGATGGTGAAAAATTTGAAGAATTAAATGAAGATATCAAAATTCTTAAATCTAAAATTGACAATAGAGGATATTTAGATGCCATTGATCATATTGATAATATGTTTGATAAAGTAGGAGAGATTTCTGGATCAGATGAATTTGCAGATAAATTAGATTATCTAATAACTATAATGGATGAAGATGAAAAAGATCCAGAACAAATTCAAAAAATAGCTAGTGATACTTATGCACATTTTGATCAAGAAGTAAGTTGGAGAAATGAATTTGACAAAAAATATATGGATAGAATAAATAATCACTTAACTGTATTAAGTGAAACTATTGGATTGAGGTTACAACAAAAACTTACAAAAGAGCAAGCAATTTATGTTTCAAAATGTAATTCAGTACACAGAGATATTTCTCTCAATTTTTGATTAACTTGTAATCTGTTCAATTATATTTGTCCTTTGATATAAACTAAGTCTTTCCGCTTTGTCTTTTAATTTGTTATACTCAGTTTTTAATGTAAAGGTTTTTACATTAACTTTATTTCCAATTTCAATTATTGATCCAATAATTGGATCTATTTCTAAAGGACGTTTTGCATGTAAGTCTTGCGTTGTCGAGGGTTTGTGACCAATAATAGAGATAGCAGCTTTAATTCTTTGATCGATTGAGACGTTGAATTTTACACCTATTTTCTCTCCTACTAACTGACATTCTTCCATCAATTTTCTTACGGTGTTTAATAATTCTGGGTCATTACCAATTTCATCCAAAGTCTTATCATATAGTGCGCTTACTATATTAAATGAGCAATTACCCCAGAGCTTTATCCATATTTCATCTCTTAGATTACTTTTTTGTGGAGCTTTTAAGCCTCCTGCAATTAATAAGTCTGCAATAATTTTAAGTCTTTCTGATTTTGATCCATCTGGTTCGCCTAATGTAAATCTTTCACCACCATTGTGTTTAATAACACCAGGTTCAGTAATTTCAGCTGCTGGATAAACCACACATCCAAGAGCTCTTGAAGGATTCAAAGAATTCCAAATCTTACCATCAGGATCAACACTATCTATATGTTTCTCATCTAAGTTTGTCCCCGTGTTAGCTTTATGAAAATACCACCAAGGTAAGCCATTCACAGCAGATATTATAGTTGTATTTTTTCCAATTAAGCTTTGAAGAGAATCAACTATATTAGAAATTGCATGAGCTTTTACTGAAATAAAAATATAATCTTGAATTCCAAGTTCTTTGGGATCATCTGTTACTTTTAATTTAAAGTTTTCTGTTTTATCTTTTTTAATTAATGTTAAACCATTTTCCTCAATAGCTTTTTTGTGTGGACCTCTGGCTATAAGTGATAAATCAATATTATTTTTACTCAAACACGCAGCTAAATATCCCCCAATCGATCCTGCACCAAATATACAAACTTTTGTCATTAATTATTTAAACCAAATTTTTTTGCTAAAACATTTCTTTGTAATTTTCCTGTTGCTCCTTTTGGAATTTCTTCAACAAAAAAAATTTTTTTTGGTATTTTAAATTTAGCAAGTTTTTCTTGAGCATATTCTAAAACATCATTTTCTGAAAATGCCTCACCACTTTTTATTATAATTGCACTAGCAATATTTTCTCCAAGCATTTTGTCTTCATATCCAAAACAAACTGCTTGATCTATTAATGGATGGTCCATTAATACATTATCAACTTCTAATGGAGATATTTTTTCTCCACCTTTATTAATTATTTCTTTCAATCTTCCTGAAATCTTTAAATAACCCTCATTGTCGAAATAACCTTGATCGCCAGTTCTAAACCAACCATTGGTAAAACTTGTTTTGTTTGCTTCTTCATTATTATCGTATCCAAGAGTTACATTTTCACCTTTTATACACACTTCTCCTTCATCACCTTGTTTTAGCACTTCCCCATCTTCGTTCATAATACATACCTCTGGACCTGCTGGAAGGCCTACAAATCCTGCTTTTTGTTGCTCAGGTGGCAATGGATTAGAAGTCATTTGGTGAGTAGCTTCTGTCATACCGTATGCTTCAATTACTGGGCAACTAAAAACATCATTTAAATCTTTGAATACTGCTGGTGGTAAAGATGCAGATGATGATCTAATTAATCTTAGTTTTAGTAGCTTAGCAACTTCTAAATTTCTACTTGCTCTTAATAAAATAGCCTGATGCATTGTAGGCACCCCTGAGTACCAAGTTATTTTTTCTGATTTAGCCATATCTAAAAACTTGATAGCATTAAAACCATTTGATGCACATACAGATGCCCCAGCTTTCATTGATGAAGCTAAAATAGCTATAAGACCATGTATATGAAAAAGTGGCATAATATTAAGACAATGGTCATTTTTAGAAAGATTTAAACTTTTAGAAATATTTTCTGCAGAAGAAAAAATATTTTTATTTGTTAAAGGAACAATTTTTGGTCTTGATGTAGTACCAGAAGTGTGTAGCACTAATGCTTCATCATTTTCATCAGGTAAAGAATATTCACTTTCTTTTTCATAAATATTAAATATTCCTGAAGGTCCATCCTTTTCTGGATTAATCTCACATAATTCTATTTTTAATTTTTTTGCTACATCGACAACTGGATTTTTAGAATTTTTCTCAACCAAAACAATTTTTGGATTTAAATCTTTTAAATAAAATTCATACTCCTCAGATTTATATGATGGATTTAAAGGTGCAGCAGACATATAGCTTGAAATAGCTAAAAAACTTGAAGCCATATATGGCCCATTTGGTAAAACTATCGCTGCTCTATCTTTGTTTGATAATCCATTTCCAGCCAGCTGTTTAGAAATTTTATCTATAAATGATTTTAAATCTTTGTAATTTAGTTTTGTACTGATTTCAGAGGTTAGAGCAATATTTTCATCATTCACATTTTCAAAAATGTTTCTAACAATTCTTTTTGACATTATTTAGTACCCTTTTGCGTAACCATCTTTTCTAGGATCAGATCCTCCTAAAAGATCCCCTTCTGTACGATTTATTTTAATAGCTTGACCTCCACCATGAGTGCCATCAATATACTCAACATTATGACCGATTTCTTTCAATTCGTTAAAAATTTGATTATCAACTGATTTTTCAAGCTTATAAATATTGTTAAAATGAAAGGCTCTTGGAAAACTTAAAGCCTCTTGAGGACCCATGCCGTAATCAATCATATTATTTAAAACATGCACCTGTCCTACTGGTTGATATTGCCCTCCCATAACTCCATAGCTCAAAGTTGTATTGTTATCTTTGTCAATGACCATACCTGGAATTATAGTGTGTAATGGTCTTTTTAAGCCCTCAATACAGTTTGGATGTCCATGCTCTACTCTGAAATTTGTACCCCTGTTATGTAAAAGTATTCCACTTTTATTTGTAGTGATACCTGACCCAAATACGTAACAAACTGAATTAATGATGGACACACTATTTAAGTCTTTATCTACAACTGTTAGATAAATAGTTTCTGGGTGAGCTGGAATATTTAAGTCACCAACATCACTGCATGAATTGAGCTTAATTTTATTAAAAATATCCTCAATATTTTTATCACTTAAAATTTCATCTAAATCAAAATTTACAAAATTTGGATCGCCTAAGCTTGTTTCTTTAACTTTATAAGCTTGTTTTGTAACTTCGGCTTCAAGATGAAATCTTTCAGTACTATTGAATTTATAGTTATGAATATTTAGTTTTTCTAACAATTTCATCATAATCAAAACAGTTACGCCAGGTCCATTTGGAGGACATTGATGAATAAAATCACCCTTATAACTAGATTTTATTGTTTCTGATCTTATTGTGTTCTGTTTAGAAAAATCCTCAAAAGTATGCACACCCCCTAATTCACTTAAACTTTCAATTATATCTTTTGCAGTTTCACCTTCATAAAATTCTTTACTTCCTTTTTTACTAATTGCCTCTAATGTTTTTCCTAATGGGATATTTTTCATTAATTCATTTTCTTGATAAGTACGACCTTCTTTCAAAAAAATTTTTTTAGAATTTTCATTTCCATTAATTTTATTTAAGCTATTATGCCAAGCATTTGACACTACTTTAGAAATCTTGTGACCATTTTTTGCAATCTCAATTGCACCTGTAAATAATTGTTCAAAATCTAATTTTCCAAATTCTTTATGAATAGTTTCCCAAGCATGAACTGCACCAGGAATCGTTACTGAATGAGGACTTGTTAATCCAATTTTATCTATATTTTTTTCCTTGAAGAAATCATAACTTAATTTCTCTGGTGCTAACCCAGATCCATTAAAAGATACTGCATCCTGATTATTCATTTTGACAATTGCAAAACAGTCTCCACCAATACTTGTTGCATTAGGCTCAACCACAGATAAAACAATTGAAGCTGCTATAGAAGCATCTACTGCATTTCCACCCATTTTTAGTATTTTTAAGGCCTCTTCGGTCGCTAATGGATGAGAAGTTGCAGCCATAGCATTTGATGAGCGTGCATCTTTATCTTTTGTTGATTGATTATTCATAGTACAGATTAAATCTCAAAAATTTATAAATGATTACTAAAGTAAATAAAAGCATTATCATATTTTGTATTTTTGCCTTTGGTTTTTTATTATCAAATCTTGTTAGATCTATTACTGCAACATTAACACCAGTCCTGACATATGAATTCGATTTAACAGCAGGAAATTTAGGACTGTTAGCAGGAGGCTATTTTATTGGCTTTTCAATTATGCAAGTCCCAATAGGACTACTTCTTGATAAATATGGACCAAAAAAAGTCGTTGGATATTTTTTAGTAATTGCATTGGTAGGAACCATATCATTTGCATTAGCAAAAAGTTTTTCTGGGTTACTTATTTCAAGAATATTTATTGGGATTGGCGTGAGCGCTTGTATGATGGGACCTCTAACAGGATACAGAGTTTGGTTTGCTGAAAAATATCAACAGCGTGCTAATTCATGGATGTTAATGGTAGCAAATATAGGTTTTGTATCATCTACTTTACCTGTACAGATTTTATTACCATACATAGGATGGAGATGGATTTTCATTTTAATAGCTATACTTATTTTAATAAGTATTATTTTAATTTTTTTATTCACTCCTAATTGGGAACAGAAAGAAAACTTCACTGTTGATGAAGAAAAAAAAGGTTTAGCACAAATTTGGAAGAATAAGTTTTTTATCAGTATGGTACCATTAGCATTTATTAATTATGGTGGTATACAGGCAATCCAAACGCTTTGGGCCGGTCCTTGGATGCTAAATATTACAGGTTATTCTCCATTTCAAAGTGCTACAGGCTTGTTTTGGATCAATGTAACTATGTTAGCATCATACTTTTTATGGGGATATATTCTTCCCAAACTCTCTGATTATGGAATAAGTAGTGTTAAACTAATTAAATTTGGACTCCCAGTAAGTTACTTTGTTTTTTTTCTAATAATCTTTTTTGGTCCTAAAGCTGGAGCTTTTTTATTTGCAATATACATTATGACTTCAATTGTAATTTCTCTAACTCAACCAGCTATAGCTTTAAACTTTTCACAAAATTTAGCAGGCAAGTCACTTACTTCATATAATGTATTCATTCATTCAGGAACGTTCTTTATGCAATGGGGTATTGGATTATTTATAGACTTATTTAATTCTAAAGGATTTGATATTGTAAGTAGTTATAGAATTTCTTTTTCAATTTTTTTAATTCTTTGTATATTAAGTTATATTTTTTTCATTTATCTAAATAGAAATAATGATTAATAAAAAAATGACACTAACAAATATATTATTATTAATATTAATTATTTATATGTTTATTTGCATTTTTATTTTTTTTTATCAAAGAAATCTTCTGTACCATCCAGGAGAAAATAATTATTTAGACGAAGGACCTTTGAATCACAAAATAGAAAAGGTATTTATTAACTCTGAAAGTAGTTTGGTTGGATGGCACTTTCAAAAGAACGAAAATTATAAGACTATATTACTTTTTCATGGAAATGCTGGCAAACTTGATAATCGTATTTATAAATTAAATGAATTCTCAAAAATGAATGTTAACTATTTGATATTCGCTTATAGGGGATTTAGTGGAAATGATGGAAAACCTTCAGAAATAGGCCTTTATGAAGATGCTTTGGCAGCAAAGAAATGGCTAAATTCCAAGAAAATTGAAGATAAAAATATAATCTTGTACGGGGAGTCGTTGGGTACAGCAATTGCATTAAATCTAGCACAAGATTATTCTTTTAGTGGTGTGATATTAGAGTCACCGTTCACATCTATGGAAACACTAGCAAAAAGTTATTATCCATATTTGCCAGTCAAATATTTGTTAAAAGATAAATACAATTCGATTAGTAAATTGAATAAAAATACATCTCCAATTCTGGTAATGCATGGTATGAAAGATAAAATTGTACCATTTAAAATGGGAAAAGAAATTTATGATAAATTTAATGGAAAAAAATCAAGTTTTTTTGTTGAAAATGATGATCATATGATGGATTTTAACGAAAATCTCATAAACTCAATTGAGTTATTTATTACACAATTAAATTAAGACACAATTCAAACAAATATTAAGCAACTTTATATTTTTAAAGTCATATATGGCAAGAATTTTATCTATATTAATTGTAATTTTTTTTTCAAATTTTTCTTACGCTGAAATTAGCAACGAAACTAGGAATAAATATTTTTATGTTGGTAAAATGAAATCATATAATAGTCAATTTACATTATATTTCAAAACAAGAGACAAAGCCATTTTAGCAAGAGGAGAAGATGCAAACTATATTAATGATTATCCACAAGATCTATATATTTATAATCATAATTCAAAAGAGGATTTCCCTTTACTAACATATGAATGGTTTCCTAAAAAAGTTAAAAAACTTGTAAAAAATTATACCTATCCAGTTTTTCCTGAGGACTTTGCATATTATTTAATGAAAGATAATAATACTTTAATTTTAGTAAGTGGTAAAAAAAATTTTCATCAAAATCTAGAATATAATATTCAGTCAAAAAAATTAAAAAATTTCGAGAATGACGGGAAACTAAATTTCATTATTTCAAGTTATGCAAAAGTTTGTGGATATGAAACAAATAAGAATAATTTTGAATGTTCTATTGAAAAACCTTTAATTTCTAAAAATCTAATTAATTAAATTGAGTAAATGCATCTGCAAATTGTTCAGCATTGAAAATTTGTAAATCGTCTTCTTTTTCTCCAAGTCCAAGGCCTAAAATTGGAACCTTATATTTTTTTGAAATTGCAATTAGTACTCCTCCTTTTGCTGTCCCATCAAGTTTTGTCATAATTAAACCGGTAATTTTTATAATTTTATCAAATTCTTCAAGTTGATTTATTATATTTTGCCCGGAGGTTGCATCTAGAACTAAAACAACATCATGAGGTGCACTTTCATCTGTTTTTTTTATAACATTTGCAATTTTTTTGAATTCATCCATTAAATTTTTCTTATTTTGCAATCTGCCAGCGGTATCAATTAGTACCCGTTTAATATTGTTGTTTTTTGCATGTTCTATCGCTTTGTAAGCTACTGAAGCAGGGTCAGACCCTGGATTTGATTTGATAATTGACGCTCCAATCTTATCAGACCAAGACTCTAATTGCTCTATTGCTGCTGCCCTAAAGGTATCACAAGCAGAAAATATTACTTCTGAGCCGTTATCTTTAAATATTTTACCAATTTTACCGATAGTGGTCGTCTTACCTACCCCATTTACACCAGAAATTAATGTTACGTTTAAATTTTCTTTATTTTCAAAAAAATCTTTTCTTTCTAAGGGTACCATTAACTCTAAAATATATTCTTTTAAAATAGCATTTATTTCCTCAACCACATTTTTCTTAGGATCAATTTTTTTCTGAGAGATAATATTTTTTATTTCAGCTGAAGCGTCAATGCCAACATCAGAACTAATCAAAAATTCCTCTATTTTGTTTAATGTTTCATCATCAATTTCCTTTTTTACTATTATATCTCTAAGCCCTGAGGAAATATTATCAGCACTTTTTTTAAAACCTAATTTAAACTTTTCGAATATACCCATTAGATATTTATATCTATTTCTTTGATACTAGATACAGGTCCTTTCATATGAATTTGTTGACTTTCATCAATAGAAATTATTAATTTTCCTAAAGTGAATTCAATTTCAGTTCTAGAATTTTCTAACTTTTCTAAATTTGCAGCTACTGCTGTTGCACACGCAGCAGTTCCACATGCCTTTGTTAAACCTGCGCCTCTTTCCCAAACTTTAATTTTATAATGATTTTTATTTAATTTTTGAGCAAGAGTGAAATTACATTTTTCTGGAAAAAATTTATGATTTTCGATCTCAGGTCCAATTTTTTCTAAATTGAAATTTTCTACATCATTAACAAAAAAAATAGTATGAGGATTACCTACGTTAATAGCTATACCGCCACTCACTGCTTGGTTATTGTTATCTTCTATAATAATTCCTAAATTTTTAGTGTTTAGTTTTTTAGATAAAGGAATTTCATTCCAATTAGTTTTTGGTACACCGATTATTGTTTCAACTTGACCATCATCAAGTAACTTTGAATTCAACTGTTTTGATGCTACTTGAACGCTTATATTTTTTGTATTTTTTTCTTTTGATAATAAAAAGGCTACACATCTTGTACCGTTTCCACATGCGTCAGCTGCAGAACCATCAGAATTATAAAACTCTAGATCAGCATCAGCATTATCACTGTTGTTAATATAGACTATTTGGTCACAACCAATAAAGTTTCGATCGCAAATTTTAATAATTTGATCCTTGTTTAATTTCACATTATTTGACCTATTATCAATAATTACAAAATCATTTCCAAGACCATCCATTTTAAAAGCTTTAAATTCCATATACTTCAGTATTTAACTTATTTATTGACATTTTGAACCTCTATTATAGTTTATCGCCGTTTCCGCAAAATACAGCAATTTGCGGTGTCTTTGGCAACAAAGAGATCGACACCAGTCAGCGAGAGTTCGCCCACTGGTGCGATACTTGCTGGATGGAATTATGTTTGAAAACTTAACAAATAAATTTGAAGAAATATTTTCTTCATTAAAAAAAGCCCCTTCACTTGATGAAAAGCAAGTAGATGAAGGTTTAAGAGAAATAAGGCTTGCTCTTTTAGAGGCGGATGTATCTTTAGAAGTTGTAAAAGAATTTATAAATAGAGTTAAACCTAAAGCTCTAGGTCAGGAAATTATCAGATCAACTTCACCTGGACAGATGGTAGTTAAAGTTGTTAACGATGAGTTAATTTCTTTCCTGGGGGATAAAAATTCTGATATTGAATTAAATGCAGTTCCACCTGTTCCAATAATGTTAGTTGGATTACAGGGATCTGGAAAAACAACTACGACAGCTAAACTTGCAAGATTTTTAGAGATTAATAAAAAGAAAAAAGTGATGATGGCTAGTCTAGACGTTTACAGACCTGCTGCACAAGAGCAACTAAGACTTTTGGGTGAGCAAAATAATATAATAACGCTTCCAGTCATCAAAGATCAACTTCCTGCAGATATTTGTAGAAGGGCGATTAGTGCTGCTAATCTTAATGGAGCAGATGTAATTCTATTTGATACAGCTGGAAGAACTCAGATTGATTTACAAATGATGAGTGAGATTAAACAAATTGAAAGTATTATAAACCCGTCAGAAACAATTCTTGTCGCAGATTCTTTGACTGGTCAAGTAGCTGCCAATGTAGCTAAAGAATTTAAAAGCACAGTAAATCTGACAGGTATTATTCTTACAAGATCAGATGGTGATGGAAGAGGTGGAGCAGCATTAAGTATGAAATATGTTGCAGATGTTCCAATTAAATTTTTAGGAGTTGGTGAAAAGGTAGAAAACTTTGAAGTTTTTCACCCAGACAGAATTGCCAATAGAATTTTAGGTATGGGAGATATTGTTTCCCTTGTTGAAAAGGCTGCAGAAGATCTAGATGAAGAAAAATTAAAAAAAACAGAGGAAAAATTAAAGAAAGGTCAGTTCTCGTTAGAGGATTATCTTACTCAGCTAAGACAAATGAAAAAAATGGGTGGTATTGAAGGTATAATGTCTTTTTTGCCTGGTGTTTCAAAAGTTAAATCTCAAATGGATCAAGCTGGAGTGGATGAAAAAATAATTACTCAAAACGAGGCGGTAATATTATCTATGACTAAAAAAGAGCGTGAAAACCCAAAGATTATAGATGGTTCTAGAAAAAAAAGAATTGCTAATGGCTCAGGAACAGACGTAGCCACTATCAATAAATTGCTTAAGCAATTTAAGATGATGTCAGAAATGATGAAAAAAATGTCTAAAGGGAATACAAAAGGGATGATGGATAAAGGCATACCACCAGAACTTTTTAATCAATTAAAATAAATAGGAGAACAAATGTTAAAGATGCGTTTATCAATGGGAGGAACTAAGAAGAGACCAGTATATAAGATAGTGGTTGCTGATAGCAGATTTCCAAGAGATGGAAGGTTTATAGAAAAACTAGGTTTTTTTAATCCTCTAATTCCAAAAGAAAAAAAAGAAAGAATGGGATTAGATGTTGAGAGAGTTAAGTATTGGCTGGGTCAAGGTGCACAACCAACAACTAGAGTTGCAAGATTATTAGGAGAAAATGAGATTATGCCTATGCCAGCAAAAGGTAATAATCCTCAAAAAGCAATTCCAAAAAAAGATAGAAAGAAAACTGATGAGGGTGGCGAAGCTAAAGCAGATGCTCCTAAAACAGAAGCTCCGAAGGAAGAAGCTAAAACAGAAGCTCCGAAGGAAGAAGCTAAATAGAATAATGTTTTTGTCTAGAGTATTTACGTTGTATCCTGAATATTTTCCAGGTTATTTGAGTAAAGGTCTTTTTGGAAAGTCAAAAGGAAAAGAATGGGATTTAGAAACAGTAAACATAAGAGATTATGCATTAGATAAACATAAAACTGTTGACGACACTCCTTATGGTGGCGGAAATGGAATGATTATGAAAGCAGATGTTTTGGCAAATTCATTAGACGCAAATATCAAGACTAAAGAAAAAACCCTTTATTTAAGTCCAAGAGGAAAAGTTTTTAATTCTAAACTTGCAAGAGAGTTTTCAAATGAAAAAACAATCAATTTAATTTGTGGTCATTTCGAAGGAGTAGATGAAAGAATACTAGAAAGTAGGGATATTGAAGAGATTAGCATTGGTGACTTTATATTGTCAGGGGGTGAAGTTGCTGCATTTGTTGTAACAGACTCTATTCTAAGATTTATTCCAGGAATTCTAGGTAATATTAATTCCTCAAAAGATGAGAGTTTTGAGAATGGCCTTCTTGAATATCCGCAATTCACAAAACCTCAAGTTTGGGAGGAAAAAAAGGTCCCAAATGTGTTGATTTCAGGTGATCACGCCAAAATTAAAGACTGGCGTTTATCCCAATCTGAGGCTATAACACGCGACCGAAGACCAGACTTATGGCAAAAATATAAGAAAAATTAAAATGAAAAATATTGAAGAAATAAACAAATCAAATTTAAACAAGATTATTTCTGAGAGAAAACATCCTGATTTTTTCCCTGGAGATATCGTTAAAGTTGGGGTTAGGATAACAGAGGGTAAAAGAGACAGAATTCAATATTTTGAAGGTGTATGTATCGCAAAAAAGAGTAGAGACATCAATTCATCTTTTACTGTCAGAAAAATTTCTTTTGGTGAGGGAGTAGAAAGAACTTTTGCATTATACAGCCCAATTGTAGATACAATAAAAGTTGTAAGATCAGGAAAAGTAAGAAGAGCAAAATTATACTATCTAAGAGATAGAACTGGTAAATCTGCTAGAATAGCTGAAAAAATTAAGAAGACTATTGGTATTGATTTAGAAACTAAAATTAATGAAGTTACTGAGGAAAACGTAATGCCATCAACTGATCCTCAAACAGAAGCTCCTAAAGAAGAAGTTAAAGCAGAAGCTCCTAAAGAAGAAATTAAAGCAGAAGCTCCTAAAGAAGAAATTAAAGCAGAAGCTCCTAAAGAAGAAGTTAAAGCTGAGCCTGTAAAAACAGAAGAACCGAAAAAAAATCAAGAACAGAAAAAATAATTTTTTTCTAAATGCCTTTTACAACTTACGATAAAATTTGGAACGATCATCTAGTTGATGAACAACCTGATGGTACATCACTCTTGTTTGTAGATAGACATTTAATTCATGAAGTTACAAGCCCTCAAGCATTTGAAGGCTTAAGAAATTCAAACAGAAAAGTAAGACATCCTAAACTAACTCTTGCTGTTGCAGATCATAATGTTCCGACAACTGACAGGTCAAAAGGTATCTCAGATGAAGACTCGAGAATTCAAGTTGAAACTTTGAACAAAAACTGTAAGGAATTTGGAGTAGAGATTTTTGGAATGGATGATAAAAGACAAGGCATTGTCCATATAATAGGACCTGAACAAGGTTTTACACAGCCTGGAAATATTATTGTTTGTGGCGATAGTCATACTGCAACTCATGGAGCATTTGGAGCTTTAGCTTTTGGTATTGGAACTTCAGAAGTAGAACACGTTTTAGCAACACAAACTTTAGTTCAAAAAAAATCAAAAAACTTTAGAATTAGTGTAAACGGTTCCTTACCTATTGGCGTAACATCAAAGGATGTTATCCTGCAGATAATTGGAAAAATAGGAACGGCTGGTGGTACTGGTTATGTGATTGAATATGCCGGTAACCTTATATCTAATCTAAGTGTTGAACAAAGAATGACGATTTGCAACATGACGATTGAAGGTGGGGCAAGAGCAGGACTAATTCAACCAGATGAAAAGATATTTCAATATTTAAAAGGAAAACCAATGTCACCAAAAGGAGAAAACTGGGAAAAAGCTTTAGAATATTGGCATACATTGAAATCTGATAAGGACGCAAACTTTGATAAAGAATTAACGTTAGATGGATCTCAAATTAAACCAATGGTAACTTGGGGAACATCTCCCCAGGATGTGGTTGAAATAGACGGTAAAGTTCCCAATCCTGAAAGTGAAACTGACCCAGATAGAAAAAATTCAATTAACAGATCATTAAATTATATGGGATTAAAACCAAATACGAATATACAAGATATTAAGATTGATAAAGTTTTTATAGGAAGCTGCACTAACGGGAGAATAGAAGATATAAGAGAGGCAGCTAAAATATTAAAAGATAAAAAAGTTGCATCACATGTACATGCAATGATTGTTCCAGGTTCTGGTTTAGTTAAAGAACAAGCAGAGCAAGAGGGTCTGGATAAAATATTTTTAGAATCAGGCTTTGAATGGAGAGAGCCAGGCTGTTCAATGTGTCTAGCAATGAACGCAGATAAGCTTAAACCTGAAGAAAGATGTGCATCTACCTCTAATAGAAATTTTGAGGGTAGACAGGGAAGAGGTGGTAGAACACATTTAGTTAGTCCAGCAATGGCTGCAGCAGCTGCAATTTCTGGAAACTTAGATGATGTTAGAAAATACCAAAATTAAATGAATAAATTTATCTCAATAAAAAGTGTTCCAGCTTATCTACCTATCGTCAATATAGATACAGATATGATAATTCCTAAACAGTTTTTAAAAACTATAAAAAGAACTGGACTAGGAAAAAATTTATTTTTTGAAATGAGATATGACCAAAGTGGTAAAGAGATAGATGACTTTATTTTAAATAATAGTCCGTATAATAATTCTAAAATTTTAATCGCAGGAAAGAATTTTGGATGTGGCTCTTCTAGAGAACATGCTCCTTGGGCTTTAATGGATTTTGGAATAACTTGTGTGATTAGTTCAAGTTATGCAGATATATTTTATAATAACTGTTTTAAGAATGGGATTCTCCCAATTACAATTTCAGAGGATCAAATCAAAGAAATTTCTGAGTACTCAAATAGAAAAGAGGAAATTTCTGTAAATTTACCAGAGCAAACAATAAGTTTTGGCAATAAAGAAATAAAATTTGAAATAGATGAATTTAAGAAAAAATGTCTAATAGAGGGATTAGATGACATTGCTTTATCACTAGAAAAATCTGAAAAAATAGTTTCATACGAAAATAAAATTAAAGAAGCAAAACCTTGGATATTTAATGATTAAAATTAAAAAAAGAAAAATTTTATTATTACCAGGGGATGGTATCGGACCTGAGGTAATTGCTGAAGTCAAAAAAATAATTGAATGGTTTAACTCAAATAAATCCTTGGATTTTGAAATTGACCAAGATTTGGTTGGTGGTGCTGCTTATGATAAACATGGAACTCCAATAACCGATGAAGCTTTTTACAAGGCACAAGAAAGCGCTGCAGTAATATTGGGTGCTGTTGGTGGACCAAAATGGGATAATATTGATTTTTCAAAAAAACCAGAGAGAGCTCTATTAAAATTAAGAAAAGAATTGAAATTATTTGCAAATTTGAGACCAGCAATTTGTTTCAAGCAACTTGTTAGTGCCTCAAGTTTAAAGCCTGAATTTGTTTCTGATTTAGATATTCTTTTTGTTAGGGAATTAACAGGTGGTATTTACTTTGGTGAACCTAGAGGGATAAAACCAATTGATAATGGCGAAAGAAAAGGAATAAATACTCATGTTTATACTACTAGTGAAATTGAGAGAGTAGCCCGTGTTGCATTTGATCTAGCCAGAAAAAGGAATAATAAAGTTACTTCCTGTGAAAAGTCGAATGTCATGGAGGCAGGTCAATTATGGAAAGAAGAAGTTCAAGCAATTCATGACAAAGAATATAGTGATGTAGAATTAAAACATATGCTAGCAGATAACTGTGCAATGCAGTTAGTTAGAAATCCCAAACAATTTGATGTGATAGTAACAGATAATCTTTTTGGTGACATGTTATCAGATGAAGCTGCAATGTTGACTGGTTCTTTAGGGCTTTTGCCATCTGCGTCCCTTGGAGCCAAAGATAAAAACGGTAATATGAGATCTTTATATGAGCCAGTTCATGGATCAGCACCCGATATAGCAGGTCAAGGTATTGCTAATCCAATAGCAACAATACTGAGTTTTGCAATGGCTTTAAGATATTCTTTAGACCTAGATAAAGAGGCAGATAGTTTAGAAAATGCTGTTCAAGGTGTGCTTGATGAGGGTCTTAGAACTAAAGATATTATTTCTAAGGGAATGAAAGAAGTATCAACCTCAGTGATGGGAGATGCGATAATTTCAAAATTGCAATAATTAAACATTTATTCTAAAGTATATTTATGCCAACTTATAATGCACCTGTAGAAGATATGATGTTTCTCTTTGACAAATTGAGAAACAATAAAAAATATAATGAGATTGAAAAATACAAAGAAGTTAACTCGGAATTAGTAAAAGATATTTTGGATGAAGCAGCTAAAATAACTCAAAACTTAATTTTACCTCTTGCAAAGAGTGGAGATGAAACGCCTGCAGTTCTTGAAAATGGAGTTGTAAGAACACCCCCTGGATACAAAGAGGCTTACCAAAAATTTATAGAAGATGGATGGATTTCCTTATCTTGTGATCCAAAATACGGTGGACAAGGAATGCCAAAAACAGTCAGTACATTTTTTGATGAAATGCTTTCATCAGCAAGCTTGTCATTTAAACTTTATAGTGAACTAACAATTGGAGCATATAATTGTTTACTAAGACATGCAGATGAAGAAATAAAGAATACTTATTTACCCAAAATGGTAGAGGGAAAATGGAGTGGTACAATGTGTCTTACAGAACCAGTATGTGGAACAGATTTAGGTCTATTAAAAACTAAAGCTGTGGATCAAAAAGATGGAACATACAAGATAAGTGGACAAAAAATTTTCATAACCTCAGGTGACCAAGATTTAACAGAAAATATTATTCATTTAGTGTTAGCTCGATCAACAGACTCTCCGGCAGGGACTAAAGGAATTAGTTTATTTTTAGTTCCTAAATTCATTTTGAATAAAGATGGATCTGTTGGACCAAGAAATGGTGTTTCAACAGGTTCAATTGAAAATAAAATGGGAATTAAAGGATCTGCAACATGTGTTTTAAATTTTGATGATGCTGTTGGATACATGATTGGACCTAAAAATAAAGGTCTAAACTCTATGTTTACAATGATGAATTTAGAAAGAATAATTGTTGGGATTCAGGGACTTGGAATTTCAGAAATTGCATACCAAAATTCTCTTACTTATGCCAAAGAAAGAAAACAGGGGAAGGCATTTAATTCTAAATCAAACAATGGTGCAGATTTTATTATTGACCATGTTGATATAAGAAGATCACTTTTAAGCATGAAATCTATGATAGAAGGACAAAGAGCCCTGAGTTTCTGGCTGTCTCAGCAAATTGAAGTAAGTTTGAATCATTCTGATGAAAAAATTAAACAAGAGGCTTCAGATCTTGTTTCATTGATGACACCAGTTGTTAAATCACTTTTCACAGACAATGCGATGGAGATAACCAGTGAAGCAATGCAAATTCATGGAGGGTATGGATTTACAAAAGATCAAGGCATTGAACAATTCTATCGAGATAATAGAATTACACCTATCTATGAGGGAACAAATTCAGTTCAGGCAGCTGACTTAGTTTTTAGAAAATTAATTAACAAAAACGGGGATGTTATTGAAAATTATTTAAACCTGATTAAAGAAGAGATTAACATCACAGACAAAAAAGCAGAGCCATTTATAAAACAACTTAATTATCATTTAGATATTTTATCCAAATTTACTAATTGGATGAAAGAAAAAATCAAAAATTCTCCAGAGGATGCCAGTGGAGCATGTAATGATTATTTAAAAGTTTTAGGTTTAGTGGCTACAGGACATGCATGGTTGAAAGTGCTAGAAGTTTCTTTTAAAGAATATGACAAAAATAAAGACTTTTATGAAGACAAAATCCAAACCGCAAACTTTTTCTTCAATAGAGTACTTCCTAGAATAGAAAGTAGTTATATTACTGCAACAACTGGAAGTAATTATATTATGAACTATAAATTTAATTAGCATGAACCATTATGAGACAAATTTGGATAAAAATGATGCTAATTATGTTCCATTAACGCCTTTATCGTTTCTAGAGAGGGCAAAAGATATTTACCCAAATTATGAGGCTGTAGTTTACGAGAGTAGAAAATATACTTGGAGCGAAGTTTATAAAAGATGTGTGAAGTTTGCGAGTGCACTAGACAAGATTGGAATTAAAACTGGTGATACAGTATCTGTTTTAGCGTTTAACACTCCAGAAATTTTTGAGGCACATTATTCTATTCCAATGGTTGGAGCAGTAATAAATGCAATTAATACAAGACTTGACTCTAAGACAATAAGCTACATTTTAAATCATAGTGAGGCAAAGGTATTAATAGTTGATAGACAATTTCATGATGTAATCAAAAAAGCTTTAGAAGATGTGAAGCAAGAAATTAAAATAATAGATATTGACGATAAAGATGCGAATTTAAAAGACTCTAAAGCAATAGGTTCTATGGAATATGAAGATTTTCTAAAAACAGGTGATGAGAATTATATTTGGAAATTGCCCAAAGATGAGTGGCAGGCAATTGCTTTAGGATATACATCAGGAACAACCGGGAATCCAAAAGGAGTAGTTTATCATCATAGAGGATCATATTTAATGGCAACCGGAAGTGCTGTTGCATGGAACATGCCTAATAAATTAAACTTTTTATACACAGTTCCAATGTTTCATTGTAATGGATGGTGCTATCCTTGGACAATGTCAATGATTCATGGAAGAGTCATATGTTTAAGAAATATTGATGTTAAAAAAATATTTGAGTTGATAGATAAATATGAAGTGACTCATTTTGGAGGTGCTCCTATTGTTTTAAATATGCTTGCTAACGCACCAAAAGATCAACAAAAAGAATTAAAAAGAAAAGTTTACGTGTTAACTGCAGGTGCTCCTCCCCCTAGTATAATTTTCGAAAAAATGAAAAAACTTGGATTTGAAGTAATGCATGTTTATGGTTTAACGGAAACTTATGGTCATATTTTACAATGTGCATGGAATGACGAGTGGGATGTATTAGATCAAGACAATCAAAATGAAATCAAGGCTAGACAAGGTGTAAGATATCCAAACACGGAGGGTGTTGTTGTTATGGACCCAGAAACTATGAAACCAATACCTCATGACGGAAAAACTATGGGTGAAATAATGATTAGAGGTAATGTTGTAATGAAAGGCTATTTTAAAGATAAAGAGGCAACAGAAAAATCTATGGAAGGTGGATGGTTTCATTCAGGAGATTTAGCTGTAACGCATCCAAGTGGTTACATAAAAATTCAGGATAGGTCTAAAGATATTATTATATCTGGTGGAGAAAATATTTCATCTATCGAAATCGAAAATACGATATCAAAACACCCAGCAGTATCTCTAGCAGCAGTGGTTGCAAAGCCTGATGAGAAATGGGGAGAAACTCCGTGTGCTTTTGTGGAGTTGATAGAAGGGAAATCTAGCACAGAGGAGGAAATTATTACTTTTTGTAGAGAAACCCTCGCTGGGTTTAAACTTCCAAAGAAAGTAGTATTTGCTCCATTGCCAAAGACATCAACCGGTAAAATTCAAAAGTTTGAATTAAGAAAACAAGCTAAAGAGCTTAGTTAATATAGTTTCTTTACAAAATCGAAATAAGATGACAGTAATGCGGAAAAATAAATGAAAAATTTTTTAATTGCAAAATCAAGAAGATTAAGAGGAACACCGTATACCTCTAGAATTGAGAAACAAGGTGTGACTGCTTACACCATATATAATCATATGTTGTTGCCAGCAGCATTTGGTTCTGTAGAAGATGCTTACCATCACTTGAAAGAGCATGTTCAAATTTGGGATGTTGCTGCTGAAAGACAAGTTGAAATTTCTGGTAAAGACTCTGCAAAATTAGTTCAATTAATGACATGTAGAGATTTATCAAAATCTAAAGATGGAAGATGTTACTACTGCCCAATAATTGATGATAATGCTGGTTTAATAAATGATCCTGTAGTCTTAAGACTAAATGAAAATAGATGGTGGATTTCTTTAGCTGACTCAGACGTAATTTTATTTGCCAAAGGATTAGCGATTGGAAACAAATTTGATGTAAAAATTTCTGAACCTGATGTTGACATAATGGCAGTGCAAGGACCAAAATCATTTCAATTAATGGAAAAAGTTTTTGGGGAAAAAATTGTAAATTTAAAATTTTTTGGATTTGAATATTTTGAATATGGTGGAGACAAGCATCTTATTGCAAAATCTGGATGGTCTAAACAAGGTGGCTATGAAATTTATATGGAACACAACGAGTCAGGATTAAAATTATACGATCATCTTTTTGAAATTGGAAAAGAATTTAATATTAAACCAGGTGGACCAAATTTAATTGAACGTATTGAGAGTGGTTTACTCTCACACGGTAATGACATGGACAATGGAGACAATCCATACGAATGTGGATTTGATAAATATATCAATATCGACAGTGATGTAGATTTTTTAGGTAAAGAAAAATTAAAGAAAATTAAATCAGAAGGAATTAAAAAAAAATTGATGGGAGTTAAAATTGATACTAAGGAAATAAGTGTTACAGGTTCAATGAATTTAATTGATGAAAATGAAAAAGTAATTGGAGAATTAAGATCTGGATGTTATAATCCAACATTCGGCCAAGTTATTGGAATTGCAATGATAAATAAACCTCACTTTGAGGAGTCTAAATCCTTCAAAATCAATATAAATGGTACTCATTTTGGTGGAAAAGTTTGTGATTTACCTTTCATTTAGTATAAAACTCTAAATATCATGAATATAGCAATAGTTGGTGCAACTGGAAAAGTAGGTCGAAAATTAATTGAAGTTTTGGAAAAAAAAAATTTTCCTGTAACTGAAGCTCATTTAGTTGCTTCCCCAAATAGTGCTGGAAAAAAAATACATTTTTTTGGTAAAGAACATAATGTAATAAACTTAGAAGAGTTTGATTTTTCAAAAGTAAAAATGGCATTTTTCGCGGCTGGATCAGCAATAGCTGAAAAATGGGCCCCAATAGCTGCTGAAAAAACAATTGTTATAGATAATTCAAAATTTTTTAGAAAAGATCCTGAAATACCTTTAATTGTGCCTGAGGTAAATTCAAAAGAATTACCAAAATTTAAAAATAAAAATATTATAGCAAATGCTAATTGTTCTGTAATTCCAATAGTTGTAGCTCTTAAACCTTTACACGATTTATATAATGTAAAAAGAATAGTTGCATCAACTTACCAATCAGTATCAGGCGCAGGAAAAGCTGGCATGGATGAACTGATATCTCAAACAAAGGAAGTATTGGAAAACAAAAATGTTGTGTCTACAAATTTTACTAAGCAGATAGCTTTTAATGCAATACCACATATCGATAGCTTTCTTGAAAATGGAAGTACAAAAGAGGAGCAAAAAAATCATGATGAAGTGAAAAAAATTTTAGATAATAAAATTAGTATTACATCTACTTGTGTAAGAATTCCTGTTCTCGTGTCTCACTCAATAAGTGTGAATGTAGAATTTAACAAGAAACATAACTTAGAAGAGGTAAAAACTGTTTTATCATCATCTCCAGGATGTAAAGTGGTTGATGAACATAAAGATGGTGGATACATTACTCCAGTTGAAGCTGAAGATAAATTTGAAACATTCATATCAAGAATTCGTGATGATTCTTCACAACCTAATTCAATTAATATGTGGATAGTATCAGACAATTTATTAAAAGGTGCTGCACTTAATGCTGTTGAAATTGCTGAAGTTTTAGTAGAAAAAGATTTTTATGGAAGATAAAAATCCAATATCACCACATATACAGATTTATAACTGGCACATTTCCTCATTGGTTTCAATATCACACCGGATAACTGGAATAATAAATTTTTTTGCTATCACTTTAATAGGTTTGTGGATAGCTTCATTGTTATTAGGCGAAAGTAATTATGAGTACACAAATTCTTTTTTGTCTTCTTTTTTTGGTAAATTTATTTGTATTGGAATTGTTTGGTCTTTTACATTTCAAGTGCTAAGTGAGATAAGGCATTTGATAATGGACTTAGGATATGGTTTTGAACCCAAAACTACAAAAATATCTGGATTGATTGTTCTCATTGGCTCTTTTCCTATATCAGTTTCAATTTACGCTATTGGAAGGTTAATAATTTAATGGGATCTGTAACTAAGAAATGGGTGTTTTTAAAAGTAAGTTCGGCAATTTTAATACCTTTAATGATATGGTTTGCAATGAGTTTAGCTTCAATTTATGACAAAAGTTATGTTGAAGTTATAACATTTATATCTTCACAGCCATCAAAATTATTATTCAGCATGTTTTTGATTTTTGCATATTTTTTCTCTGCACTAAGCATAAGCGAGGTTTTTGAAGATTATATTGAAGACAAAAATATCAAAAATGCCGCAAATAAAACCTTAAATATCTTTGCTATAGTATTTCCATTATTAATAATTATCTTAGTATTTAATTTATAGTTATGAGTTCGTACAAAATAATTGATCATGAATATGATGTGGTTGTCTTGGGCGCTGGTGGTTCAGGTTTAAGAGCTGCAGTTGGCCTAAGTGAAGCTGGTCTGAAAACAGCCTGTGTATCAAAAGTATTTCCTACAAGAAGTCATACTTCTGCGGCACAAGGAGGTATTTCAGCAGCTTTAGGAAATATGGGTGAGGATGACTGGAGATGGCACATGTATGATACAGTTAAAGGTGCAGATTGGTTGGGCGACCAGGACTCAATAGAATATTTATGTAAAGAGGCTCCAGCAGCGGTGCTAGAATTAGAAAAGTATGGAGTTCCATTCAGTAGAACAGAGGATGGAAAAATCTATCAAAGACCTTTTGGAGGTATGACAAAAAATTATGGGAACGAGACAGTTCAGAGAACATGTGCGGCAGCTGATAGAACAGGTCATGCAATACTTCACACTTTGTATGGTCAAGCCCTGAAGCACAATACAGAATTCTTTATTGAGTATTTTGCTTTAGATTTAATAATGAAAGATGGAGCATGCAAAGGTTTAATTGCTTGGAACCTTAACGATGGAACTATACACAGATTCAGATCTCACATTACAATTATTGCAACAGGAGGGTATGGAAAAGTATATTACTCAGCTACTTCTGCTCATACTTGTACTGGAGATGGTAATGCGATGGTTTTAAGAGCTGGTTTACCTTTACAAGACATGGAATTTGTACAATTTCACCCTACTGGCATATACGGCCATGGAACTTTAATTTCAGAAGGTGTTAGAGGTGAAGGAGGTTATTTAGTAAATTCAAAAGGTGAAAGATTTATGGAGCGTTACGCACCAAAAGCAAAAGATTTGGCATCAAGAGACGTAGTAAGTAGATCAATTGCGGTAGAAATAAATGAAGGTAGAGGTATTGGAAAAGAACAAGATCATGTTCATCTTCATATAGATCACTTAGACCCTAAAGTTATAGAAGAAAGATTACCAGGTATTTCTGAAGCTTCTAAATTATTTGCTAACGTTGATGTAACTAAGGAGCCAATACCAGTTGTTCCAACTGTACATTACAACATGGGAGGAATACCAACAAACTATAAGGCCGAAGTTCTTACAGTTAATGGATCGGAGAAAACTGTTCCTGGTTTAATGGCAATCGGAGAAGCTGCATGTGTATCAGTTCATGGTGCTAATAGATTGGGCTCAAACTCATTAATTGATCTTGTAGTTTTTGGAAGAGCAGCTGCAAAAAGAGCAGCAGAACTTATAAAACCAGGAATGAAACATGACGAAATCGATAAAAGTGAGACTGATAGATGTTTAGAAAGATTTGATAAACTTAGAAACTCTCAAGGTTCTAACCCTACATCTGAACTTAGACTATCAATGCAAAAAACGATGCAGTCTAAATGTGCTGTATTTAGAAGTGAAAAGACATTAAAGGAAGGTGTTGATGAAATAAGAAAACCTTTTGAGAGCATGGAGTCTTTATCTGTTAAAGATAAATCATTAATATTTAATACAGATCTAGTCGAAACTTTAGAATTTGATAACTTAATTAGACAAGCAATAACTACTATGGACTCAGCTTATCACAGAAAAGAAAGTAGAGGAGCACATGCAAGAGAAGACTTTCCGAAAAGAGATGATGAAAATTATATGCAACATACTCTCTCATGGTGCAATGGCTCTAAAACAAAAATAAATTATAGACCAGTTCATAGATCAACACTAACTAATGATGTACAATATTTTCCTCCTCAGGAAAGAGTATATTAATGGTACAGTTTAATTTACCGTCAAATTCAAAAATAAAAAAAGGCCAATATTACAAAGACAAAACAGGATCAAAAAATATAAGAAAAGTAAATGTTTATAGATGGGATCCATCTAAAAATGAAAATCCAAGAATTGATACTTATGAAGTTGATATGGATAATTGCTCTTCTAAAGTTTTAGATATTTTAAATAAAATCAAAAATGAAATTGATCCGTCTATTGCATATAGAAGATCATGTGCTCATGGAGTATGTGGGTCATGTGCAATGAATATGAATGGAAAGAATGGTCTAGCGTGTACCAAATCTCATTCTGAATTAGATGGAGATATCGATATTTATCCACTACCACATTTAAAAGTCTTAAAAGATTTAATTGGAGACTTAAGCACTCTTTACAAACAATACGAGTCAGTTGAACCTTGGCTAAAAACAACAAAAATAAATGACAAAGAAAACATTCAGACAAAAGAGGATAGAGCAAAATTAGATGGTTTATATGAGTGTATAATGTGTGCATGCTGTTCAACATCCTGCCCAAGTTATTGGTGGAATGGTGAAAAATATTTAGGTCCTGCAGTTTTACTTCAAGCTTACAGGTGGATAATTGATAGTAGAGACGAGGACAGAAAAGAAAGACTTAAAAAAGTTGCTGACGAACTTAAACTTTATAGATGTCATACTATCTTGAATTGTACAAATGCTTGCCCTAAGGGCTTAAATCCTGCAAAAGCTATTGCAGAGATAAAGAAAATGCTTGCAACAGCTTGATTACTTAATTAAATAATTTCAATCATGAATTTAATCAAACATTTTGTTGGAGGAAAAATAACTCCAGGTAATTCAGAAAGAAAAGGTGAAGTCTTTAATCCTGCTACTGGAGAACAAGAATCTGAAGTTATTTTAGCCTCAAAATCAGATTTAGATGGTGCAGTAGAAATTGCACAAAAAGCTTTTGAGACTTGGTCATTAAATCCTCCACTTCAAAGAGCTAGAATAATGTTTAAATTTAAAGAGCTTATAGAAAAAAATTTTGATGAACTGGCAAAACTAATAGTCTCAGAGCATGGAAAAGTTTACGAGGATGCCAAAGGGTCATTAATAAGAGGATTAGAAGTTGTAGAGTTTGCATGTGGAATTCCACATTTACTTAAAGGAGAGTTTTCTGAAAATGTTGGAACAAACGTTGATAGTTATTCAATGCGGCAGCCTTTAGGAGTTGCAGCTGGCATAACCCCATTTAATTTTCCAGCTATGGTGCCGATGTGGATGTTTCCATTAGCTATTGCATGTGGAAATAGTTTTATTTTAAAACCATCAGAAAAAGATCCTTCATGTCCGATGAAATTAGCTGAACTTCTTCATGAAGCTGGTCTTCCTGAGGGTGTTTTTAATGTTGTAAATGGTGATAAAGAGGTTGTTGACGCTATATTAACAAACCAAAATATTAAAGCTGTTAGTTTTGTTGGATCAACTCCTATTGCTAAGTACATATATGAAAATGCAGCTAAAAATGAAAAGAGAGTTCAAGCATTAGGTGGAGCAAAAAATCATTTAGTTGTTATGCCAGATTGTGATTTAGATGGTGCTGTAAATGGTTTGATGGGTGCTGCATATGGTTCAGCTGGAGAAAGATGTATGGCGCAGTCAGTAGCAGTAGCGGTAGGAGATATAGGTGATGAATTAGTCTCAAGACTATCAAAAAAAGCTGAAGCATTAAAAATTGGACCTGGGATGGATAAATCATCTGAGATGGGCCCTTTAGTAACCAAAGAACATTTAGAAAAAGTAAAAGGCTATGTAGATCTAGGAGTTAAAGAGGGAGCAAAACTTGTTCTTGATGGAAGAAATTTGAAATTGCAGGGCTATGAAAATGGTTTTTATATTGGTGGGTGTCTTTTTGATCATGTAACTACAGATATGAGAATTTATAAAGAGGAAATATTTGGACCAGTTTTATCTGTTGTTAGGGTAAAAACATTTGAAGAGGCTACAAAAATGATTAATGAGCACGAATACGGAAATGGAGTTAGCATTTATACTAGAGATGGAGATGCAGGTAGAACATTCGCAAGTAAAATTCAAGTTGGAATGGTAGGGATAAATGTTCCAATACCAGTTCCAATGGCTTTCCATAGTTTTGGAGGCTGGAAAAGGTCATTATTTGGAGATAGTGGAACGCATGGTATGGAAGGTGTAAAATTTTATACTAAATTAAAAACTATTACTTCTAGATGGCCATCAGGAATTAGATCTAATCCTGAATTTATAATGCCAACAATGAAATAAAATGAGTAAAATTTCTTTAATAGGGGCAGGTCAAATTGGAGGAACTTTAGCTCATTTAATTGGTTTAAAAGAACTGGTGGATGAAGTTGTTTTATTTGATGTTGCAAGTGGGGTAGCAAAGGGAAAAGGTTTAGATATAGCCCAATCTTCCTCGGTAGATGGATTTAATGTAAAATTTTCAGGAACAGATAAGTATGAAGATATAAAAGGATCAGATGTTATTATAATTACAGCAGGTGTTCCTAGAAAACCTGGAATGAGTAGAGACGATCTATTAGGAATTAATTTAAAAATTATTAAACAAGTTGCAGAAGGAATAAAAAATAATGCGCCTAATGCATTTGTAATTTGTATTACAAATCCATTGGATGTAATGGTAATGGCATTTCAAAAATATTCAGGACTCCCTGTTCATAAGGTTATAGGGATGGCAGGTATATTGGATAGTTCAAGATTTAAACTATTTTTATCTGAAGAATTAAATGTGCCTGTAAAAGAAATCGATGCTATGGTAATGGGTGGACATGGAGATACAATGGTACCTCTTCCACGATTTACAAAAGTCTCTGGTCAACCATTGATGGAGTTAGTGAAAGAGGGAAAGATTTCTGAGGAAAAATTAGAGAGTATTAATCAGCGAACTAGAGATGGTGGTGCAGAAATTGTAAAATATTTAGAAAAAGGATCAGCATTTTATGCACCTGCAGCATCTGGAGTTGAGATGGCTGAAGCATTTTTAAAAGATCAAAAAAAACTTTTACCATGTGCAGCGTATTTACATGGGGAGTATGGAATTAATAATGTATATGCAGGTGTTCCTGTTATCATTGGAAATGAAGGTGTTGAAAAAATTGAGGAAATCGACCTTAATGAAAATGAAAAAACAGAGTTTAATAATTCAGTGGAAGCAGTAATAAAATTATGGGATGCAGCATCTAAAATAGATCCTGACTTAAACAAAGATTAAATGAATATCCACGAGCACCAGGCAAAAGAAATACTTAAAAAGTATGGCGCGGTTGTACCCGAAGGCGTCTATGCTCTTAATGTAAATGAATTAATTGAAAAAGTTAAAAATCTCAAAGCCGATAAGTATGTATTAAAAGCTCAAATTCATGCAGGAGGTAGAGGAAAGGCTGGAGGAGTAAAAATTGTTGATAATATTGCTCTTTTGGAAGAGGAAGCGAAAAAATTGTTTGGTAAAACATTAGTTACTCATCAAACTGGACCCTCAGGAAGAGAGGTTAAAAGATTGTATGTTGAAACTGCATCAGAAATAGAAAAAGAATTCTATCTGTCTTGTCTTGTTGATAGAGCTTCTGCTAAAATTGCATTTATTTCCAGCGATCAGGGTGGAATGAATATTGAGGAAGTTGCTGTAAAATCAACAGAGAAAATAATCACTACTAAAGTAGATTTTAATGAAAGTATTTCAGAGGAAGACTGTAAAAAAATTATTAAAATTTTTGATTTAGACATCGATGCAAGTAAACAAGCAATCAATTTAATAAAATCAATTTACAAAATGTTCATTGATACAGATGCAAATTTAGTTGAGATAAATCCTCTCATTTTAACCAAAAAAAACAAAATTGTATGTTTGGATGCAAAGATGACTTTTGACGAAAATGCATTATTTAAACATCCAGAAATTCAGAAACTAAGAGATTTTAATGAAGAAGAAAAAACTGAAATTGAAGCACGCAAACATGATCTTGCATACATTAAATTGGACGGAAATATAGGATGTATGGTAAATGGTGCTGGATTAGCAATGGCTACTATGGATATTATTAAATTACATGGAGAAGAGCCTGCAAATTTTTTAGATGTAGGTGGTGGTGCCTCCAAAGAAAAAGTTTCAGCAGCATTTAAAATTATCTTATCTGACAAAAATGTAAAAGGAATACTAATAAATATTTTTGGAGGAATAATGAGATGTGATGTACTCGCACAAGGTGTTGTAGATGCAGCAAAAGAAATTAAAATTAAAGTTCCTTTGGTAGTGAGACTAGCAGGCACAAATTTCAAAGAGGGAAAAGAAATTTTAGATAATTCAGGATTAGAGATTATTTCTGCAAATGATTTATCCGATGCAGCAAAAAAAATTGTTGAGGAAATTAAATAATGTCAGTTTTAATTAACAAGGATACAAAAGTAATTTGTCAAGGTTTCACTGGCGCTCATGGAACTTTTCATTCTGAGCAATCTATTAAGTATGGAACTAATTTGGTTGGTGGAGTTACTCCTAAAAAAGGAGGTCAAATTCATTTGGAAAGACCAGTATTTAATACTGTTAAAGAGGCTAAAGATCAGACAGGTGCAAATGCAACAATGATTTATGTTCCTGCAAAGTTTGCAGCTTCAGCAATTATAGAGGCAATTGATTCATCTATAGAATTGATTGTATGTATAAGTGAGGGAATTCCAGTTTTAGACATGCTTAAAGTAAAAAAAAGACTCTCGAACTCTAAATCGAGACTTATTGGTCCCAACTGTCCAGGTATAATAACTCCTGATGAATGTAAAATTGGAATAATGCCTGGAAATATTCATAAAAAAGGAACAGTAGGAATTGTTTCTAGGTCAGGAACATTAACTTACGAGGCTGTAGCCCAAACCTCAGAAAATGGCCTTGGTCAATCTACATGTATAGGAATAGGTGGAGATCCAATAAATGGTACAAATTTTATCGATTGCCTAGATCTGTTTTTAAATGATGAAAAAACCGAGTCTATAGTCATGATTGGTGAGATCGGAGGCACTGCTGAAGAAGAAGCTGCTGAATTTATAAAAAATCATAAGATAAAAAAACCAATGGTTGGATTTGTAGCTGGTATTACAGCACCACCTGGTAGACGAATGGGTCATGCTGGTGCAATAATATCAGGGGGAAAAGGTAATGCTGATGAAAAAATTAAAATTATGGAAAAATCTGGTATTACAATGGCAAAATCACCATCTGAAATTGGAATAACTCTATTGAATAAATTGTCTAATTGATAACACCTTATTCGTGTATAAATATATTTAAAAATGTCATCATCTAAAAATTTAGAATACAAAAAAACTTCATTTCTTAATAAATCAAATAGTGCATTTATAGAACAAATGTATGTGAAGTATGTAAATAATGATCCAACTTTACCTGAGAGTTGGAAAAAATATTTTATTGATATTGGTGATGATGTTAATTCAATTGTTAAAGAAGTTAATGGACCATCTTGGAATCCGAGAAAAAATAAAATTGATGAGAGTAAAATACTTGAAAATGAAATTGAGACTCTAGAAAGTCAAAATAAAGAAATAGATCAAAACGATATAGTTGCAAGTAACAGTAATTCTATTAAAGCAGTCTCTTTGATTAGAGCTTATAGACAGCGTGGTCATTTATTATCAAAAGTTGATCCATTAGAAATGAGAGAAAGTGAGTATCTTGACGAACTACATCCAGAAAATTATGGATTTAAAAAAGATGATTATAGTAAAAAAATTTACTTAGATGGTGTCTTAAATAAAGAATATTCCAACATAAAAGAAATTCTTTCTGTATTAAGAAAAATTTATTGTGGAAATATTGGTTATGAATATATGCATATTTCAAATCCTACAGAGAGAAAATGGTTTCGCGATAGAGTTGAAAAAGATGAAAATGCATTGAAATTTACAGTAAATGGAAAAAATGCAATCTTAAATAAATTAATACAAGCTGAGGGTTTTGAGAAATTTTTACACACAAAATATGTGGGATCAAAAAGATTTGGTCTTGACGGTGGTGAAAGCTTGATACCTGCGTTAGAGCAAATAATTAAAATTGGCGGTCAGTCAAACATAAAAGAAGTTAAAATTGGGATGTCTCACAGAGGAAGACTAAATGTTTTAGCTAACGTTTTACAAAAATCATACAAAAGAATATTTAACGAGTTTGCTGGTGAAATTAATAATACAGATGAAGATAGTGCTGGCGATGTAAAATATCATTTGGGAGCATCCTCTGATAGAGAATTTGATGGGAATGTTGTTCATGTAAGTCTAACTGATAATCCTTCACATTTAGAAGCAGTCAATCCAGTAGTCTTAGGTCAAACTAGAGCAAAGCAATTTTTTCACAAAGATGCAAAAAGAAATAAGGTTATTCCAATTTTAATTCATGGAGATGCTGCTTTTGCTGGACAAGGTGTAGTAGCTGAATGTTTTGCAATGTCTGGTTTGCCAGGTCATAATACAGGCGGAACAATTCACATAATTGTAAATAATCAAATTGGATTTACAACTAGCCCAAGATTTGCAAGATCCTCTCCTCACCCATCAGATATTGCCAAAATGGTTGAGGCTCCAATAATACACGTTAATGGAGATGATCCAGAGGCTGTAGTTTATGGATCAAGAATTGCAACAGAGTTCAGGCTTAAATTCAATCGAGATGTGGTTTTAGATTTAGTTTGTTATAGAAGATTTGGACATAATGAGGGAGATGAGCCCTCTTTCACTCAACCTCTTATGTACAAAAAAATAAGATCACATCCTTCTGCGGCAAAAATTTATGGATCAAAACTTGTAGATGAGGATTTACTTTCAGAAAATGATTTAAATAATCAAATTAAAAAATTTAAAACTTTATTAGATGACCAATTTAAAACTGCAAAAGATTACAAACCAAAAATAGAATGGTTTGAAGGGGCCTGGTCGAGCTACAAGCCTAAAAAAGGAAAAGATAAAAAGGGGATCACAGGTGCAGATCCTGAATTCTTGAGAAATATATCAGATAAAATAAATATAATTCCTAATGAGATTAATGTTCATAAGACAATTAATAAAATATTTCAAAACAGGAAAAAAACAATTGATCAAGGTTCTAATATTGATTGGTCATCAGCAGAAGCACTTGCTTTCGGATCATTGTTAGATGAAGGTTTTCCAGTAAGATTTGTAGGTCAAGACTCTGGAAGAGGAACTTTTAGCCAAAGGCACTCAGTTTTACGAAATCAAGAGGATAATTCTAGGTATATACCATTGAATAGTATCTCAAAAACACAAAAAAAATTTGAGATTGTTGATAGTTTTCTTTCAGAGTTAGCAGTTCTTGGTTTTGAATATGGATACAGTTTAGTTGAGCCAAATACATTAACAATTTGGGAAGCACAATTTGGTGATTTTGCGAATGGAGCACAAGTCATAATCGATCAATTTATATCTTCGGGTGAAAGAAAATGGCAAAGAGCTTCTGGATTAGTAATGTTATTGCCTCATGGATATGAAGGCCAAGGACCTGAGCATTCATCTGCAAGATTAGAGAGATTTTTGCAGTTGTGTGCTAATGATAATCTTCAAGTGATGAACTGTACTACGCCAGCAAATTATTTTCATGCACTTAGAAGGCAAATTCATCGCGACTTCAGAAAACCTTTAGTTTTAATGACACCAAAGTCACTTTTAAGAAATAAATATTGTGTTTCAGATATAAAGGATTTTAATAAGCAAACATCATTTCATCGTATTTTATGGGATCACGCATTAAATAATGATAATGAAAATTTTATAAAATTAAAAAATCCTGAAGAAATTGAAAAAGTTATTCTTTGTTCTGGAAAAGTTTACTTTGATTTATTAGCTGCAAGAGAAAAAATTAAAAGAGATGATGTAATTTTATTTAGGATTGAACAGCTATATCCTTTTCCTGTAAAAAGTTTAGTCAAAGAACTAAAGCCTTATGCAAACAATGCTAAATTTTATTGGTGTCAAGAAGAACCAAAAAATATGGGAGCATGGTTTTCAGTGAGAGATTATATTCAATGGACATTAGAAACAATTAAAGCTAAAAATAATAATATTTCTTATATTGGAAGAAATCCTGACGCATCTCCCGCAACTGGCTATGCAAAAAGGCATATGGTAGAACAAGAAGAAATAATAAAAAAAGTTTTTGATAATGAGTGAAAAGATATTAGTTCCTGCATTAGGTGAAAGTATTACAGAAGCAACTGTTTCAAAATGGTTGAAAAAAGTTGGAGATCCAGTTGAAACCGATGAAGCTATTGTTGAACTTGAGACTGATAAAGTCAACTTAGAAGTTCCTTCACCAATAAGTGGGGTTCTATCAGAAATGAATTCAAAAGATGGAGATACTGTTGAAGTTGGTGCAGTGCTAGGTTCTATTTCTGAAGGAAAATTAAATGTAGAAAAAAAAGCACCCTTAAAGCAAGAAAAAGAAGTTGAAACTATTGATGAAGACAAAATAAAAGAGGAAAATAGTAACGTCATAAATCTAGATATAGAAAAAAAACTTACTACAAAATTAGACGAAATTTCTGCAACTAGCAAAGAAGAGCCCATGGAGCTTTTAGATGAAGTAAATGAAGAGCCTCTTCTATTAACTGATGAAGTTCAAATAACTCAAACTACAAAAGTTAATCCTATTATTCTTTCACCAGCGGTAAGAAAAATTGCTGCTGAAAATAATATTGATGTTGAAAAGGTCAAAGGAACAGGAAGAGATGGAAGAGTGTTAAAAGGTGACCTTTTAAGCTTGATGGGCACAAATCCACAACCTAATCAAAGAAGAGTTCAATATGGTGAAGAAGAGAGAATTAAAATGACAAGGTTAAGACAAACTATAGCTAAAAGACTAAAACAAGCACAAGAAAATGCAGCAATGTTAACAACTTTTAATGAAGTTGATATGTCTGGAATAATGTCGATGAGAAAGGACAATCAAGAAGATTTTAAAAGTAGATATGGAGTAAAGCTAGGATTAATGTCTTTCTTTGTGAAAGCCTGTGTTGTTGGGTTAAAATTATTTCCAGCAATAAATGCTGAAATTGAAGGTGGAGATATTATTTATAAAAACTATTATAATATAAGTTTTGCAGTTGGTACTGATAAAGGTTTAGTTGTACCAGTTTTGAGAAATGCTGATGAAATGTCATTTGCCGATATAGAAAAAGAAATTAAAAGACTATCAGAAAAAGCAAATAGCGGAAATTTGTCAATTGAGGACCTTCAAGGAGGAACATTCACAATTAGTAATGGTGGAGTTTATGGCTCAATGTTATCAACTCCTATTTTAAACCCGCCTCAATCTGGAGTATTGGGAATGCATAACATTGTAGAAAGACCAGTTAATGTTGATGGTGAAATAAAAATTAAACCTATAATGTATTTAGCATTATCCTATGATCACAGAATAATAGACGGAAAAGAATCTGTCACTTTTTTAAAAACTGTTAAGGAGAATCTTGAAGATCCAAGAAGATTATTTTTAAATATATAATGGCTGATAAATTTGATGTTACGGTAATTGGTGGAGGTCCTGCAGGATATGTTTGTGCTATAAGATTGGCGCAATTAGGATTAAATACTGCATGTATTGAATCAAGAGGTTCCCTAGGGGGAACTTGTTTAAATATTGGATGTATACCATCAAAAAGTTTATTAAATTTGTCTGAGAATTTTCACAAAGCTAAAAACTTTGCAGATATTGGTATTGAGACAGGCGAGGTAAAACTTAATTTAAAAAAAATGATGGAAAATAAAGAAAAATCAGTATCAACTTTGACAAAAGGTGTGGAATATTTGTTTAAAAAAAACAAGGTCACTTACATTAAGGGTACTGGAACATTAAGAACAAAAGATGAAATATTAGTAAAAAACAATAGTCAAAAGACAAAAATAAAGTCGAGCAAAATAATCATTAGCACTGGCTCAGCTCCTTTACCTCTTCCGGGTACAGAGTTTGATGAAAAGCAAATACTATCTTCTACAGGTGCATTATCAATTTCTAAACTGCCAAAAAAAATGATTGTTGTAGGTGGTGGATATATTGGTTTAGAAATGGGATCAGTTTGGTCTCGATTGGGAACTGAAGTACAAGTTGTAGAGTACCTAGATCATATTACCCCTGGATTAGATAAAGAAATCTCCAAGGAGTTTATGAAAATTTTGAAAAAACAAAATATTAAATTTGATCTAAACACTAAGGTCGAAAAAATTTCTAAAAATAGTGAAGGCGTTATCGTTGAAATTTCAAATGAAGGAAAAAAAAGTAAGCTAGAAGCAGATGTGGTTCTTATTTCAGTAGGTCGAAAGCCTTATACTGATAATTTAAATTTAGATAAAATTGGTGTCATTCTTGACAAAAAAGGAAGAATTAAAGTTGATAAAAATTTTGAGACAAATATAAAAAATATTTATGCAATAGGTGATGTAATAGATGGTCCTATGCTTGCTCATAAGGCAGAGGAAGAGGGAATTGCTGTTGCAGAACTCATTGCAGGTCAATCTGGACATGTAAATTATAACTTGATACCAGGAGTAATATATACATCTCCAGAAGTTGCTTATGTAGGTGAAAATGAGGAACAACTTAAAGAAAAAAATATCAGTTATAAAATTGGAAAATTTCCTTTTATGGCTAATTCAAGAGCTAAAGCAATAAATGAGCCAGAGGGATTCGTTAAAATATTAGCCGAAAGTACAACAGACAGAGTGTTGGGAGTACATATAATCGGACCTCATGCTGGAGAAATGATTGCAGAAATGTCCGTAGCAATGGAATTTGGAGCTAGTTCTGAAGATATTGCGAGAACATGTCATGCTCATCCTACTTTTTCAGAAGCGATAAAAGAAGCTGCTTTATCTGTAGATAAAAGACAAATTCACTCTTAATATATTTCATAATTTAATTATGAAATATCCTGTCCTAATACCTAATATATTTAACTTCCCTTTTACATATGAAAGTGATTTGGATCTTAAAGTTGGAGATTATGTTTATGTTCCCTTTGGAAAATCAAAAATTACAGGAGTTATATGGAATGAATTTGAAAAAAAAAATAAAAAAAATTTCCAGATAAAAAAAATTCTTAAAAAAATAGAAATTGAACCACTTAAAAAAGAAATTATAACTTTTTTGAATTGGTTTTCGGAATACAACTTAGTGCCAAAAGGAATGTGTTTAAAACTACATTTACTTAGTGGAGAAGCAATCACTAATTATGAAGATGAAAATTATCTAGCCTATAACAAACAAAAGTTTTTAAATAAGTTTACCCTTTCTTCAGATCAAAGAGAAATATTTGAGGAAATATCAAAAAAAAATAATAAATTTAGAGTCCATCTTTTACAAGGGACTACAGGTTCAGGAAAAACAATTGTTTATTTTAAGCATATAAAACAATTCTTAGAAAAAGGGCATCAAGCAATGATTCTACTACCTGAAATTGGTTTAACCGCAGAATTTGAAAATAAATTTGAGGAATTTTTTGGTTTCAGTGCCGCTGTATGGCACTCTGGAATAACACCTAAAAAAAAGAAAATAATCTGGAGTGGAGTATCATCAGGAAAAATTAATGTAATTATTGGTGCTCGTTCCTCATTATTTTTACCATTTAAAAATCTTGGAATTATAATTGTAGACGAAGAGCACGATCAATCATTCAAACAAGATGAAGGAGTAATTTACAATGCAAGAGATATGGCAATTGCTAGAGCTAATTTTGAAAATATCCCTATCAATCTTGTTACTGCTGTACCTTCAATAGAAACATATGCAAATATTAAGAAAAAAAAATATTCTGTATCACGTTTAACTAAAAGATATAAAGATGCAAATTTACCTTCATATGAAATAATAGACTTAAATAAAAATAAGTTAGATAAACAATCATGGATTGCTGATAAAACTTTAGAAAAGGTAAATAATCACTTAAAAAAAAAAGACCAAATATTATTTTTTATTAATAGGAGGGGATTTGCTCCTTATGCACTTTGTAAGAAATGTTTAAATGTTTATTCCTGTCCAAATTGTTCAATAAATTTAGTATATCACAAACAAAAAAATAAGTTACTTTGTCATTATTGTGGTTTTCAATCTCAGTTGAGTAGAAATTGTAAGAAAGATGAGGTATGTGATTTTGTTTTTAGTGGTCCTGGTGTTGAGAGAATTTTTGAAGAGGTAAAACTTAAATTCCCAAATAATAAAATATCAATTTTTTCAAGTGACACCATGAATAAAAAATCCTCTAAAAAAAAATTAGAAGATATAGTTAAAGGAAAAATTGATATACTTATTGGGACACAATTAATTTCTAAAGGTTTTCATTTTCCAAAATTAAACTGCATTGTTATTTTAGATATTGATCTTAATTCAAATGGACACGATTTAAGAACGGCAGAAAAAAATTTACAACTTTATCATCAATTATCTGGAAGAGCTGGAAGAACTGGTAAACCAGCTAAAGTATATTTTCAAACTTATAACTCAAACCAAAATATTATTAATCAAATAACAAATCCTGATCCTTTTATTTTTTTAGAAAATGAACTGAAATTAAGAGAGAAAAATAATCTGCCGCCATATGAAAGGTTTGTTTCATTAATACTTACTTCCTCAAATGAAAGAAGTTTAGAAAAAGAATCAATGTATATAAAAAAAATGTTATCAGAAACCTTAAATGACAAAATTTTGGGACCTGTTAATGCACCTATATATCGAGTGAGGCGGAAATATAGGCAGAGACTTTTAATAAGATCTAAAAAGGGTTCTAATATCCAAAAAAGATTGAGTGAAGTCTTGATTAAATACAAATTACCTAAAGAAATAAAACTAACAGTTGATGTTGACCCAATAACCTTCAATTAATGGACAAATTTTGCATTATTTAGTCAATCTGTTACTTGAAGACACTAAACTCATATGCTACTTAATCCAAAAAAATCTTCTAAATTAAAGAGTTAAAATTGAGCAAAAATAACAGTTTTTCAGCAACTACAGCAAGCAGATATTCTTTGGCATTATATGAACTGGCTAATGAAAATAATTCAATAGATGAGGTTGAAAAACAATCAATATCTTTGTTAAAATTAATAGATGAAAGCAAAGATTTCAGTTCATTAATAAAGGATCCCACTAACTCTGTAAACGAACTTCAGGATGTAATTAATAAAATTTCAGAAAATTATAAATTAAACTCTTTAATATCAAAATTTTTAGGTTTTCTAATATCTAAAAGAAGATTTTTTTATATAAAAACAATTCTTCAAGATTTTGTTGATACTTGCTCAAAAAAAAGAGGAGAAGTAAAAGCTGAACTTATCTCTTCTAAAGAATTATCAGGAGAACAAGTAATTAAAATCAAAGATGAATTGTCTCAAAATTTTAACGCAAAAATAAAATTAGACTATAAATATGACAAAAGTTTAATTGGAGGTTTAGTAATACAAGTTGGTAGTATTATGGTAGATACCTCTATTAAAAATAAATTACAACAAATCGAAAACACAATGATAGAGGCTTAAATGGAAATAAATCCTTCAGAAGTAACAAAAATATTAAAAGAACAAATTAAAAAGTTTGGAGATAAAGCTGAGGTTACAGAGGTTGGTCAAGTTTTATCAGTAGGAGATGGTATAGCAAGAATTTACGGATTAGATAATGTTCAAGCTGGAGAAATGGTTGAATTCTCTGATGGCTCAAAAGGAATGGCATTAAACTTAGAGAGTGAAAATGTAGGTGTTGTAATTTTTGGAGATGATAAAGCAGTTAAAGAAGGTGATACTGTAAAAAGAACCGGTGCGATTGTTGATACACCAGTAGGAAAAGAATTACTTGGTAGAGTAGTTGATGGTTTAGGAAATCCAATTGATGGAAAAGGTGCATTAGATAAAAGTTTAAAAAGAAGCAGGGTTGAGGTTAAAGCTCCTGGCATAATTCCCCGTAAATCAGTTAGTGAACCAATGCAGACAGGTCTTAAATCAATTGATAGTCTAGTTCCAATTGGAAGAGGACAAAGAGAATTAATTATTGGTGACAGACAAACTGGTAAAACAGCAGTTGCGATTGATGCTATAATTAACCAAAAAAAAATTAATGAATCTGGAGACGAAAAGAAAAAATTATATTGTATTTATGTAGCCGTAGGACAAAAGAGATCTACAGTTAGACAAATTGAAAAAACATTAGAAGAAGCTGGTGCAATGGAATATACAACAATAGTTGCAGCAACGGCATCAGATGCAGCACCCCTCCAGTTTTTAGCCCCATACACTGGATGCACTATGGGTGAATATTTTAGAGATAATGGAATGCATGCTTTAATAATATATGACGATTTATCAAAACAAGCTGTTGCTTACAGACAAATGTCTCTATTGTTAAGAAGACCCCCTGGAAGAGAAGCATATCCTGGTGATGTCTTTTATTTACACAGTAGATTACTTGAAAGAGCAGCAAAATTAGGTGATGAACATGGTGGAGGCTCTTTAACAGCTCTTCCAATCATTGAGACTCAAGGAGGTGACGTTTCTGCATTTATACCAACAAATGTGATCTCAATAACAGATGGACAAATTTTTCTTGAAACTGAACTTTTTAACCAAGGTATAAGACCAGCAATTAATGTTGGTTTATCTGTATCAAGAGTAGGATCGTCTGCCCAGACAAAGGCCATGAAAAAAGTTTCAGGGTCGATGAAGTTAGAATTGGCCCAATATAGAGAAATGGCTGCGTTTGCTCAGTTTGGTTCAGACCTCGATGCATCTACTCAAAAATTACTTAACAGAGGTTCAAAATTAACTGAACTATTAAAACAAAATCAATATTCACCAATGACAGTTGCAGAACAAGTTATTTCTGTATTTTGTGGAGTAAGAGGACACCTTGACGATATTGAACAAAAAGATATTGCAAGTTTTGAGAATAAAATTATTGAAAAATGCAAAGCTGAAAAGCCAGATATAATTGAGTCAATCACAGCCTCAGGAAAACTTGAAGATGACAAAGAAAAAGAATTGAGTGAAATTATCATTCAACTTAAGAAAGATTTTAATTCATAAAATATTATGGCTAGTTTAGACGATCTAAAAAAAAGAATATCAAGTGTTAAATCTACTCAGAAAATTACCAAGGCTATGAAAATGGTTGCTGCTGCAAAACTGAGAAGAGCCCAAGAGAGTGCTGAGAAAGGTAGACCGTACTCTGATAAAATGAATAATATTATTTTAAATTTATCAAATGGCATCTCAGACATTGAAAATGCTCCAAAACTTTTATCAGGTACCGGTGAGAATAAAGTACATTTGTGTATTGTTATGACATCAGATAGAGGTCTTTGTGGTGGTTTTAATACAAATATTATTAAAAAAGCTAAACAATATTTTCAAAAAGTTTTAGATGAAGGAAAAACTTTAAAAATTATTACGGTAGGAACTAAAGGTTATGACCAATTAAAACGCCTTTATGGTGATAATATTATAGAGAGAATATCTTTTAAGGAATCTAAAAATGTAAATTATTTTGATGCAGATAAAGTTGGTAAGATAGTAATAGAAAAATTTGAAAAAAAAGAATTTGATGTATGCACAATTTTTTATAACCAATTTAAAAATGTAATTACTCAAATACCACAAGAACAACAAATAATCCCTTTAAATACGTCTGAAAAGCATGAAAATTCATTAGAAGATAATTATGAATTTGAACCTGAAGAAGATGAAATATTGAGCAACTTGTTACCTAAAAATATTTCAACTCAGATTTTTAAAGCGATGTTAGAGAATTCAGCTAGCGAACAAGGTTCAAGAATGAGTGCAATGGATAATGCAACCAGAAACGCAGGTGAAATGGTTGACAAACTTACTATTGAGTATAATAGAAGTCGTCAGGCAGCGATTACTAAAGAGTTAATAGAAATAATTTCAGGAGCAGAAAGTTTATAATTATGAGAAAAGGACAAATAACACAGATTATTGGGGCGGTAGTTGATGTAAAATTTGAGGGAGAACTACCAGAAATTTTAACTGCACTAGAGTGCGATAACGGTGGAAATAGATTAGTCTTAGAAGTTGCACAACATTTAGGAGAGTCAAGTGTGAGAACAATTGCAATGGATGCAACAGAAGGCCTTAAAAGAGGAGACGAGGTGTTAGACACAGCTGCTCCAATTAAAGTTCCAGTAGGCCCTGAGACACTTGGAAGAATTATAAATGTGATAGGTGAGCCAATTGATGAAAGAGGAGAAGTTAAAAGCTCAGACAACTGGCCAATACATAGATCTGCACCAGAATTTAATGATCAATCAACAGAAACAGAAATACTTGTAACTGGCATTAAAGTAATTGATCTTTTAGCGCCTTATGCAAAAGGTGGTAAAATTGGATTATTTGGTGGAGCTGGTGTTGGTAAAACTGTTTTAATTATGGAATTGATTAACAACGTAGCAAAGGCTCATGGTGGATTTTCAGTTTTTGCTGGTGTTGGAGAAAGAACTAGAGAAGGAAATGACTTATATCATGAAATGATCGATTCAGGTGTAATTAAAACTGACGGAGAAGGTTCTAAAGCAGCATTAGTTTATGGTCAAATGAATGAGCCTCCAGGAGCAAGAGCTCGAGTTGCATTAACTGGATTAACTGTTGCTGAGTATTTTAGAGATCAAGAAGGTCAAGACGTGCTATTTTTTGTTGATAATATATTTAGATTTACACAAGCAGGATCTGAGGTATCAGCTTTACTTGGAAGAATTCCCTCAGCTGTTGGATATCAGCCAACATTAGCAACTGATATGGGTAACTTGCAGGAAAGAATTACCACAACTAATAAGGGATCAATTACGTCAGTTCAAGCGATATATGTTCCAGCAGATGATTTAACTGATCCTGCCCCCGCTACCTCTTTTGCTCACTTAGATGCAACAACTGTACTTTCTAGACAAATTGCTGAGATTGGAATTTATCCAGCAGTGGATCCGTTGGACTCAACTTCGAGAATATTGGACCCAAGAATTGTTGGAGATGAGCATTATAGAGTTGCTAGAGAAGTACAAAAAGTTCTTCAAACTTATAAATCTTTGCAAGACATAATTGCAATTTTAGGTATGGATGAATTATCTGAAGAAGATAAGTTAGTTGTTGCCAGAGCCAGAAAAATACAAAGATTTCTCTCTCAACCCTTCTTTGTAGCTGAAGTGTTTACTGGTTCGCCAGGTAAACTTGTAGATTTAGAATCAACAATAAAAGGTTTTGATGCTATTTGTAAAGGTGAATATGATCATTTGCCAGAGGCTGCATTTTATATGGTTGGTACGATTGAAGAAGCTATCAAAAAGGCTGAGAGTTTAGCTAACGAAGCAGCTGCATAATGAGTGAAGAATATTCCGTAGAAATAGTAAATCCTGAGAAGTCATTTTTATCAAAAGATGATGTTACTGAAGTAGTTGTTCCTGCATTTGAGGGAGAGATAGGGATTTTAAAAGACCATATTTCTATTATCTCTTTTTTAAAACCAGGAATAATTAAAATATATTCAAAGTCTGGTGAGGATAGTTTTTATGTGAATGATGGAATAATTGAATTTAAAAATAATAATCTTTCTATACTTACAAGTCTTATTTTAAATTTAAAGGACATTGAAAAAGAAAAAATTTCAGAAATCCAAAAATCTGCTGAAGAAGAACTTAACAAGTCTGATATCAATGACCAAGAAAAATATCTGCTAGATCAAAAACTTGAAGTATTAAAGTCAATTAACTAAAATTTTTTTTACCTCTTCTTGAATTTTCTCATATACATGTAGTTTAAATCCTACTACAAGCTCAGTAATTTTATCTGGATCCACCCACTTCCATTCAAGAAATTCTGGATGTTTTGTTTTAATGTTAATTTCTTTTTCATCACCATTAAATCTCATTACATACCATTGTTGTTTTTGACCTTTAAATTTACCCTTCCAAATAATTCCTAATAATTCATTTGGTAAATGATAAGTAAGTAATCCATCAATTTTTTTAATTAAACTTACTGATTTAATGCTAGTTTCTTCCTCTAATTCTCTAATTGCAGCTTTATAAAAGTCTTCACCTTTGTCAACCCCACCTTGTGGCATTTGCCAAAAGTTTTTTTTATTATCAATTCTTTTTGCAACAAAAATTTTGTTTTCTTTATTTAAAACAACTATCCCGACACCACTTCTAAGTGGCAAATTTTTATATTTCTCTTTCATTTTAGCCGTTTAAAAGTTCTAGAGCGAATTGAAGTTGATTGTCTGTATCAGTATTAAACCTAAATTCATCAGATCCTTCAACTACCTCAATATCAGGTGAAACACCTATTTCTGAAATAGATTTTCCAGATGGAAGATAATATTTTGATACAGTTAATCTTATTGCGCCTTTATTTTTAAGTGGAATAATTGATTGGACAGAGCCTTTACCATAGCTATTTTCTCCTATTATTATTGCCCTTTTGTGGTCCTTAAGTGCACCTGCTACAATTTCAGAGGCGGAAGCAGAACCATAATTTATTAAAACAACAATTGTGTTTCCATCCAATATGTCACCTTTTTTTGCAAAGAATTTTCTACTTTCATATTTTCTTTTACTTTTTGTTGAAACAATTTCTCCACTATCTATAAAAAAATCTGTGATTTTAATTGCTTGAGAAAGCAGCCCGCCAGGATTATTTCTTAAATCTAAAATATAATTTTTAACATTTTCATTTTTTTTAAATTCTTTAATTTTATCCCTAATTTGACCACTACTATTTTCATTAAATGAAGTAAGTCTTAAATAACCAGTTTGATTATCTAATATCTCAGATTTTACAGATGAAACTTTAATTTTTTCTCTTGTAATATTAAAAACTAATGCCTTTCGTTCACCTCTTCTTCTAACTGTTATCTCAATGTCTGATCCAACAGGACCTCTCATTATGTCGACCGCCTCACTTAAGGATTTACCTTGAACCTGAATATCATTAATTCTCACTATATAATCACCAGCTTTAACTCCTGCTTCAGCTGCAGGTGAGTCGTCCATAGGAGTTATTACTTTTATAACTCCAGCTTCCATACTCACTTCAATTCCAAGTCCTCCAAATTCACCACTCGTTTCCGTTTGCATACTTTGATAAGATTCTGGTGACATATAAGCAGAATAAGGATCTAAAGATTGAAGAACACCATTGATTGCAGCATCCATTGCATCACTTTGGTTCACCTCATCAACGAATTCTTTATTAATTTTATCTAAGACTTCTGAAAAAACATCTATTTTTTTATAAATATCATTCTCTTCTGATGCGCTAACAATACTAGTTACGAAAAAAAAAATAAATAATGATAAAAAATATGTTTTAAGTTTTTTCATTATATAATCACTTTTTCTTTAGGAATTAATTCAGACCATATTTTTTCTAATTCATAAAATTTTCTTTTTTCTGGATTGAAAATATGAATAATTAGATCTATTCCATCAACAAGTTTCCAATCACTACTTTCTCTTCCTTCAATTTTACAATTACTTACACCATTTTTTTTCAAGAATTCATAAACTTGCTCTGATAAAGCTTGGATATGTCTTGAAGACGTTCCGCTAGCGATTATCATTTGATCCGCTATTGACGATTTTCCATCTAAATCTATTGAAATAATATCTAGGGCTTTATTTGCATCTAAGAGATTTACCACATCCTTGTGAAGAGAAGAGATTTTGTCCATTAATTACTAAAAGAGTATCAAATTTTTCTTAATTTAGAAGATGAAATATTGACCTTATTAAATTTTATAAATTTTAAGCTTTTCTTACTATATTTTTTAAAGCTTCTAGAACTTAATGATTTAGCCTTATATCTGTCTCTATCAAATACTAGAATGTTACAAATAGATGAAATCAAATCAGAATTCTTCCATTTGTGAAAATTAATCAAACTGTCTGCTCCCATTATAAAATAAATATCAGTTTTTTTATTATTTTTTTTTATATACTTTATAAGGTCAATTGTTCTATTTGATTTAATTTTATCCTCAAAATATTTAACTTTTATAAATAAATTTTTTTGAGCAATTTTTTTTGCAAAATTAATTCTTTTATTTAAACTTAAACTACTTTTTTCTTTAAATGGATTTTTTTTGGTTACTGCCCAAATAATTTTATCAATATCAAATCTTTTTTTTGCCTCTTTAGAGATACTTAAATGTCCTTTATGTGCTGGATCAAAAGTGCCTCCAAGAATACCAATTTTTTTTTTATTTCCTTGTTTGTCCAGATCCATATATCTCATATTTGTAACTAACTAGCTGGTTTAGTCCAACAGGACCTCTTGGTGGAAGTTTATTTGTTGAAATTCCAACCTCACCTCCAAAACCAAATTCTCCTCCATCAGCATACTGTGTTGAAGAATTGTGAATAGCGATCGAACTTTTAACATTTTTTATAAAAAATTTTGCAGAAATTTTATTATTTGTAATTATCGCATCAGTATGCATTGTTCCGTATTTATTAATATGATTTACTGCATCATTAATATTGTTTACTAATTTTACAGATATTTTTGCAGATAAATGTTCCTTCGACCATGTTTTATTATTTGCTAATTTTGAATTTCCGTTAAACAATTTAGAAATTTTTCTATCAGCATAAATATAGCAACCTCTTTCAGTGAGTTCATTTAATATCTCATTTACATTTTTAGATTTATTTTTGTGTATTAAGAGTGTCTCAGTAGCTCCACAAATGCTAGTATTGCGCAACTTAGCATTGATTAATATTTTCTTTGCCATCTTAAGATTGGCATCTTTATCAATATATGTATGACACATACCTTCAAGGTGGCCAATTACAGGAACAGAGGATAAATCTTGAACTTTTTTTACAAGACTTTTTCCACCCCTTGGAATAACAACATCTATATATTTTGACATTTTTGACAGCATATAGTCGACCAGTTTTCTATTTTTATTCTCTATAAACTGAACAAAATTCTTATTTATCTTATTTTTTTCTAAAGATTTTCTAAAAAGGTCAGCTAAAATTTTATTACTAAAGTAAGCTTCTGACCCTCCTCTTAATATTACGCAGTTTCCAGATTTAAAACAAAGTGTGGATACATCTGAAGTAACATTTGGTCTACTTTCATAAATTACACCAATAATACCAATTGGAATTGATACTTTCTTAAGTTTTAAGCCGTTTGGTCTCTTCCAGGTTTCTATATCAACATCTACTGGATCCTTAAATTTTGAAATAGTTTTAATTGACTTTATAATTGACCTTATTTTATCATTATTAAGAGCAAGTCTTTTAATTAAATTCTCTTTAAGTTTTTTAGATTTGGCAATTTTTATATCTTTTGCGTTTTCGACCAAAATTTTGTTTTGGTTTTTTAAAATAAGTTGAATGTAATAATTTAATACTTTATTTTTTCTTTTATTACTTATTTTGTTTTGAAAAGCAATTTTTGCATTCGAACCAATTTTTTCTAAAGTTTTACTCATTTGATTAATACCATATCATCTTTATGAATAACTTCTGATTTTGAAACATAACCTAAAATATCATTTATTTTATTAGAATGCTTACCTTTAATTTTCAATATTTCTTCTGAAGAGAAACTACTTAATCCTCTAGCAAATTCGGTCATATTATTGTTTAGGATTTTGATATGATCACCTTTGCTAAAACTACCTTGAACATCCTTAATCCCTGCAGCTAATAAACTTTTTCCATTATTTAAAGCTGATAATGCACCTTCATCAATAACTATTTTCCCCTTTGGAGAAACTGAACTTATAATCCACTTTTTTCTTGCATCTAATTTTGAAATTTTAGGCAAAAACCAAGTACATATATTTTTGGTTAAAATTTTTTGAATTGGTCTATTTATTAAGCCATTAGCAATCGCCATATGACACCCTGAGAATTGACAAATTCTAGCAGCATCAATCTTCGTTTTCATTCCGCCAGATCCAAATTCTCCAGTTTTATTTGTTGCTAACTTTTCTACATTTTGATCAATATTTTTTATTTCACGAATTAATTTGGCTTTTTTATCTATTTTTGGATCCTTAGAGTAAAGACCACTAACATCAGATAATAAAATTAAACAATCTGCACTTGATATTTGTGCAACCCTTGAAGCTAGTCTATCATTATCACCATACTTAATCTCAGAAGTGGCTATACTATCATTTTCATTTACTATTGGAATAAAACCGAGACTAAATAAATTCTCAAAAGTTCTTTTTGCATTAATAGCCCTTCTTCTTTTTTCTGTATCCTCAAGTGTTAGCAAAATTTGAGAAAGATTGATCTTTGACTTATTAAAAGTTTTTTTAAAAAGATTCATTAATTCAATTTGGCCAATTGATGCTACTGCCTGACTTTTATCAAGTTTCAATTTTTTTTTACTTAATTTTAATTTTTTACATCCCAAAGCAATTGCTCCTGAACTAACCAAAATTATATTTTTTTTTAATTTTTTTAGATAATGAATATCTTTTGCAAATTCTAACAACCATTTTTCTCTGATAATTTTTTTGTCATTAATCAATAAAGACGATCCAATTTTTATAACAACAGTCTTTGAGTCTTTAAGATACATAATTAAGTAATGTTGATTTAATATCAGATACAGATTTTTTATCGAGTGTTGATGTTATAAAAGCGGATTTCTTGATAATTTTTTCAAAATCTTTTATTTTTTCTTTTATTTCATTCTCATCAATTAGGTCTATTTTGTTAAACACTATTATTTCCTGCTTTTTTAATAGTTCTGCACTATATTTACCCATTTCATCCCTCACTTGAAGATATGAGTTAATTAAATTATTTTCTGATATATCAATTAGATGCAAAAGCGCTTTGCATCTTTCAATATGTTTTAAAAATTTAATCCCTAATCCTGTCCCTTGATGCGCTCCTTCAATTAATCCTGGAATATCTGCTAAAGTTATCTCTTTATCGTCATACATTGCTACACCTAAATTTGGATTTAAAGTTGTAAATTTATAATTTGCAATTTTAGGAGTGGCACTTGTTAATGATGCTAATAAGCTAGATTTTCCCGCGTTGGGTAATCCAATGATACCAATATCAGCAATTGTCTTAAGTTGTAAATAAATCCAGAATTCTTCTCCAACTGTACCTTTGGTAAATTTCTTTGGAGCTCTATTAGTTGATGATTTAAACCTTGTGTTACCAAAACCTCCTTTACCACCTATAGCTGCAACAAATTTTTCATTTTCCTTCTTGAAATCAAAAACAAGGGTTTTATTATCTTCCTCAAATACTTGTGTTCCAACTGGTACTTTTAAATATAAATCTTCTCCTCCTCTTCCTGTTTTATTTTTCCCACTTCCATCTCTACCTCTCTCAGCTTTAAAATGCTGTTGATATCTAAAATCAATTAGTGTGTTTAAATTTCTCTCTGATTCAAGAATAATAGAACCGCCTTTCCCACCATCACCTCCATCAGGTCCTCCAAATTCTATAAATTTTTCTCTTCTAAAACTAGGAGAACCAGATCCACCGTCTCCAGCTTTTACATATATCTTAACTTGATCGAGAAATTTCATGATTTTACAGAATTAATTAGCTGTCTACTAATTAGGCTTTACTGATACGTAAGTTCTGTCTGATTTGCTTTTTTTAAAAACAACTTTTCCTTTAACAATTGAAAAAATTGAGTGGTCTTTACCCATTCCAACATTTTCCCCAGGAAAAATTTTAGTACCTCTTTGTCTTACTATAATATTTCCAGGTATTACTAATTCACCACCATATTTTTTCACACCTAGTCTACGGCCTGCGCTATCTCTTCCGTTTCTAGATGATCCACCTGCTTTTTTTGTTGCCATAAATTACCTATTTATTTTGAAGCCTCAATTTTTTCTTCTTTAGCTTCTGTAACTACAACTTCCTTTTTTTTCATCTTTTCAGCCTCTGATAAAACTTTACCATCTTTTGAAAAAATTTTGTTAATTCTTATTAGTGAATACTGTTGTCTGTGCCCGTTTTTACGTCTTGAATTTTTTCTTCTTCTTTTTTTAAAAATTAGAACAGTTCTTTCTTTGCCATTTTTTAATAATTCAGCTTCAACTTTCGCACCATCCACAGTTGGTGCACCTAGTTCAATACTCTTATCGTCTCCATAAGCTAAAATTTCATTAAATTCTACTTTAGTGGCTGGATTCGACTCATCTAACTTTTCTACTTTTATTATTTCACCAGTTGAGACTTTGTACTGTTTTCCACCTGTTTGTATTACTGCGTATGACATTAAAGATCCTAATTTTTAATTATCAGCAATATAATCAGGGCCTTATTTTAGTCAAGCTGAATAAGCTAGAAATTATCCTTTAAATCTCTCAATTTTGAAAAGTTTTCAACATTTTTTGATCTTAAAAAAATATTAGTTTGTAGCTCTTCTTCAAGTGTTGATGGAATAGTTGGCTGACCTTTGGCAAGTCGATTTTTTATAAACTCAATTTTTGAAATTAAAGCTTTATTTTCTGGATCGTGTTTTAGGCAAAAATCCGAATTTTTTAATGTATATTCATGTCCACAATAAATTTCTGTCTCAATTGGTAAATTTTTTAACAACTGCAAAGAGTTAAACATCTGTTCATGAGTGCCCTCAAACACCCTTCCACAACCTAATGAAAATAATGTATCTCCAGAGAATAATGCATTTTCATTAAAAAAATAGAAACATATATGGCCTAAAGTATGTCCTGGAATATGAAAAACTTTTGCTTCAAATATACCATCTTTCCAAGTTTCATCATTTTTTAAAGAAATATCTATTTCAGGTATTCTATGTTTATCCTCATTAAAACCTATAACCTTAGCATTATATAATTTCTTGAGCTCTTTATTACCTCCAACGTGATCATAATGATGGTGAGTATTCATTATGAATTTTAATTTTAGATTAAGACTTTCAATTTTATCTATAATAGGCTCTGCTTCACTAGGATCTATTACAATGGTAGACTTTGTTAACTCATCAATTAATAAATATGCAAAATTATCTTCTAAACATTTTATAATTTCTATTTTCATTTTACTTTTCTAATAAAAAAATACCTAGTTCAGATATTAGGTTTTTATATTTTAAATTTGAAGTTGTAATATTTGAAATTTTCTCTCCATTTAAAGAAATTGATTTATAAATATTAACTCTTTTGTTGTTACAAAAATTATAAAAGTCTTGAATTGTACACATGTGTAGGTTGGGAGTATTATACCATTGATAAGGTAAATTCTTTGTAACTGGCATTTCTCCTTTTAATAACAAATCTAATCTAACTTTCCAATGTCCAAAATTTGGAATTGTAACAATTACCTTTTTCCCAACTCGTAATAAATTTTCAATAACATTTTCTGGGGTCATAAATGCTTGAAGAGTTTGACTTAATATTACGTAATCAAATGATAAATCTGGAAATTGTTTTAAATCATTCTCTGCGTCACCTTCAATAACAGCTAAACCTTTAGATAAACATTTTTTTACTTTTTCTTTAGAAATTTCAAGTCCTCTAACATCTACCACTTTATTTTTTGATAGATATTCCATCAAAATTCCATCACCACATCCAACATCTAAGACTCTTGATTTTTCCTCAATAAACTTAGAAATAACTTTAAATTCTTCTTTCATTAATATTAGAATAAGTTGTATTTAAATAATTTTTAATCGTGCTTAAAAAATCTGGTACGTCTAACAAAAAGGAATCGTGACCTTTGTCAGTTTTAATTTCTACAAAACCAACATCAGCACCAATTGCATTAAGCGCTATTACAATATCTTTATTCTCAGAGGTTGGGTATAACCAATCAGAAGTAAAGGAAATGACGAAAAATTTTGTTTTGGTATCTTTAAATGCTTTGGAAAGGTTTCCTCCAAATTGTTTAGTTAAATCAAAATAATCCATCGCTCTAGTGATATACAAATAACTATTTGCATCGAATCTATCTACAAATACAGAACCTTGATATCTCAGATAACTCTCAATTTGAAAGTCAGCATCAAATCCAAATTTTAAATCAGATCTTTCTTGAAGATTTCTTCCAAACTTTTCTTGTAAACCTTGTTTTGATAAATACGTGATATGAGCAGCCATCCTAGCAACAGCTAAACCTTTATCTGGATTTTTTGATTTTTCATCATACAATCCCTCATTCCAATTGCTATCAGACATTATTGCTTGTCTTCCAAGTTCATTAAAAGCAATATTTTGAGCTGAATGACTAGCCGTACAAGCAATTGGTAAAGCTACTCTAGCCTTATTCGGAAAGTTCGATACGAATTGTAAAACTTGCATTCCACCCATGGAGCCACCAGCAACTGCAAATAATTTTTCTATATTTAAGTAATCTAATAGATTGTATTGAGCGTTAACCATGTCGTTAATTGTAATGACAGGAAAATTTGTGCCAATAGGTTTATTGGTCAAAGGATCAATAATTCCTGGTCCGTAGGATCCCATACATCCACCAATAACATTCGCACAGATAACAAAAAATTTATCAGTATCGAATGCCTTACCTGGACCAACTGCGTAGTTCCACCAACCCTCTTTTTTTGTAATTGGATTGATGCCTGAAGCATACTGGTCGCCAGTTAGCGCATGAAAAATTAATATAGCATTATCTTTCTTCTCATTAAGATTTCCATAGGTCTCATAAGCCAATGGAAAGTTCGAAATTTCTTTGCCACAATCAAGCTTAAGAGCTTTCTCAATTATTATAATTTTCATTTTATTTAAATTGCTCATAAAAATTTTGCTGAAATGAATTGTGAGAAAAAAAACTTATTTAGCAGGTTTTTTAAAGCGCTCGCAATTCAGTTAAATCAGCGCAAAAAGCTTTTATAAGATAGCTTTTTAGATGTCAATTTTTTTAGAATTATTGATTGTATTATCTAATTATCTGACTATTTATTAGTAAAACTAAGCAGCATGAATACTCCATTATTTAGAAAATTAAACCTAGAAGCCTATAAGCCTGGAAGATCATTCTTAAATAAAAAAAAAAGCATAATAAAACTATCAGCTAATGAGTCAGCTTTAGGAATGAGCAAAAATGCTAATAAAGCAATAATAAAATCCAAAAATAATATATCAAAGTATCCAGATGGGAAATTTAAGGAATTAACATTCACGATTTCAAAAAAATATAATTGCAAGCAAAATCAAATTATCTGTGGATCTGGATCTGATGAAATTATTCAAATGCTATGTCAGTTATTTTTGAACAAAGGAGACGAAGTTGTTGTGCCAGAGTACAGTTTTTTAATGTACAGAATTTATGCAAAAATAGTAGGAGCAAAAGTTATATTTTCTAAAGAAAAAAATTTTAAAGTATCAAATGATGAAATTATAAAAAAAACAAATAAAAGAACTAAAATTGTATTTATAGCTAATCCAAATAATCCTACAGGAACATACATTTCTAAAAATCAGTTATTAGATCTAAGAAAACGTTTAAATGAAAAGATTTTATTAGTAGTTGATGATGCTTATTTTGAATATATGTTAAATAAGGATTATAGATCTGGTTTAGAGCTTTTTAAAAATAAAAATAATGTATTTATATTAAGAACTTTTTCAAAGATTTATGGTCTTGCATCTTTAAGAGTGGGATGGGGTTATGGAAGTAAAAAAATTATTGATGCTTTATATAAAATTAAACCACCATTCAATGTTAATAAGATAGCACAGGAATGTGCAGTTGAATCTCTTAAAGATAAAAGTTTTATAAAAAAATCTGTAAAACATAATCTTGATTGGGCTAAAAAAATAAAAAAAATAATGAATTCTTATAATATTCAAACAAATGAAATTGGACCAAATTTTTTTCTTTTAGATTTTAAAAAATGTAAATTAACTGCAGCCATTGTAGAGAGAAATCTTGAGAAATCAGGAATTATTCTTAGAGAGATGAATTCGTATGGTATTAAAAATTGTTTAAGACTTACAATTGGAAATGTAAAAGAAAATATACTTTTAATTAAGCAGATGAAAAAAATTTTTAAAAATGTTTAAAAATATATTGATCGTTGGTTGTGGATTAATTGGGTCTTCAATTTTAAGAGCATCCATAAATAAAAAAACTTCTAAAAACTTTTTTGTTTATGAAAAATCAAAAAAAAATATCGGAGAAATTAAAAAAATAGATAAAAAAATAATTATTTTAAAAAAACTAGATAATAAAATTTCTGATATGGATTTTGTTGTAATTGCTACTCCAATGAGTCAGTACAAAAGAATTATTCCTTATTTAAACAAGCATTTAAGTAAAAAATCTTTAATTACCGATGTAGGCTCTACAAAAGAAAATATTAGCAAATTAAAAAATAATAGCCTGTCAAAGTCACTTCACTGGATTATGAGTCATCCGATATCTGGATCCGAGGTAAGTGGACCAAAGTATGGAAGTAAAAGTCTATTTATTAATAAATGGTGCATAGTTTTTAGTGACAAAAATAAAATAAAACAGAAAAAATTGGTTAATTTTTGGAAAAAAATTGGTTCAAAAGTAATAATTATGGATGAAAAAATACATGATAAGATATTTTCCATTACAAGTCATTTGCCCCATTTAATTGCTTACAATTTAATAAAGACCGCTCAAGATTTTCAAAAAACTCAAAAAAAAGATGTGATTAAATTTAGCGCAGGAGGATTAAGAGATTTTTCTAGGATTGCTGCATCAAATGAAATCATGTGGAGAGATATTTTTTTTAATAACAGAAAAAATGTTGTTAGTGCAATAAACTTATTTATCAAAAACTTAAAATCTTTTAAAAAAAATATTGAAAACCTTGATGACAAAACTTTGAGAAAAAAATTGGTTAATTCAAAAAAAGTTAGACAGCAAATATTGAATTTAAAACAAGACGTGGCAAAACCAGATTTTGGAAGAGATCAAAACTAAATTGATAGAATTTTAATTACTTTTAAATTTGCAGTTTTTTCAATTAATTTAATGGTTTTTATTATTGGCATTAATATTACTTTTTTTTTTGGACCATATGCGTGAATTAATGTTTTTCTATTTAAACAAATGGCCACATGTCCTTTCCAAAAAATAATATCCCCTTGCTTAAAAATTTTTTTATTTTTAATACCTTTTTTTATTTTAACTTGATCTTTTGTATCTCTAGGGAAAAACTTATGGTTATATTTATAAAAAATTTGAAGTAATGCCGAACAATCGATACCATCAAATGTTTTACCACCCCATTTATATTTTATATTCAAAAAAAGTTTAAATATTTTACTGAAATTATAATTTCTTTTTTTTATAATTTGTAAGTCATTTAATTTTACCCATTTATTTTTTTTAAACATTCCAAAATTATTTTTTTTATTAATAATCTGAATTTCAGATGAAAATGGAAGGTATTTTTTTGTTGAAAATTTATTATTGTTTTTTGGTTGATAATAAATTTTTGATTTTAATATACTGACTTTGTGAGTTTTGTTTAAAACTTTATTAAATTTTTTGATTTTAATAAAACCTAAGTAATTATCAAAATCAGTTCTGATTCTAAAAAAATCTTTCTTTTTTCCAATTACCCTAAATTTTTCACCGTAAATTAATTGTGTACTTATATTTGATTTCTTTGAGGCATGCTCATAAACATTTAAATAGGAGCTTTCACAAAAATAGCTATTTTGCACCAATTTTCACTTTATTCCTAATAAACCATAGACAAATTAGTGATGGAATGACCATTATCGTTGTTATTATAAAAAATGTACCCCAGTCTCCATTTAGCCAATCTACTAACGCACCTGACGACGAGGCAAGAGTAGTTCTTCCAGCAGTTCCTATGGATGCTAATAATGCATATTGAGTTGCCGTATAGGTCCTATCTACTAATAAAGAAATAAAGGCAACAAATGCAACTGTTGCAAATGCAGCAGTTATATCATCAGCAATTACAGCTATCGCAAATAATAATTCTGATTTACCTGTCCAGGCTAATAATGCAAAAAGTAAATTAGTTACAGCCATTAAACCTCCAGCAAAAAACATAGTCTTTACTGTTCCAGCTCTCATCGCCATCACACCACCTATTAAAGTGAAAACGACTGTGGTTATCCACCCTAATCCTTTTGAGTAAATAGCTATTTGTCCTTTTGAAAATCCAATTTCTTTATAAAAAACAATAGACATACGGCCCAAAAATGCTTCACCAATTTTAAATAAAAATACAAATCCTAATAATCCAACTGCAATTGCAAAACCATTTTTTTTGAAAAAACTTATTATCGGCCCACCAATAGTTCCTGTAATATAAGCAACAAAATTTGTAATAATATTACTGGATCCAAGCTTATCTCTAATTATTTGATCTGTTGCTTTTTGATTATTTACTCTATCAAAATCAATTGTTTCATGTACAAACATCAAACCTATATTCATCAAGATAATTAAAATTCCTAAAACTAAAAAAGTAGCCTGCCAATAATCTGCTACGCCCATATTTTCAAAAAATTCCGCAGTAAATAATGCTACTACACCCCCTAATTTATATCCTGTCCACCACCCAACAACCGCCATAGCGGCTCCAGCGGCCATAGATTTTCCTTCATTTGAATTAATCTGTTCTATTCTGAGTGCATCAACAGTAATATCTTGAGTAGCAGAAGCAATAGCAATTACTAATCCGACACTGATTAAAAGTGCTAAGTTTTGAGTAGGATTTATGAAACTCCAAACTATTAAGCTTAGTAAAATAATTATTTGCATTAATACAATCCATCCACGTCTATGCCCTAATTTTTTAGTTAAAAATGGAATTTGTACTCTGTCAATTATTGGAGCCCATAAATAATTAAATGCATACACTCCAAATATTAATCCTGCCCAACCAATTGTTGATCTACTTAATCCCTCTTCTTTTAGCCAAAGACTTAAGCTACTTGCGATTAATACCCATGGAAAACCACTTATTGCTCCTAGAAGCAATATTCTTAACATTCTAATATCTTTATAAACTAATAAAGAGTCGACCCAGCTTTGTTTTGTTTCAGACATCAATATTTCCTCCAAAATGATGGAATAAATAATACTAATACAGCAAACAATTCTAATCTACCTAAAATCATCGCTAAGGTTAAAATCCATTTTGAAAAATCAGATAAATTAGCAAAATTACCATTCGGACCAATTATATCACCCAAACCAGGTCCTACATTTGATATTGATGTTGCAGCAGCAGATATTGAGGTTGTCAAATCTAAACCGCTTGTTGATAAAAGAGCAGTTATAATAAAAAAAATCACAATATATAAAAATATAAAAGAAATAATTGACTCTAAAAATTTTTCATCAATATTATTATTTTCATATTTTATTTTAAATATACCTCTTGGATAAATTATTTTTTTTAGTTGTACAGAGATAAATTGGAACAAAATTTGTACTCTAAATATTTTAATCCCACAAGCTGTTGAGCCTGCACATCCACCTATGAACATAAGAATAAGAAAATAAATTAATGGGAATTGACCCCAATCACTAAAGTTTTGAGTTACATAACCAGTTCCAGTTAAAATTGATATTACATTAAATGCAACCGACCTTATGCTGATATCAAAAAAACTCTGATTTTTTAAAAATAGATATAAATACATCAAGACAATTGAAAAAAGTACAATTTTTATAAAAGTTTTAATTTGTGTATCTTTAAAGAATATTTTTTTGTCACCATTTAAGTATTTAACATAGGCAATAAATGGAATACTTCCTAAAATAATAAATACTATTGATGTTAATTCTATCAAAGAATTATCAAAGTAACCAATAGACTCATTATAATTTGAGAAACCACCTGTCGCTATTGTTGTCATTGAGTGGACTACACTATCAAAAAAGCTCATTCCAAATATTTTATAAAATAATGCACATATAAAAGTTAATCCTGAGTATACTAAGATCAGTCTCAATGCTATTTCTTTTGATCTAGGTAAAATTTTTTCTGGAGTATCGCTTGTAGATATAATAAACAACTGCATTCCACCAATATTCATAAGCGGCATTAAAGTAATTGCCATAACGATAATACCAATCCCACCTAACCATTGTAGCATTCCCCTCCATAGTAATATGCTTTTAGGGGTTTCATTTAAATTGGTGATTATTGTTGATCCAGTTGTGGTAATACCTGACATACTCTCAAAAAAAGCGTCTGTAGCACTTAAATTTATCTCAGAAAACATAAATGGAAGTGAACCAAAAATAGCAATACTCAACCAAGATAACGCTGTTAAGAGAAAAGCTTGAGGTAAACTAATTTTTTTATCATGATCTAAATTACTAAGTAAAAAAAGAATTCCAAAAATAATCGTTACGATTCCAGAACTTATAAAACCAGAGCCGAGTTCATCATAAAAAAACTGCGCTAAAATTGGCGCAATCATCGATAAACCCAAAATAATTTGCAAAACTCCAAGGGTGAAAAAAACTGTTTTATAATTGGACATTTTGATTGGACATTATTTTATGGTAAATAAATTTCAACTCTATAAGAATTATTTAAAACGTTATTTTATAGGCTATTTGATTAAAAGTGATCGATAAAACCAACATAGATAAAACAAACGCTTGGCCCTTTGTTGAAGCAAAAAAGCTTCTAAGAGAGAGAAAAAAAAATATTGAAAACAAAGGGAAAATTATCCTACAAACAGGATATGGCCCTAGTGGTTTACCCCATATTGGTACATTCGGTGAAGTGGCAAGAACTTCGATGATTGTTAATGCTCTAAATCATTTAACAGATCTCCCTAAAGAAATAATCACATTTTCCGACGATATGGATGGATTAAGAAAAATACCAGAAAATATTCCTAATTCTGAAAAACTAGAACAAAATCTTCATAAACCTTTAACCAAAGTTCCAGATCCTTTTGGAAAATTTAATAGTTTTGGAGAGCACAACAATGAAATGTTAAAAAACTTTTTAAATAAATTTAATTTTAAATATAATTTTAAAAGTTCAACAGTTTTATATAAATCTGGTTTTTTTAATGACACATTAAAATTAATTTTAGAAAATTACGAGGGAATAATGAATATCATTCTACCTACTCTTGGTAAAGAAAGACAAAAAACATATTCTCCATTCTTACCAATATGTCCAGATACAGGAGTTGTATTAGAGATACCAGTTTCAGAAATAGATACTAAAAGTTCAAACATAATTTTTGATAATAATGGAAAAAAATTAGAACAAAGTATTTTAGACGGTAATTGCAAATTACAATGGAAAGTAGATTGGGCTATGAGATGGTATGCTCTTGATGTTGATTTTGAAATGTATGGTAAGGATTTGATTGAGAGTGCAATTTTATCAACAAAAATCATAAAGTTGTTAGGAAAGTCAAATCCATCTGGGTTTGCTTATGAGTTATTTTTAGACGAAAAAGGTGAAAAAATATCTAAGTCAAAAGGAAATGGTATTACCATCGATCAATGGTTAGAGTATGCATCACCTGAAAGTCTTTCCCTGTATATGTACCAGAATCCAAAAAGAGCAAAAAAACTTTATAGAGAAGTAGTACCAAAGGCTGTAGATGAATATCTTGATTTTATTGAAAAAGGTAAAACCCAAAATGAACTTCAAAAACTAATGAACCCTGTTTGGCATGTTCATAATTCAGAGATACCAGAGGAAAATTCAATTATGTCATTCTCAATGTTATTAAATTTAGTTGAGACCAGCAATGCTGAAAATAAAGAATTACTTTGGAAGTTTGTTAAGAAATATAAGAAAGATATAAATGAAGACATGCATCCAATCTTTAACAAATTAATATCTTACGCAATTAAATATTTTAATGACGCTATAAAATCTAAAAAGATTTACAAAAAACCAAATGAAAGCGAAAAAATTGCTTTAAAAGCTTTAGTAAACTCTTTAGATAATTGCAATGATACAATGAAACCAGAGGATATTCAGACTACAATTTATACAGTCGGCAAAGAGAATGGCTATAAAGAAAATTTGCGTGATTGGTTTAAGTTAATATATGAGGTAGTTTTTGGCGTAGAAAATGGACCACGATTTGGTTTTTTTATAAGCTTTTTTGGGGTTCAAGAAACTAAAGAATTAATAAAAAGTAAATTAGAAAATGTTTAATATTTTAAGACCACTAATTTTTAAATTTAGCCCTGAAGTAGCTCATTCACTAGCAATAAAAGCACTAAAGTTGAATAATATTCCTTACTCAAAACCCAAAGATAATTATATTTTAGAAACAACTTTTTGTGGAAAAAAATTATCTTCACCAATTGGTGTTGCTGCTGGGTTTGATAAAAATGCTGAAGTATATAATCCTCTCTTTAATCTTGGATTTGGTTTTGTTGAAGTAGGGACAATCACTCCAAAGCCTCAATTTGGTAACCCTAAACCAAGAGTTTTTAGACTTGAAGAAGATGAAGCTCTTATAAATAGATTAGGTTTTAATAATTCTGGTTCAGAACAAATTAGTAAGAGAATTAAGGAAAATAATAAAAAAGGTTTTTTAGGAATAAATATCGGACCAAACAAAGACTCAACGAATAGAATCGATGATTATTTAATTTGTTTTCGTAAATTTTATAAGTTAGCTGATTATATAACAATAAATATCTCCTCACCAAATACAGAAAATTTAAGAGACTTTCATAACCAGAATGAACTAAATTCTCTGATTGGTAAACTAAAAAATGAAAAAAAAGATTTAAATTCAAACATTCCACTAGCAATAAAAGTCTCACCTGATCTTAATGATGATCAAATTAATGGAGTTTCCAAGATCATTATGGAACAAGAAATAGGAATCATTATTGTTTCCAATACCACAGACAAAAATAGAGAGAATTTAAAAAATATAAATAAATTAGAAAAGGGTGGACTGTCAGGTAAACCAATTGAAAAGATTTCAAACGAGGCAATTTCTAAATTTTACAAAATTCTAAAAGATAAAACAAAGATAATAGGAGTGGGTGGTGTTAGTAATGGACAAGATGCTTTTGAAAAAATAACTTCTGGTGCAACACTCGTTCAATTATATACTGGAATGGTTTATAGGGGTCCTCGTATAGCTTTAAAAATAAGTAAAGAATTAATTGATTTATTAAAAAATAAAGGGTTTAAAAATGTTTCAGAGGCTATTGGAACTAAAAATTAATCTTGACGCGATAAGATTCAGATCCTATACAAGCTGGTAATTTATGTCTAAAAAATGCGAACTTACCGGAAAAATCCCACTCAAGGGTCATAACGTTAGTCATGCTAACAATAAGACTAAAAGAAGATTTCTTCCAAATCTTAAAAAAGTTAAGTTTAAAAGTGATCTGCTTAAGAGAAGTTTAAGATTAACCGTCTCAAATGCTGGTGTTAGATCAGTAGATAAAAAAGGCAGTTTTGACCAATTTCTAATATCAGCTAAGTCTAGAGATTTATCATTAAGACTAAAAAAATTAAAAAAATCCTTAGTTAGTAAATCAGCTTAATGAATCGAGTATTCCTAACACTCTCATTTTTGATGGGATTGGTTGTCTTAGCATCCAATTATTTAGTTCAATTTCCAATTCAATATTATGGTCTTCAAGAAATTCTTACATACGGAGCATTCAGTTATCCAGTAGCTTTTTTAATAACTGATCTAGCGAATAGATCTTTTGGTAAATCAGTTGCTAGAAAAATTGTATATATAGGATTTACAATAGGTATTTTGTTTACACTAATTTTCTCAACAAATTTTGCAGATTTAATTTCAGTAAGAATAGCAATTGGTTCAGGGACAGCATTCATTATCGCTCAATTACTGGATGTACAAATATTTGATCAATTAAGACAAAAAAAATGGTTTATTGCACCACTTGTTTCTTCATTAGTTGGTTCTACCGTTGATACATTTTTATTCTTTTCAATTTCATTTTATGGAACAGGAATACCTTGGGTGACACTTTCTTTAGGAGATTTAGCAGTAAAGATTTTTGTAGCTTTAGTAATGTTGATACCTTTTAGATTATTATTAGGCACTTTAAAAGCTGCTTAGTTCAAATTTTTGGCTCTTGTTGTGTCATGCAATGAATGGCTCCAAAGCCCCAAATTAAATCACTACAATCAATTCCAATAACTTTTCTGTTTATAAAAAATTTTCTAAAAATTTTTATAACTTTTTTGTCCTCTTTTACATTAAATACTGGAACCAAGACTATTTTATTGCTTATGAAAAAATTTAAGTAACTCGCTGGAACACGAGTTTTGTCAATTATAACTGGGCTTGGCATAGGGATCTTTATAATTTTAAATTTTTTTCCGTTTTCATCAGAACTTTTACTTAATATTTTTAAATTTTCTCTAAGAGACTTGTAATTTTTATCTGATCTATTCTTTTCTTCAGCAATCATAATTGTACTTTTTGAAACAAATCTTGCAATATCATCGATATGACCATGCGTGTCATCTCCAACAATTCCCTTATTAAGCCAAATAAAATTTTTCGCATTCAAATATTTTGAAAACAGATTTTCGTAGTCTATTTTTTTGAAGCCTTTATTTCTCTCTTGTTTACTACTTAATAAGCACTCTCTTGTTAGCAATATGGAGCCCGATCCATTATTATCAAATGCACCTCCTTCCATTACTACTCTTTTAAATTTCTTCGTATTCACTTTTTTTGGTAAAATACTCTCAATATTTAAGTAAGTACTAATATGGTTATTGATTTTGTTATCTTTTCTGAAATTTTTATATTTTGACCAGGCATTAAATTTAAAATCAAGCATAATCTTTTTTCTTTTTTTTTTGTTAACCAAAAATATTGGTCCAGAGTCTCTTAACCAAAGTCTGTCTGTATTAAGTTTATGAAATTTAATGTTAGATATATTACAACCTATTTTTTTTAAATATTTTTTTGTGGTATCAATACTTTTATTATTATTGACTAATAAATCTATTCTTTGATGTTTTGTTAAATATTTGATTATTTTTCCAACTACATTTGGAATCTTTTCAAATAATCCAGGCCAGTCGTTTTTATTATGAGGCCAAGCCATCCAAACTGATTTTTGAGGCTCCCATTCTGCTGGCATTCTAAATTCATTTATTTTTTTATTCATCTTCAGGATTTTTGAGAATATCTTTGTAAAATTCAGTTCTTCTGTCTCTTAAAAAAGGCCAGTGCTGTCTAGCAGTATCTATTTTTTGATAATCTATTTCACAAACTAATATATCCTCTTTTTTATTTCCTGCTTTTGCAATTACTTTCCCGCTCGGATCTATCACCATTGAATTACCCCAAAATTCAATTTTTTTCATACCTTTTGTTTCTATCCCAACTCTATTTATAGCAGCCACATAAGTTCCATTAGCAATAGCATGAGATTTTTGCATTGTGATCCAAGAATCTAATTGAGATTTTCCAAACTTTCTTTTTTCTTTTGGATGCCATCCAATAGCAGTAGGATAAAAAATAATTTGAGCTCCTTTTAAAGCTGTTAACCTAGCCGCTTCTGGGAACCATTGATCCCAACATATAAGAGGGCCTATCTTTCCAAATTTTGTCTTAACACTTTTAAATCCAAGATCCCCAGGACTGAAATAAAATTTTTCATAATAGCCTGGGTCATCAGGTATATGCATCTTACGATATTTAGACAAAATGTTTCCATTTTCATTAATAATAATGCTAGTGTTATGATAAAACCCAGAAGTTTTTTTTTCAAACATCGTTATATTTAATACAACACCAAGCTCCTTTGCTAAATCACAAAATATTCTAGAGGTTGTTCCTGGAATTTTTTCTGCCAATTTAAAGTTTGAATGACTTTCTGTTTGGCAAAAATAATTAGACAAAAACAGCTCTGGAAGACATATTATCTTTGCCTTTTTTTTTGCAGCTTTTTTAATATTTTTTATAGCTAAATTAATATTAGATTGAATTGTGCCTAAAGATTTACTTTGTATTAAACCAATTTTGATTTTTTTGATCATTAATCAAAATATCTTGGAAAAATTTTTTCTCTCTCTATTTTTCCATTCACCTTTATGATAGGCGTCACTTGCTATTAAGGGTAATACACTTGTAGCCTCTGCAAAAACCATTTGCTCTTTGGCTATGTCTACTTTACCCCATGAGCTTGCCTCTTTTAATGTTGAGCTACTGCATGCTCCATCTCTAGAATCAGCAACTGTTATTTGAATAGCATATTTATGCATATCTACATTTTTACCTAAAAGTTCAGCACATATGACAGTGTCTTGAATAAAATTTTTTGGTACACCTCCTCCAATCATAAAAAGCCCTGAACCTTTGGATTTAATTTTAATTTCAGTTAATTCTCTAAACTCTCTTATTGAATCAATTGTAATATGATTTTTTGGGTTTCTTTCTTGGTGCATTACAAGTCCAAATCCAGCACTTGAATCAGTAAATGCTGGACAGAAAATTGGAACATTGTTGTCATAGGCAACCTCTATTAATGAGCCTTTCTTTTTTGCATTAGTTTTAAGATATTTACCAATCTCTTTTATAAATTCTCTTGATGTATAACTTTTAGGCTCCAATCGATCTGCAATTTCCCCGATGGTTTTATCGCACATCTGAAGCTCTTCCTCATCAATGTAAGTATCATATATTCTATCAACGTAGTTATTTCTTAACTCTGTATCATCTTGATACTGTGATCCCTGATAATGCTTAAAACCAAGTGCCTCAAAGAAATCCATATCAATAATTGAAGCCCCAGTAGCTACTATTGCATCAACCATATTATATTTAACTAAATCTCTATAAATATGCATACATCCAGCAGCAGAAGTCGATCCTGCAAGTGTTAAAAAGATTGTGCAATCTTTATCTTTTATCATTTCATTATAAATGTTTGCTGCATTTGCAGTCTCTCTTGAAACGAAAGACATTTTTGCCATTGAAGAGATGATTTTTCTAGCGTCAAAAGAAGTTATATCAATATGCTCTACTTCTTTACTAAGTAAATCACTTTTTCTATTACTTGATTGGTTTTTATTATCTGACATTAAGCAACAAGAAACTTTTTATTTGCTTCTTTGTCATACATCGTCATGATTGGATTATCCTCAACTTCGTAAATATCATCTGAGTAAAATCCATTAAAATTAGTTCTAAAAGTTAATCCATACGCACCAAGCTGTCCTAATTCAATATAGTCTTTTTCTTTAATGTTATTGGGTAAAATAAAAGGACCTTTCATATAATCCATACTATCACATGTTGGACCATAGAAATCAAATGATGTTAATTTCTTGGAGATTATTCTTCCATCAGTTATCATTTTAGATGGGTAAACTATGTTAGGAACACCTGCATCAAACAAAGTTCCATACGTACCATCGTTTATATAAAGTTTCTGTTTTTTTCTTAAATCAACTCTTACAATTGTAGAGCCACTTTCTGCAACAATCGCTCTTCCAGGTTCGCATATAATTTCTGGAAGCTTATCTAATTTTAAATTATTTAAACCTTTTTTAATTTCATCAAAATAACTTTCTAAAGACTGAGGAATAAGATCAGGGTAAATAGTTGGAAAGCCTCCTCCAACGTTAATTACATCTGGAATAATTTTAGTTTTTTTAATTATATTACCTATTTCAAATATTCCTTTTGAATAAGATATTGGGTGCATACATTGTGAACCAACATGAAAACTAAGTCCAATTTTTTTAGAATATTGTTTTGTTAATCTAAGTAATCCAGTTGCTTCAGTATTAATTGCGCCAAATTTTTTTGATAAATCAATTTCTGCATGTTCATTAGATACAGACACTCTAACAAATAACTCTAAGTCTTTAGCGTAATTTGTACTTTCTAAAATTTTTATTAATTCATCTTTAGTATCCAAAGAAAAGGCCTTAACATTATATTTGAAATATGCCTCCTCAATGCTTTCTCTACTTTTAACTGTATGCATATAAGAACAATTTGCATTTGGACTTATTTTTCTAATAGCCTCTATTTCTTTGATAGATGCCACATCAAAACGATTAATCCCGCTTTCAAAAATAGTTTTAAGAACTACTGGATGAGGGTTGGTTTTTAACGCATAAAGTATTTTTCCAGGGAAATTTTTTTGAAAGTACTTAGAAGCCAATTTGATTGACACTTTTCTAATACAATAAACAGGTCCTGTTGGTCTCAGTTGATTAACTAATTCTTCAACTGACTTAAATTTTTGCATAACTGCACCTCTAAAAAAAATTTACAAAAAAAACCTGCATATCTCGTATGCAAGTTTCATAAATGCAGCATTTATGGGAAATAATTAATAATGTAAAGTAAATAATGCTATTGAAATATTAAAATTTACTTCCATATAAGAGCTATGATTAACCAACCACCACTCCAAAAATTAAGTGATTTTGATGATAAATCGCTTTTAATAGTAGACGATGACAATCCATTTAGACAAAGATTGGCTAGAGCTATGGAAAAAAAAGGTTTTACAGTTACACAAGCTGAGAGTGTAAAAATTGGTATTGAGACCGTAAAATCACAAAGTCCAGCATTTGCTGTTGTGGATCTTAGATTAAATGATGGTAATGGATTAGAGGTAGTTAAAGAAATTCAAAAGGGTAACATTAAGAGCAGAATCATTATGTTAACGGGATATGGTAATATTCCAACAGCAGTTGCTGCGATAAAAGAGGGAGCAATTGATTATATTGCAAAGCCTGCAGACGCAGATGATGTTGAAAAAGCACTTTTAGCTGATCCAAATCAAAAACCAGCCCCACCTGAAAATCCAATGTCAGCCGATAGAGTAAAATGGGAGCACATACATAGAGTTTTTGAGTTATGTAACAGAAATGTCTCTGAAACTGCAAGAAGACTAAAAATGCATAGAAGAACTCTTCAGAGAATACTTTCTAAAAGATCTCCAAGATAATTTAATTTTTTGTAAGTCTTAAAAATACATCTTCAAGATCTCCGTCATCAGTTGAAATATCTTGTATTTTTATATCTTGTTTTTTTATCTCTGAAATTATTGAGTCTATGCTTAGTTTACTCTTCTCATATGATAAAACTAACTTGTTTTCGTTATTTGATATAACTTTTAAAGAATCAAAAGTATTATCTTGAATATCGGCTTTTTTATCTGTGCTGACATACACAATTTTTGTTTGAATTCTTTTTAAGAGATTTTTAGTTGTATCTAAAGCAACTAATTTTCCTCCATTTAGAATACCAATCCTATCACACATTTTTTCTGCTTCCTCAAGGTAATGGGTTGTTAGTATTGTTGTTACCCCTTGTTTGTTCAAAGATTTCACATTTTCCCATAATGTATTTCTAAGCTCCACATCAACTCCTGCGGTGGGCTCGTCTAAAATTATAATTGGAGGTTGATGCACCATCGCTTTTGCTACAAGTAATCTTCTCTTCATACCACCAGATAGGGCTCTAGCATAACTGTCAGCTTGATCTTCTAATGATACCAACTTCAGTATAGTATTTGTAATTCTATCTTTTTCTTTGATTCCATATAGTCCTGCTTGAAGCTCTAGGAGTTTTCTAGGACTAAAAAATGGATCAAAGTTTACCTCTTGCGGAACAATGCCAATAGAGGCTCTAACTTGTCTAGGATTTTTATCTAAGTTAAACCCCCAAACATTTACTTCACCACCAGTTTTTACAACTGATCCACCTAATATGTTTATAAATGTACTCTTTCCGGCACCATTTGGTCCTAATAGTCCAAAAATTTCACCTTCTTTCACTTCTAAGTTTAAATTATTAAGCGCATGAGTTTGTTTAGAACCGTTTTTTGAATAAACTTTATTCAAGTTTTTAACAGTTAATACGTTTTTTTTATTCATATGAGGGCATACATTTATTACATTTATAAAAATTAAGATATCATTACATTATGGAGAAAATTAAAAAAAGTGACCATTTTTACTTAATAGATGGTTCGGGATACATTTTTAGAGCATATTATGCCCTTCCTCCTTTAACTAGAAAAAGTGATGGATTACCAGTAGGTGCTGTTAGCGGTTTTTGTAATATGCTTTTTAAATTATTAGAGGATTCTAAATCAAATGATAATTTAGAAAAACCGACTCACTTTGCTGTAATATTTGATTCAGCAAGAAAAAATTTTAGAAATGAAATATATTCAGAGTATAAAGGAAATAGAACTGATGCACCTGACGATCTAATTCCTCAATTTGAATATATCAGGAAATCTGTAAGAGCATTTAATTTACCTTCAATTGAGTTAATCAATTATGAGGCAGATGATTTAATTGCAACTTATGTAGAGAAAATTTTAGACTTAGGTGCAAAAGTAACAATTGTTTCTTCCGACAAAGATTTAATGCAGCTTTATAAAAAAGGAGTAAGAATTTATGATCCAATGAAGAATAAATTTATAAATCAAGAAGATGTATATAATAAATTTGGAGTCAGTCCTGAAAAAGTAATAGATGTCCAATCCTTAGCTGGTGATAGCACAGATAACGTGCCAGGTGTACCTGGCATAGGAGTTAAAACTGCGGCCGAATTGATAAATCAATATGGGACTTTAGAAAATTTATTAAGAAATGCATCAAATATAAAACAAAATAAAAGAAGAGAAACTTTAATAAATAACAAGGACGATGCAATTATAAGTAAAAAACTAGTTACATTAAAAAAAGATGTGCCTGTAAAAAATAAAATTGAAGAGTTCATATTGAAAAGTGTTGATCATGACAAGCTTTATACTTTTCTTAGAGAAATGGAATTTAATAGGCTGTTGAGTTCTGCCATCTCAAAGTATGGAGGTACAAATAATCCTGGAACTAAAAATATTAATGAAAATTCAGAAAAAATAACAGAAATTAAGAAAAAAAATTATCAATTAATTAAAAATGAGAAAGAAATTGAAGATTGGATGAAACAGTCGGAGGAAATAGGTGAATTTGCAATAGATACTGAAACAACCTCATTAGACCCTCACACAGCAAACTTAGTAGGTATATCAATTTCTAACAGAATTGGAAATGCGTGTTATATTCCATTAAATCACATTAGTGGAAATAATCTTAACGAAAAAAAAGTCTTAAGCATTCTTAAGAATTATTTAGAGGATGAGAGTATTAAAAAAATAGGACAAAATATTAAATTTGATTTTATTGTTTTTTATAACCGTGGAATAACTCTAAATTCTATGGAAGATACTATGCTTATGTCTTACACACTAGATGCTGGCAAAAATAGGCATAATATGGATACGCTTTCAGAGATCCATCTAGGTCATGAAACTATTAAATTTAAAGATTTAGTTGGGACAGGGAAAAAACAACTTAATTTTTCTGAAGTTAATGTATCTGAAGCTAAAGATTATGCGGCTGAAGATGCAGATATTACATTTAGATTGTACAAAATTTTTTTAAAATCATTAAAAGCAGAAAAATTATTGAATATTTATGAGTTATTTGAAAAACCATTAATTAAAATACTAGCAGAGATGGAGATAAAAGGTATTAAACTTGATAAATCTTCGCTCAACAAACTGTCTTCAAAATTTTCAACGAAAATCGAAAAATTAGAAAAATCTATTTTTAAAATTTCAAAGAAAACATTTAATATAGCATCAACCAAGCAACTTGGTGAGATAATGTATAATGATTTAAAAATAGCAGCTTTAAAAAAAACAAAGAAGGGAAGTTTTGCAACTAGTGCTTCAGTTTTAGAGGACCTAGCTTTTAAAGGTTATGAATTTCCAAAACTTATCTTGGAATGGAGGCAAATTAGTAAACTTAAAAATACTTACTCAGACGCATTACCAGAGCATATAAATCAAAATACTAAAAGAGTACATACATCTTTTTTGTTAGCAGCTACTACAACAGGTAGACTTGCATCTAGTGATCCAAATTTACAAAATATTCCAATAAAAACAGATGATGGTAAGGATATAAGAAAAGCTTTTGTTTCTGAAAAAAATCACAAATTGATTTCTGCAGACTACAATCAAGTTGAGATGAGAATCTTGGCTGATCTAGCAGATGTAAAACAGTTAAAAAAGGCTTTTTTAAATAATGAGGATATTCATACTTTGACAGCTAGTCAGGTTTTTGGAAAAGAAATTAATAAAATTGACTCAGAAACAAGAAGAAAAGCAAAAGCAATCAACTTTGGAATAATTTATGGTATTTCACAGTATGGTTTAGCGAAACAAATCAATGTTTCTAACAATGAAGCAGAAGAATTTTTAAATTCTTATTTTAAAAAATTTCCAGAAATTAAAGATTATATGAAAACTACTGTGAATTTTTGTAGAAAAAGTGGTTATGTAAGTAATATATTTGGAAGAAAAACTCATCTCACTGGAATTAACGACAAGAATTTTAATGTAAGAAATTTTCAAGAGAGGGCAGCGATAAATGCTCCAATTCAGGGGTCAGCATCAGAAATAATGAGATTAGCAATGATCAGGATAAATAAAGAAATCTCTAATAATAAAAATAATAGTCTAAAAATGTTGTTACAAATTCATGATGAATTAATTTTTGAAGAAATCTCAAAAGAAACGAAAAAAAGTACAAAATTAATTAAGGATTTAATGTTGAGTGTGAAAGATAGTGAACTTCACTCATTTTCAATACCTCTTTTGGTCGATGTGAATATTGGAGAAAATTGGGGCGAACTTCATTGAAAACAAACAATTGCCCTAATCTGAACAATTTAGTATTTTTAATTTAATTTATGTCACAAACAATTGCGTTAGTTGATGATGATAGAAATCTGTTAACATCTGTCCAGATGGCTTTAGAAAAGGAGGGTTTTAAAGTTCAAACTTATATTGACGGTGAAAATGCTCTTGTTGGATTATCAAGAACACCACCTGATCTTGCTGTGATTGATATTAAAATGCCAAGAATGGATGGTGAAGAACTTCTAAGAAAACTTAGAAAAAAAACTTCTATGCCAGTTATTTTTTTAACTTCTAAAGATGAAGTAACTGATGAGGTTAGTGGTTTAAAACTCGGTGCAGATGACTTTGTTGGTAAAACTGGAGGATTTTCAACAAAAGTTTTAGTTGAGAGAATTAAAGTACAATTAAGAAAAAAAGATAAGGACATTAATATAGAAGAAAATAAAAATGTAATCTCTCATGGTAAGTTAAAATTAGATCCTTCCCAACTCGAATGTGAGTGGGATGGCAAACAATTGCCTGATAAACTAACTACAACAGAATTTAAAATTGTTGAGGAGCTAGCAAAAAGACCAGGAATGATTAAAGAGAGAGCCTTACTCATGGATGTAGCTTATCGGGAGGACACAGATATAGAAGATAGGACTATTGATAGTCATGTTAAAAGAATAAGAAAAAAATTTAAAAAGGTTGATACTGATTTTTCAGCAATTGAAACAAGATATGGAAGTGGATATAGATGGAATGTTAAATAATAATTATGGGAAAAATACTAAAAAATCTCTCTATATTACAGAAATTCTTATTTATTAATCTAGTAGTTTTCATATTCATAATAATAATCACATTCTTTTATTTAGGTGCTATAAAAAAAAATTTGATTAATGAAAAACAAATAAATCATACAAATATAATAACTCAAACAATATTAAATCTTGAAAAATCAAATATTAAATTAAATGAGTATGGAATAAGCGAATTTTTGTTTTCCAAAAAATCTCGATTTCCATACTTTGAAAAATTAGATAGGGTAATATTTTTTGATGATAAATTAAATTGGATTGGCGATACAAGATCTATTCCATCCTCAACGTTATTAATTGAAGAATTAACTGAAGAGCCAAACGAGAAAAATTTTAATAATCAAGAAAATAAAAATGAAACAATTTTTGATGAAGATCTTTATGAGTATTATTTATCTGGATCTGAAAAATCTTTAACAAATTTTAAACAAATCCAAGGACAGTTTTTTATTTTTAGTATTAAGATTATTAATAATTTAAATAACAAGGGTTTTATTCTTATATCTGAAAATGCTGATAATATAATTGCACAAATTGAGGAGAGAGAGAACTTTATTATTAGAACAGCTCTTGCGGTACTTTTAGTTATCATTATTTTTTCATATGTTTTAAATAGATATTTTTTAAAACCTATTAAAAACTTAGTTACTTATACAAAAATCATAAAAGACAAAAGTAACGAAAAAACAGATATAGAAAGGGTTAAGACAAGAAATGATGAATTAGGTATATTATCAAAATCACTTGATGAAATGACTAGTGAATTAAATAAAAGAATTACAACTGCTGAAAATTATTCAACAGACCTACTTCATGAAATTAGGAATCCTCTTGCTTCATTGAAAAGTGCATCTGAGATAATTTCAGAAACAGAAGATAAAACTAAAAGAGAAAAATTAATTAATATTGTCTCTCATGATGTTGAGAGAATAGAAAGATTAATTACTGATTATTCTCAAATGTTGAAAGATGAGGCAGTAATTTCCACAGAAACAATGCAAAAAATTGATATAAAAGATATTGCAAAGTCTGTGGTTGATGATTTTAACAATATTTATAATACAAAGAGAAATATAAAAATAAGATTAAAGTCTAATGGATCTGAGAATTATTTTATACTTGGTATCAACAATAGGATAGAACAAATTATTGCAAATTTACTTGAAAATTCAATTTCTTTTAGCGATGAGAATCAAGAAATTATAGTTGAAGTTAGTAAAGACAAAGAAGGTAAACCAAGAATTGTTGTTATTGACGAGGGGATTGGTTTTAGTGAGAAGGATACCAATAAAATTTTTAATAGATTTTACAGCAATAGACCTGAAAATTTTGGAGAACATTCAGGATTAGGCCTAAATATAGTGAAAAACTTGGTTGAATTGCATAATGGACAAATTAAAGCTGAAAATAATAAAGAGAGAGGTGCAAAGGTTGAAATTATTTTCCCGGCGACCCAATGAAAAGTTGATTATTATAAATAAAGTTGTTACAAGCCGAAGCTTATGACAGATTATAAAGTTAAAGATATTAACGAAGCAGAATTTGGGAGAAAAGAAATTTCATTAGCAGAAACAGAAATGCCAGGTTTAATGGCATTAAGAAAAGAATATAAAGGAAAAAATCCTTTAAAAGGCGCAAGAATTTTAGGTTGTCTACATATGACAATTCAAACAGCAGTTTTAATCGAAACTTTAGTTGATTTAGGAGCTGAAGTAAGATGGTCTTCATGTAATATTTTTTCCACTCAAGATCATGCAGCAGCTGCAATCGCAAAAGCTGGAATCCCAGTATTTGCATGGAAAGGTGAAACCGAGGATGAGTATTGGTGGTGTGTAAGACAAACTATCGAAGGTAAAAAAGACTGGAAGCCAAATATGATTTTAGATGATGGTGGAGATCTTACTGCACTTATGCATAAAGATTACAAAGATTTAATGAAAGATATAAAAGGATTGAGTGAAGAAACAACTACAGGGGTATTAGCTCTTAAAAAAATGGAAGAACAAGGAACCCTTTTAGTCCCTGCAATAAATGTAAATGACTCAGTTACAAAATCAAAATTTGATAATCTATATGGGTGCAGAGAAAGTTTAGTTGACGGAATTAAAAGAGCAACAGATGTAATGATGTCTGGAAAAGTTGCTATTGTTGCAGGATTTGGTGATGTAGGAAAAGGAAGTGCAGCTTCATTAAGACAAAGCGGTGCAAGAGTAATGGTAACAGAAACAGATCCTATTTGTGCACTTCAGGCTGCAATGGAGGGTTATGAGGTTGTATTAATGGATGAGATGATTGGCCAAGCTGACATTGTTGTTACAGCAACAGGTAACAAGGATATTGTTACTGCAGATCATATGAGAGCAATGAAAGATAGATCAATCCTTTGTAATATTGGACACTTTGATAATGAGATACAAGTTGATGCATTAAAAAATTATAAATGGGATGAAATAAAACCACAAGTTCATGAAATTACTTTTCCAGATAATAAGAGACTTATATTATTAGCTGAAGGGAGACTTGTTAATTTAGGTTGTGCAACAGGACACCCTAGTTTTGTAATGAGTGCTTCATTTACAAACCAAGTTACAGCTCAAATAGAGTTATGGAATAACTCAGATAATTACCAGAATAAAGTTTATGTACTTCCTAAACATTTAGATGAAAAAGTAGCTAGATTACATTTAGAAAAAGTTGGAGCTAAATTAACACCTTTATCTAAGGACCAAGCTGATTATATCAGTGTTAAAACTGAAGGACCATATAAGCCAGATGCTTACCGCTACTAAGGGTGGCAAAATTAATATTTCTGAGGAAAATAACACTAAATCTGTAGCAGAAAAATTCTCAAAATTAATAAAGCAAGGTGATTTTATACTATTGAGTGGGAATTTAGGTGTTGGAAAAACAACTTTTATAAAATACGTAATAAATTTTCTTCAAAAAGTAAATAAACAAAAAATATCTGAGGTAACAAGTCCGACATTTACAGTAATTAATGAATATCAAATTAAAAAAATATTAATTAAACACTACGATCTTTACAGAATTAAAAATAAAAAAGAATTAAACAATTTGGGCATTCAAGAAAATCTAAAAGATCAAATTACGTTTGTTGAATGGCCAGAAATAATAAAAAAAATAAAAATAAAAAATAGTATAAATTTAATATTTGAATATAAAAAAAATTATAGCGAGCGTTATCTTTCAATTATTTCTGGAAATAAAAAATTTTTAAATGAATTTAAATAAATTAAAGAAATTATCAGGAGACGCATCATTCAGAAATTTCTATAGAAGTAAAAATAGTATTATTGTTTATTGTATTAAAAATAAAAAAAGTAATTTATTAGATTACGATGCTATTAATAAAATATTAATTAAAAAAAAAGTGATAGCTCCATCTTTAATATCTCAACATTATAAAGAAAATTATATAGAAATAGAGGATTTCGGAGATACAACTGTTTTTAAAAAATTTAAAAAAAAAACAGCTAATAAAAAAAATTATTATAAAAACATTTTAGACTTATTGTTAAAAATAAAAAAAATAAAAATTAAAAATCAAAAAACATTTTTGAAAACAAACTTCAAAGTTCCAAATTATACCTCAAAAATGTTATTAGATGAATCTAACTTATTTATAAAATGGTATTTGCAAAAATATTTTAAAGGTAAAAAAAAACAATCTTTAGAAAAAGAGTTAAAAAAAATATTTAAAAAATTATTAAGAAATATTTCATACAAAAGGAAAGTTTTTGTACACAGGGATTTTCACGTATCTAATATAATGATAACTAAAAGAGGCCTAGGACTGATTGATAGTCAGGATGCCGTATATGGTAATATTGCATATGATTTAGCTTCTTTAATTGATGATGTAAGGCTTAAAACAAATATAAAAATCAAGGATTTTATTTTTCACGAATTCTTAAAAAAAAATAAAAATTTAGATCATAAAAAATTCAAGAATGATTTTGATATTTTATCTGTGCTTAGAAATTTTAAAATAATTGGTATATTTACTCGTTTATCCATGAGAGATAATAAAAATAAGTATCTAAAACTTATACCTTATGCTTGGAAACTAATTGAACTTAGGACAAGCAAAAACCCAATATTCAAAGACTTAAATTACCTTTTAGTCAAAAACTTTGATAAAAAAAAAAGAAAATTGATATGAAAGTTAAAACTGCTTTAATTCTTTGTGCTGGGTTTGGTAAGAGGGTACAACCAATAACAGACTCATTACCCAAGCCTTTAATTAATTATAAAGATGAAACCTTATTAGAGAATACTATTAAATTTTTAATAAAACTAAAAATAAACAAAATTAAAATTAATGTATTTTATTTAAAAGAAAAAATAATTAGTTTTATTGAAAATAAAAATTTTCCATTAAATATTGAAATTGTTGATGATGGTGAAACAATTTTAGGCACAGGCGGTGGAATTTTAAGCCTTATTAATAAATCTGATGAAGAGGATGTATTAGTTATTAATCCAGATACAATTTGGGATGATAGTTTCATAAGCTCAGTTATTGATATGGAAAATATCTATTTCGAAAAAAAAATTAAAAATATTTTATTGGTTGTAAATAATTCATCGTGTTTTGATAGAAGATTTAATGGAGATTTCGAAATTAAAAATAATATTTTATTTAAGGAAAAAGTTAATAATTTTAAATATACAGGATGTCAAATATTCAACAAAGATATAATTTCTCATAAGCAACTAAATTATTTTCCTGTATCTGAAATATGGGATACTCTTTTAAGAGAAAGTAAACTTTATGGTTATGAACATAAAGGAGAATTTAAGCACTTAACTGATTATGAAATATATGAAAAATTATTTATTTAGAAAACTAAAAGGTCTTTTGCTCTGTCTTTATCTAAATAACTAGCATTTTTAATTTTTCTTTCTTCAATTTCTATTAATAAAGGATTACCTGTTGGTATTTCTAGACTTGAAATTTTTTTGTTATCTAAATCAAATAGGTATTTACACAATGATCTTATTGAATTTCCATGAGCTGAAACAATTATATTTTTATCTAATTTTGGCTCTATATTTCTTTTATAAAATGGTATCACTCTTTCGTAGGTATTTTTCAATGATTCAGTATCAGGGATCTTATCTCTTGGAACATTTTTGTATATATCGATATTCAATGGATGATATGGACTTGTTTTTTTAAGTGCTTCTGGTGGATTATCCCATGATCTTCTAAAAATATGAATTTTTTCTTCACCATAAAGCTTTTTCATTTCATCTTTATTTAGACCTGTTAAAGATCCGTAATGTCTCTCATTTAATTCCCATGCATTTACAATTTCCTGATTTTTTATTCTCATAGTATTTAATATCAAATTAAGAGTCTCAATCGATCTTGATTGTAAAGATGTATAAAAATAAGATAATTCAATACCTAATTTCTTAATTAATTCTCCTGCTTTGCAAGCTTCAAGCTTACCTTTGGCAGCTAAATCAACGTCTACCCAGCCTGTGAAACGATTTTCTAGGTTCCATTCACTTTGTCCATGTCTCACGAGAATTAAATAATTCATAAATTTAACATAAATATAAATTAAATTAGATTGACATAAAGCTAAATCTTTTTATTTTATTATAATGAGTTCATTTGAGGATAGAAAAAAAAGTTTTGAAAAGAAATTTGCTCATGATCAAGAGCTTCAATTTAAAGTTAGCGCTAGAAGGAATAAATATTTAGGGGAATGGGCATCCGAAATACTTGGTTACAATTCAGATCAAGAAAAAGAATATATTCAATCAGTAATAAAGGCAGATTTTGCTGAAGCAGGAGATGAAGACGTCTTTAGAAAGATCAAAGAAGATCTAAAAGAAAAAAACATATCAGATGAGGAATTGAGAAAAAAGATGGACGAGCTAAATGAAAAAGCTAAAACTGATTTTAGTTAGTTTTTTTTTCATTCTAATAAATACAAATAGTTCATTTTCATTAAATAGTAATTATAAAATAATATCAGGGAATCCAGTTATAACAGACGGTGATACAGTTAAAATAAATAATAAAAAAATTCGTTTTAGTGGAATTGACGCCCCAGAAAGTTATTTTTTTGGGAAAAAACAAATATGCATTTTAAATAAAGTGGATATTTTTTGTGGAATATTATCAAAAGATAAACTGATAGAAAAAATAGGAAATCAATCTATAGATTGTAAAATTGAAAAAAATAAAGATCAGTTTAATAGGTTATTAGGAGAGTGTTTTTTAGGTAACGAAAGTTTATCAGTTTACATGGTCAAGAATGGCTATGCATTTGATTATCCAAAATATTCCAAAGGAAAATTCAGTGCATATGAAAAATATGCAAAAAATCTTTCTTTAGGATTGTGGCAAATGAAATTCGAATATCCTTGGATATGGAGAAAAAAAAATAGATAATAAAAAGAGTGATTCGAAATAAAAAATTATATTTATTTATAACTCTGATTTTGATTTCCGCATGTTCTTCTGTACCTAAAAATACAGCTGATGGTTGTTCAATTTTTTCAGAAAGATATCTTTGGTATAAACATGCAAAAAAATCTGAGCAAAAATGGGGAACACCTATTTATTTACAACTTGCAATTATTAAAATGGAGTCCGACTTTGATTGGTTGGCTAAACCACCAAGACAAAAATTGTTTAAAGTAATTCCATATAAGAGACCATCCAGTTCTTTTGGCTATTCTCAAGCTGTAAAAGGCACATGGAAACAGTATAAAGAGGAAACTGGAAATAAATATGCTACCCGGACGAGGTTTAAAGATAGCGTAGATTTTATTGGTTGGTACACAAATAAAACTGAAAAGATACTGAAAATACCTAAAAATGATGCTTTTAGGCAGTATGTTGCTTATCATGAGGGATGGGGGAATTATAAAAATTATAAAAATAATCAAAAAATTATTTTATTAGCAAAGAAAGTTGAAAACCAGTCTAAGAAATACAAAACTCAACTTAATAAATGTAAAAACTCACTAACTACTAGAAAATATATTTTATTCTAATTTAGCTGTTTTTTTAGCTCTATATCAACAGCATCAATTCTTTTTGTATTTTTAGCAAGAGTTAAATACATTGTAGGAGTCACATATAAAGTAAAGAAAGTAGAAATTATCATCCCACCAAGTATAGTTGCACCAACTGCAAGTCTAGAACCTTCTCCAGCTCCAGGTCCAATATTACCAATAACTAGTGGTAACATTGCTATCATAGTACTTAATGATGTCATAATTATTGGTCTAAATCTTAAACTGCAAGCCTCTTTCACAGCTTTCTCAATATCTTTACCTTTAGTTCTTAATTGATTTGCATAATCAACTATAAGAATACTATTCTTTGTTGAAATCCCTATGAGTATTACAAGTGCAATTTGTGAGAAAATATTTATTGAGGAATTTAAAAATAATATGAATACTAAACCACCAAATACTGCGAGTGGGACAGTTAAAATAATTATAAAAGGATGAATAAAAGAATTAAAGGTTGCAGACATAACAAGGTAAGCAGTTAATAAAGCTAGGGCAAAAATTATATAAAGTTCGTTACTTGTTTCTTTTAATTCCTCTGACTTACCCTTCCAAGTAATTTGTTTGTCAGGTGCAACTTTAGTCATTGTTTCCTCAAGATATTTAATTGCTTCAGCTAAGGTATATCCCTCACTTATATTTGCAGATATCGTGACAGCTCTTTGTCTATTGTATCTTGATAATTTACTTGCAGTTCCCTTTTCATTAAATTCAACAAGATTAGAGAGAGAAACTAAATTACCTGTTTTTTCTGATCGAACGAATATTTTACTTAGACTTTCTTTATTTTTTCTATCTTTTAAATATTGTTGTAAAATAATTGGGTATTCTTTTCCAAGTTTATTAAATTTTGTAACTGTCTTGCCACCATACAATGTCTCTAGTGTTTGCCCAATTGCCTCTGCAGATATCCCTAAGTCTTTTGCTTTATTTTTATTAATCTTTATATTTACTTCAGGTTTATTTCTGGTGTAGTCAGATTCTAATCTTGATAAATTTCTGTTTTGCCTAAGCATTCTAATAACTTGAGTTTGAATTTGTTCTAATTCTTCATATGTATTTCCATAAATAACCATTTGAACAGGCTTATTGTAACTAGAAACTCTTATGGACTGCGGAGAAATTGGAAAAGCAAGTGTTTGAGGTACTGTAACTATTTTTCCAATTGCTTGTCTCATTATTGTTTGAGAATTTTGTTTTCTATTTTTCCAATTGTCTAAAAGCGAGATTATCAAGAAGCTATTTTCAGAACCAAAACCTGGAACAATCATTAAAAATCTATTGTATGGACTATTATCTCCATCTAGCAGTGGAATAAGTCTTTTTTCAACGTCTTCAGCCCTTTTTTGAGTATATTGAAATGAGCTTCCCTCATCAGTAAATCCTATAACTAAGTAAACACCACGATCTTCTAATGGCAATAACTCTTTTTTTGTATAATTGTACAAAGCTCCAGATGCAACTACGATAAAAATTATAAATGTTATTATTGTTTTCTTCTTATTCATCCAAAATCCTAATGTTTCAGCGTAAAATTTTAAAAAACCTTGAAAAAATTTATCAAATCCTCTTGTAAAGAAATTAGACTTTTTCTTTTTATCAAGAAATTTACTACCTAACATTGGCGAAAGTGTTAGGGCAACAAATGATGAGACTACAATTGCAAATGATAGAGCTATTGCAGTTTCTTTAAATAATGTTCCAGCAATGCCTTCAATAAAAATTAAAGGTAAAAATACTGCAACTAAAATAAGAGTTGTTGCAATAATTGCAAATGTAATTTGTTTAGAGCCTTTATAAGCTGCTACCAGAGGTGTCTCACCATTTTCAATTCTTCTGTATATCGCGTCAGTCATAATGACCGAGTCGTCAGTAATAATTCCAATTGCTAATATAAAACTTAATAAGACAAATATATTTATTGATAAATCAAATATATATAAACCTAAGAATGTTGCAATTAGACTTACGGGTAAAGCTATTGCGGGAACAATAACTGCTTTTAAATTCCCCAAAAATAAATAAATTATTATCACTACAAGTATAAAAGCTATAACTAAAGTTTTATAAACTTCATTTATCGCTTCACCAATATAAGTGGCTCTATTAAAAGCTATTTCTAAATTTAAATCAGCTGGTAAAGTTTTTCTTATTTCTTTGATTTTTTTTTCAACTTCTTTTGATAATTCAACAGTTGAAGCCCCACTTCTTGCATAAATTCCTATTCCCATAGTTTTTAAATTTAGTGCTCCTTTACTTTGTGCTCTAAATAAAACTTTCTCTGTGACAGGACCTAATTCTAAATTTGCAATGTCCGATAGTCTTACAATATTGTCTTTAGCCTTCTTAATTGGTAGCCCCTTAAGTTTTTCTAAGTCATTGTATGATTTATCAATATTGATCGTTAAATCTATATTTTCAGCTTCAAGTGTACCTGCTGGTAATCTAACATTTTCATTTCTTAATGATCTCTCTACTTCTTGTATAGTTAAATTATTTGCAGCTAATTTGATTGGATCTATCCACACTCTTATACTCTGTTCCCTAAGGCCACCTGTTCGGATTCGGCCAACGTTTTTAATACTAGAAAACTGATCAACTAAATATCTTTCTGCATAATCTCCTAACTCAAGATCACTCCAAGTTTCTGAGGACAAAGCTAGCCACATAGTAGTCGTAAAACCCGCTGATTGCTTAAGTATTCTTGGTGCCTCAGATTCTGTGGGAAGTCTTCCAACAACTCGAGCAACTCTTTCTCTTACATCATTAGCTGCATTGTCAAGGTTAATATCAGTGTCAAATTCAATATTTATTGTGCTCTGCCCATTTTCTGATTTGGCGTCTATATTTTTTATTCCCTCTGCTCCACCTATGACTTCTTCAATTACTTGTGTTACCTCTTCATCAACAATCGGAGCTGAGGCTGAAGCATATTTTACTTGAACCTGAACCACAGGTGGTTGTAGACCTGATGGAAGTTCTCTTACTGGTAATTTTGAAAAAACAAAAGTTCCAAATACAACAAGTATTAATGATAATACCCATGAAAGTGCTGGTCTTCTAATACTAACATCAGTCAAATACATTTAATTATTTACTTTTATTTTCTTTTTTACCCCAGCTAGACTCATTTTTTTTTTCACCATCTTTAATGGGTTTAATTTTTCCATTTGGTCTTACTTTTTTTAATCCTTCTGCAACTACTATGTCACCCTCTTTTAAACCAGATTCCACTTCTAGATATCCTTTGTTTCTGTTGCCAACTTTAACTTCAACTCTGTTAGTTACATTCTCTTTATCTACTTTATAAATATAAACTTTATTACCTTCCAAGATTACACTTGTATCTGGTATGCCTAACGAAATTCTTTCATTATATTTAATTGTTACCTCCATTAAAGCACCAGGCAAAATCTCAGAATTCGTATTTTGCATTTTAACTCTTAGTCTTAAAGATCTATTACTAACATCAATTTTACTGGCCAAAGAATCTACTTTACCTTTATATATTTTATCCTTATTTCCAGAAAATTTTATATCAACACCTAGTCCTTTTTTTACAAATGGTGCAAATATTTCTGGAACATCAACATCAATAAATAAAAAAGATGCATCTTCAATATCTATTACAACAGAGCTTTCAGAAACATTTATATCGTCCGAAAAGTTTCTTTTACCAATTACTCCATCGAATGGTGCTGTTATAGTTCTATTTTTTAATTTAGCGACTACATCACCGGATTTAACGCTCGTATTATATTTTATATTCTCTAGAATTTCATATTTTTCAATATTGTATGACTGTGTTTTAATTGGAACTGCTGTTCCAAAAGTTTCAATGATATTTTGAAATTTTCTTTGCTCAACTGTTTTAACTATAATACCTGGTGGGGGTCTTTTACTAAATTTTTTTTTAAAATGGTTTCCAATCATTGTTCGAGCAATAATTACACTTGCAATAACTAGAAAAAAAATTACTATTATTGATGTTATTTTAGTAGATCTTTTCATTTTTATAATCTTCCATATTCAGCCCATGAACCATCATAAACTGTAGGAGAATATGTATTATTTACAAGGGAATATGCAAGACCTAAAACGCATGCTGTTATACCAGATCCGCATGAAAAAACTCTTTTGTCATCATTTAAATCAATGATTTCCCTGAATTTTTCTGAGATCTCATTAACATTTTTAAAAGTATTGTTTGAGGTATTTATAATTTCTTTAAATGGAAGACATACAGAGTTTGGAATAGATCCACTTCTAACATTCTTCCTAGGATCAGGAACACTCCCATCAAATCTTTCCTTACTTCTTGCATCTATAACTGTGAAATTTTTTTGTTCAATGTTTTCATTTATTTCAAGAATACTTTTTACCAGATTTTTATTTTCTGTTGCTCTGTAGGTTGAGTTGTTTAAAATTGTTTTTTCACTTGTTATTTTTCTATTTTCAATTAGCCATTTTTTTAAACCACCGTCTAAAACACTTACTAGTTGTTTATCGTGACCAAAATAAATAAAATTGTACCAACCTCTACATGAACTTAAAACATCTGAGTTATCATAAATTACAATTCTATCAGTATTCGATATGCCCATTGCTGATACTATTTCTTCCCATTTTTCTTTTGAAGGAAGCATGTGAGGTAAATCTGTATCTTGATCCGAATTTTTGTCTAAGTCAAAAAAAATTGCACCAGGAATATGATTTTTAGAATATTCCTCTTCAGGATTTCTATCAATCCCTGGCATATGCCATGAGCAGTCAATTATTTTGACGTCATTTAAATTATTTTCCAACCAATCTGATGTAACAAGTGACATTCTATCTTTTTTCTAGATACTTCTGATGATACTCTTCAGCAGTGCAGTAATTTTTCAACTCAGATAGCTTAGTTACAACTTTTCCAGATAACCTTAAATTTTCCTCATTTATTATTTTTTGCGCAATATTTTTTTGCTCATCATTAAGATAGAATATCTCACTTCTGTATTGTGTTCCAAAATCAGGACCTTGGGAGTTTAATGTAGTTGGATCATGAAATTCAAAAAATTTCTTAATTATTTGCTCGTATGTAATAACTTTTGGATCAAATTCTAATTTTACAGCCTCCGCATGATTAGTTGTTCCTGAACAAACTTCTCTGTAGTTTGTATTTTGAGTGTTTCCTCCACAATATCCAACTTCTGTTCTGTAGATGCCATGTAATTGTCCATATTTTTTTTCTGGACCCCAGAAACATCCCAAAGCTAAGACTGCTATTTCCATAGATTAATGTTATAATAATAATATAATTTAATCCATGTTATCTAGAAATCAATTAGGCTTTTTGTACATGTTTCTGTCTGTGTGTGCATTTTCAATGATGGATGTGCTTGTTAAATGGTCTGAAAATTATCCTGTTGGTGAAGTTCTTTTTTTTAGAGGAATTTGCGGATTAATACCAATTTTTTTTTTAATACCAAAAGAAAACTACGCAAATTTTTATAAAACAAATCGACCTAAATTACATTTCTTTAGATGTGCTGCAGGATTAATGGCAATAGTATCTGTATTTATTGCACTAAGAAATTTACCTTTGGCAACTGTGGTGGGCATATCGTTTGCTGCGCCAATTTTTGCAACAATTTTATCTATTTTTTTTCTATCAGAAAAAATTGGTAAATATCGTTGGCTAGCAGTTTTGATCGGTTTTATAGGCGTAATAATTATTACACAACCAGGTATTTCCAATTTAAATTTTTATTATATATACCCAATAATTTTTTGTTTAGGAATGTCATATGTTGCAATTGCAATCAGGCAGTTATCTTCATCTGAACCAGTTTGGCTTATTTCTTTTTATTTTTCAGTAGCGATATCTATTTTAGGTTTGTTTACAATTCCATTTGGATGGGTAATGCCTACATTAATAGATTTTATTCTTTTGTGTATGATTGGTTTACTTGGAGGTATTGCTAATTTATTACTTGGACAATCTTATAAACTTTCAGAAGTTTCTTTAGTTACTCCGCTTAAATATTTAAGCTTAGTATTTGCAATTATATTTGGTTATTTGATTTGGAATGAAATACCATCTTTTAAAACCTTATTGGGTTCATTACTTGTAGTGTTATCCTCATTAATTATTTTTAGAAGAGAAATCTATTTAAAAAAACCAAACTTAATTTTTAAAAATGAGTAAAACTCCGATTTATTGGTCAAAGGCAGTAAAGTTTCTTTCTAAAGATAAGATAATGAAAAAACTTATTTCTAAATACAAAGATAAAACCTTAACAACAAGAAAAGATATCTTTTTATCTCTATGTAAAAGTATAATTGGACAACAGATAAGTGTTGCTGCAGCAAATTCTGTATTTTTAAAGTTTAAAAAAGAATGTAGAGGAAAGATAAATCCAAAAGTAGTTAATACTATCACCTCGGGTCGGCTGAAAAAATGTGGACTAAGTAGACAAAAAGTTAGAGGAATTAAAGAGTTGGCAAAAAAATTTGTAAATAAAACATTTAATCCAAGAATTATAAAAAAAATGGGGGATGAGGAGGCAATTATTTATTTATCCGAGTTAAGACAAATAGGTAGATGGTCTGCAGAGATGATATTACTATTTACTTACAATAGATCTAATATATGGCCCGTTCAAGATATTGGTTTACTTAGAGCTATTTCAAATAATTATAGAAAAAGCTATTTACCACCCATGAGCTATGTAAATCGATTGAAAAAAAGGTTTTCCCCATATTGTTCTGTAGCTACTTGGTATTTGTGGCGCTCCATAGACGATGAGCCTATACAATATTAAGTGCCTTCAACTATCTGATGATGTCTTACTGCATGCCCTTTAATAACGTCTAGCGCTTCTTGATATTCTGGGGAATCATAAAATTCTATAGCTGTGTTGTAATCTTGAAATTCAACTACAGTTGTTCTAGGAGAATTTATTCCCTCATTTGTTCTATTTTTTCCACCTCTAATTATAAATATACCTGAGTATTTATCTGCAGCAATCTTGGCTTTTACTGCATATTCCTTTAATTTTTCCTCACTATTAATTTTTTCCCATACACAAACTACGTAACCTTTCATAACTGTCCTATATTTATCATTATATAATCAATTTTTACTTTATCAAATTTGTTCTTATTCTACTCCTTCAACAAGAAACATTATTCTCTTAGTTGTACCCTCTGCATGTGTCCAAGCAGATTTATATTCAGTTGACTCATGGCATGACATGGCATCATTGTAAGTTGGAAACTCCCAAATTACTGTTCGTACAACGTTTGGGCCACTAAATGACTTTAATTTTCCACCCCTAACTACTGGTTTTCCTCCATAACTTTTTATTATAGGAACAGCTTTTTTTCCATATTTTTTTAAGTTATCCTGACTTGAGATTTCTAAGTATAGACTAATCCAATAAGTTTTCATATTTATCCTTTTTTAATATTTTTATTTATGATACCAAATTTTTATGGCTGATAAATTAATAATTACTTATGAAGAATATAAAAAGGTCGTCGAAAAACTTGCTTTAGAAATTGAAAAAAAATACAAGCCAACAGTATTAGTTGGTATCATGAGAGGTGCAGCTCCAATTATAGATATTTTATCAAGAATTTTTAAATTACCTACCGCTTATGTTGTAATTCAAAGTTACTCCGGTGATACAGTACAAGATAAACAAGGGGAGCTAATATTTGCAAGAGATATAAGTGCAATTGCAACAAACGAAGATTTTAAAAATGTATTGTTAGTAGATGATCTATCTGACACAGGACTAACTTTAAATAAAAGTATAGAGTGGCTTAAAGAATATGAACCTGTTAAGGACCATATAAGTGAAATTAAAACAGCGTGTCTTTGGAAAAAAAAATCTTCCACTTTTACTCCTGATTTCTGTCCAATTTTGTTAGATAATGATCCATGGATAGTTCAACCATCAGAGTATTATGATGAAGTAGATATTGAAACGTTAAAAAAAAAACATTCTTAGCAAAAAAAAGGCCAGACTAAGCTGGCCTTAAATTTAAATTTAAAAAAAAATTACTGCGGAATATCCCCTTCTACTCCTTTAACATAAACATTCATTCCAGCTAACATCCCGTCATCTGCTACAGAACCCTCAGCTACTAGAATGTTTCCTTTTTGATCATAAATTGGACCAGTGAATGAATGGGTTTTTCCAGATGCTAAGTCTTTTTGGAGTTGTTCTACCTCTTTAACTAAATCACTTCCCATTGCAGAATTATATGGAGCCATGGCAACCATTCCCTCTTTTAATCCGTGCCAAGTATCTTGTTGTTTCCATGTGCCATCTCTTGCAGCGATAGATCTTTCTACATAGTAAGGTGCCCAGTCATCAATAATTGATGTTAAAATTGATTTTGGCGCAAATCTTTGCATATCACTCGCTTGACCAAATGACCAAACTCCAGCCTTTTCAGCCACTTGAACAGGTGCAGTACTGTCAGTGTGTTGCATTATAACATCCGCTCCTTGATCAATTAAAGCTTGAGCAGCTTCAGATTCTTTGCCTGGATCATACCAAGTAAATACCCAAACTATTTTTGTTTTAATATCGGGATTAACTTTTTGGGCTGCCAGTGTCATAGCATTAATTCCTCTTATAACTTCAGGAATTGGAAAAGAAGCAATATATCCAATAACATTTGTTTTTGTCATCTTTCCTGCCATGTGTCCTAACAAAGTTCTTCCTTCATAAAATCTTGCAGAGTAAGTAGATACATTTGAATGTTCTCTTTTGTATCCAGTTGCATGCTCAAATTTTACGTTTGGAAAATCTTTAGCAACCTTATTTGTAGGATCCATATACCCAAAGCTTGTTGTAAAAATTAGATCATGTCCTGATTGTGCTAACTGTCTTATAACTCTTTCTGCATCCGCACCCTCTGGTACACTTTCCACATAAGTAGTTTTTATTCCAGCTGCTTCTACTGCTTTTCTTCCCTCATCATGTTGGTATGTCCATCCATGGTCCCCAGTTGGCCCAACATAAACAAAACCAACTTTAAAATCTGCATTAGCTTGTCCGCTTACGCCAAGTAGAAACAATACAGAAATTATATATCTTAAAAAGTTTTTATACATTTGATTCCCCTTTAAATTTAATTTTGTGATACTACAAACTAAGCAAGATTCTAATAAAAAAAAATATTTATTTTGGAATAGCTAACATCACTTTTCCTTATAGAAGATTTGTCCCAACGATGTTGGTGTGTTTAGTTTTATTTTTCTACTGTCACGAGAAATTACAACTAAAACTATTATTGTCATGATGTATGGTAATGCACTTAATAATTGAACTGGAATTCTTAAACCTACAGCTTGCATGTGTAATTGCAAAATTGTTATTCCACCAAATATTAATGCTCCTATTAAAACTTTTATTGGGCTCCATGTTGCAAAAACTACTAATGCAAGTGCTATCCACCCTCTTCCTCCAGTCATATTTTCAATCCATTGAGGGGTGTAAATTAATGAGAGATAAGCTCCTGCCAATCCACACATAGCTCCACCATAAAGAATACAACTATACCTCACTAAAGTTACGTTAATTCCCTGATTAGATGCTGATGTTGGTGAGTCTCCCACAGCTCTGATTATCAATCCAATTTTTGTTTTTTTAAGAAAATAATTTGTCAAAAAAGGTAATAAAAATGCAAAGTATAATATTATTGAGTGCCCAAATAAAATTGGTCCCAAAAAAGGAAAATTTTCCTTTAGATTTATGAATAATAAGGGAAATTCTTTTCCTGGTATTCCAACAAAATTCTTTCCTATCATTGCCGACATACCGATACCAAAAATAGTTAATGCAAGTCCGGTAGCAACATGGTTTGTTAGAAGCGATTGCGTAAGCACACCAAAAATAATTGAGATAATTAGACCAGAAAGCATTGAGCCAATCACAGCTAAAAATAAGTTGTCTGTTATAACCATCAATGCAAAGCCTGAAATTGCCCCAATGATCATCATTCCTTCCACTCCAAGATTTAATACACCAGATCTTTCAGTTATTAATTCTCCAGATGCGGCAAGAATTAAAGGGACCGATGATGCCATAATTGCACCAATCAATATACCGATGAAATTTAAATCAAAGCTCATTTTTTTTAAGACCTAAAAATTTTATTTTAAAAAATAGTAAGTAATCAGATCCAAGAAGAAAGAATAAAATCATTCCCTGAAAAACTTGACCTGTATATTTGGGTACTTGTAAAAAAATCTGTGCTGTTTCTGCACCTAAATAAGTTAGAGCAACAATTAGTGAAGCAAATATAATTCCAACTGGATTTAGTCTTCCTAAAAAAGCAACAATTATTGCTGTGAAGCCATAATCAGGAGAAATGTTTCTATGTAATTGTCCTATGGGTCCTGTTATCTCACCTACACCTGCAAGACCGGCACATGCTCCACTAATCATAAAAACAATAATAATCATTGTCTTACCTTTGTACCCTGCATATTTAGCAGTTTTTAAACTTAAGCCTGAAACTTTTATTTGAAAACCTAAATAAGTTTTGTACAATATAAGCCAGCTTAAGAATACAGTGATAAGAGTAATAAATATTCCAGCATGAATTCTTAAACCGTCAAATAAAATTGGCATTCTTGCAGACTCACTAAATTGTCTTGTTTCTGGAAAATTAAAACCTTCGGGATTGCTCCAAGGACCAACTACTAAGTAATCTAATAATAATTTTGCAACATAAACTAGCATTAAGCTGACCAAAATTTCATTAGTGTTAAAATAAGTTTTTAAAATTGCTGGTATCATTGCAAATAACATTCCACCAATTGCTCCAGATAATATAATTATTGGTAAAACATAAAATCCATCATGATTATAAAATAACAAAGCAACTCCGCCACCGACTATTCCACCAAAAATAAGTTGACCTTCTGCACCGATATTCCAATTATTACTTTTAAAACAAAAAGATAAACCTATCGCTATTAAACAAAGTGGTGTAGCTTTTACCAAAAGTTCACTTAATCCGTATAAATCTGAAATGGGTGTAATAAAAAAAAATTTTAAAGCCTCAATAGGATTAAAGCCCAAAATATAAAAAATAATCCCACCACCTAAAAGTGTGAGAAAAATGGCTAAAACCGGTGTTAAAAAGTAAATTGATCGAGATACATCGTTACGCTTTTCAATTTTAATCAATTGAACCTCCACCCATCAAAATTCCTAATTTTTCAGCAGTAACGGTATCTGCATTCATTATTTTAGATAGTTTACCTTTATAAATTACACAAATACGGTCACTTAATTTTAATAGTTCATCGTTATCAGTAGAAATTAATATTGATGATTTTCCTTGTTCATTAATTTGAATTAATGTTTCATGAATGTAGTTGATCGCACCAACATCAAGACCCCATGTTGGGTTAAAACATACCAATAATTCAGGTGAAGTAATTAATTCTCTTCCAATAATTAATTTTTGAAGATTTCCACCAGATAAAAATTGACTTTTTAATTCAACATTGTCTGTGTTGACAGAAAAATTAGAAAGTATTTTCTTTGAGTGTTCTTTTATTTTCTTTTCATTCACTAAACCTTTTTCAAAAAAATTGGATGATTTAAAATTATTTAATGCAACATTTTCATATATCTTTAACTCAGGGACTGCAGCTTGAGAGATACGATCTTCAGGTGAAAAAGCCATAAGGTATTCTCTTCTTTCCCTAGGATTTAATCTCCCGATTTCTTTATTTCTAAACATTATAGAAGTACCTTCCGCAATTATTTCTCCACTCAGTATTTGAAATAATTCATTTTGTCCATTTCCTGAAATACCAGCTATACCTAAACACTCTCCTTTTTTTAAAGAAAGGTTTAAATTATTTAAATTTGTTTCATATGGGTCGTCACTTTTAAAATTTAAATTTGAGATTTTTAAAATTTCCTCGCTATTTTTAAAATTATTAATTTTTTTTTTAATAGTATTTAAATTTTCACCTACCATTTTATTAGCTAAACTCTCAATTTTTTCATCAATCGTGTTGCTAACCGAAACCACTTTACCTTTTCTCATTACGGCTACCTCATCACAAAGTGACAAAACTTCTTTCAATTTATGAGTAATATAAATAATTAATATTCCATCTTTTGAAAATTGTTTTAAAGAAATAAATAAATCATCAGTTTCTTGTTCAGTTAAAACTGATGTAGGTTCATCCATAATCAATACTTTTGGATTTCTTATTAAACACCTTATAATTTCTACTTTTTGTTTCTGACCTGCTGATAAATTTAGAACTGGAATATCTAGATCAATTTTAAAATTATACTTTTTTAGTATTTCGTTGACCAAAGCTCTTAGATCTTCATCTTTTTTGTAACTATCGATACTTAAATTTTCAAATACTGATAAAGTCTCAAAGAGATTGAAATGTTGAAAAACCATTCCAATATTATTTTTTTTGGCATCTAGGGGAGAATTAAGTTTAATGCTTTCATCATTTAAAAAAACTTCCCCCTCATCAGGCTTTACTACTCCAGACAAAATTTTAACTAGTGTAGACTTGCCAGCCCCATTTTCACCTAATAATGCATATATTTTACCACTTCCAAATTCTAATGATACTTTATCGTTTGCAATACATCCTGGATAAGTTTTTGAAATATTTGATACTTTAAGTTTTGTGTTCATAAGAATCGATTTGATAGTAATAAAAATAAAGAATTAAGTAATATAAATACATTATATTTATCTAATTTTGATGGAAAACTTATTTTTTTTTCAACTTTTAAGTTAATCTTTTGTCACAATTCAGTATTATAAATAAATTATGAAAATTAGATTCGCTATCACATTAATTTCAATTCTTTTGGTGACTGCAGGTTGTCAAACTATTCAGAATAAAACTAACGAGGTTGTAGAAAAGGAAAATAAAAAATACGGTTTATTTGTAGGTGGAGATGTTAATAAAATGAAGTTAGAATTAGGGTCTCCTAACGAAGATATTGTCAATGATACTGGCAATGAAGTTTTAATTTATAAAACAAAAAAATATGGTGTACCCTGTGAACGAAGATTTGAAGTCAACGCTAACGGAACTATTATCGCTTTCAGTTCTAGTGGATGTTTTTAAACTTGTGGGGCGAACCCCACAAGCAAGGTTTAAATTATTTATTTAATATCAATAAGTCTTTTTTTCTTATGATCTGGTAAAATTCTTTCGCATGCAATCGTCAAAAGACCATCCTTAAGCTCAGCACCATTTACTTTCACATCATCTGCAATAGTAAAAGATCTTGCGAATTGTCTTTGCGAAATTCCTTTATGAATTATTTCGCCATCTTGATTTTGATCTTCAGACTTATTAATCTGTTTTGTTCTTACAGTTAATATATTATCTTCGAACTCAACTTCGACATCTTTCTTATTAAAACCAGCTAAAGCTACTTCAATAGAGTAGTTATCTTTTCCAGTTTTTCTAATATTGTATGGTGGATAGTTCGATTGCATAGTCATACCACCATTACCAAGCATACTTTCAAATTGGTCAAACATATCGTCAAAACCAATAGAAAACGGTCTTAGTGAGTTAAAGATTGATAGATCCTTACTTGTCATATTTACTCCTTTTGTTTAAGCAAGTTAATTTATGTAAGCCCCAATAAGGCGACTTACATTAATTATATGGTATTTAATTTTAAAATTTCAATGCTAAAAATGTTAATATTTTTCAGTAATTTTCAAAACAAAGCTATAATCAATGGCTATTTCTTCAATCGCTCCATCTCTGCCAGATTTTCCTCCATGACCAGCATTCATTTCAGTTTTTAATAATAATAAATTATTATCTGTTTTATAGTCTCTTAATTTTGCAGTAAATTTTGCAGGTTCGTCAAATAGAACTCTATTATCACTTAGACTTGTAGTTATTAAAATATGAGGATAATCCATTTTTTTTATGTTGTTATACGGAGCATATGAATAAATATAATCAAAATGATCTTTATTATTTTTTGCATTTCCAAATTCATCAAACTCCCCAACTGTTAATGGCAGTGAATGGTCAAGATTAGTTGTTAATGAGTCTACGAATGGTACAGCCATTATTACTCCTAAAAACAGTTCTGGCGCTTGATTTACAACTGCTCCCATAAGTAATCCACCAGCGGAACCACCCATCCCTATAATTTTACTCTTTGAAGTATATTTTTTTTCAATCAAATATTTTCCAACGGCTATATAATCTTCAAATGTATTTTTTTTATTTAAAAGCTTTCCTTCTTTCCACCATTTCATCCCTCTTTCCATTCCACCTCTAATATGTGCTGTTACCCAGATTATATTTCTATTTATTAAACTTAATCGGGTAGAAGAAAATCCTGGAGACATTGAATTTCCATATGATCCATAACCGTAAAGTAAAAGATTTGATGAACCGTCCAAAATAGTATCTTTATGTCTAGTAATAGTTAAAGGAACCATTCTTCCATCATGAGATGGGCACTCAAGACGCTCCACAATATAATTATCTGGATCGTGTCCAGATGGAATTTCTTGTTCTTTAACAAGTTTCTTATCTTTTGATTTTAAATTATATAAAAAAGTTCTCCCTGGAGTTTTAGGTGAAGAATACGATAAATATACATTGTCTGTGTTTTTATCTTTTTGAGTTAATGATATACTTGGAACAATTACTTTTTCGTCGCTAAAAATAATCTCTTCCTCTTGATTTGTCTTTGGATCACGTAAAATTATTTTTCCAAGTGCATTAGACGTTTCAGATCGAATTATCCAATTATTTAAAAATACTAAACCTCCTATCAATACCTCATCTTTTGCATTAATAAATGGCTCCCATTTTTGTTCAACTAAGTTATTACATCTATCAATCTTAAAATCTTCAGCATTTTCATTAGTATGTTTATAAAAATAGTCATCCCAAGAATTAATCGAGTATATTATTCCCTTTTTTCTCTTTTGGATTAATTTAGGATTTGGATTATTTTCATTAACTTCAAAGTAATATTGTTCTGAAGTATTATGGTCAGAACTTGTAATTATGAAATATTTCTCATCTGAACTAAGGCCAATTCCAACAGTGAATGCTTCGCTTTTTTCTTCAAAAATCAATAAATCATCTTTTGTTTCCGATCCAATTTCATGTCTATAAATAGTTCTAGGCCTATGATGTTTATCTAATTTAGAATAAAATATGTATTTATCATCTAAACTGAATTCGATGCTACCACTCGTTTCCTCAATTTTTTCAGTGACTAAATTTCCAGATTTTATGTTTCTTATATAAATTGTATAATATTCAGATCCTTTTAAATCTAAAGAATATCCAAGATACTCATCATTAAAGCTTACTTCTAAGTCACCTAAACCAAAATATTCTGTTTTAAGTTTCTCCTTCTCTTTATCGCCGTTCCAAATTTCTTCAATTTGTTCTTCACCAATTTTTTTTCTTAATTTAATCGAATAATTTCCTTTTGCTGTAGTTTTAGTCCAATACTCATAGTTTTTGTCTTTGTAAGGCAGTGACTCATCATCTAGTTTGATTCTTGCTTTTATTTCATCGAAAAGTTTTTTTTGGATTTTTTTAGTATCTTTCATTTGGTAGGAAAAATATTCATTTTCATCTTCCAAATATTTTCTTACTTCAGGCAAAAGTTTTGAGCTATCCCTTAAAACCTCGAGAATATTTTGCTGATGAATCCAACTATAATCGTCTGTCCAAGATCTATTGTGACAAGATTTTATTTCAGGTTTCTTTTCAAGCTGTGGTAGTTTCATTTTGAATTAAATTAATATATGAATATTTTTTTTATAACACTGATTATTTTCGTCATTGTATATGTTCTTCTAACTTGGTTTGCTAGAACTTCTGCTAAAAAAATTTCAAGTTTTTTACGAATAATAATAATTATTTCTGCGATAGTATTGGCTGTTATTATGGCTTATGCGGGAAGATATATATTTTCATTACCTTTTGTGCTTGCAATTTTACCGCTGATAAAAACAAAAGCTGGAATATCTTTATTTCAGCTTCTTAGATTATGGGGGCTTTTCAGAGTTTTAAGAAATTCAGGAAGATTTAATTTTAATAATTTTAACCAATCTGTAAACAAACAGAGCATATCCTTAGACGAAGCATATAAAATACTAAATTTAAAATCTGACATAAAGTATACTAAAGCACAAGTAATGAAATCTTATAAGTCTATTATGAAAAAAATTCATCCAGATGTAAGCCCAGAATTAACTAGACTTGCTTCGATAGTAAATGAGGCAAAAGATATTGTGATAAAAAATATTAGTTAATAATTGATTTAAATTTTGTAAAAATCTTCTCTGGATCAATTTTTTCTTTACCCCTTGAATTATGTGAAACAAAATTCATACCATCAGGAATTATAGGATACATATTTGGACTATAACTTCCATACAATAAAGGTGTATCACTCATTAAAACTATTGTAGGAATATTTAAAGCAGCAGATAGGTGACTGAAACTTGAATCGTTACATATTGCTATTTTACAATTCTTTATAATTGGCAAAATTTCAGAAATTGAATTATTATCTAAGGGAACACAAATCTCTTTATATGATGACAATATAGTATTAAGTATTGATTGTTCTTCTTTATTTTTGCCTGTCGCTAAATAAAAGACACAGTCATAATTTTTAATAGCTAGTTCTATGAATTTTTTAAATTTATCAGCTGGAATTCTTTTAGAGGGACCAGAGCCACCTATTCCAAGTAAAATGTTAATTTTATTTTTTGAAATTGAAAGTCTCTGAGCAGCTAGTTTCACTGAACTCTCATTAATTTTTATTCGAGGATTGCTTTCTACTTTTAAATTTATCTTATCTAGCAATTTATTTGCAGCATCGATAATGTGTTGTTCTTTTTTCTCAAATAATGGGTACTGATATATATTTTTTATACCTGCACTTATACAAACAAGTCTATATCTAAGCGATGAATTAAAAATAAAAACCGTATCAAATAAATTATTTTTAATTTCATTTTTTAATTTGAAAAAACCCGATATACCACTGTGCTCATCGTTTTTATTTTCCCTTTTTAAGTAAATTATATTTTTTAAAAAATTTAAATTTTTTGTATATTCCTTTGCTTTTGTGCTCTCTTTTATTAAAAGAGTAATTGGTGAATTATATTTTTTAGAGATTGCTTCTATAAAAGGTAAGAAAATTACCATATCTCCAATACCCATACGGTTTTGTATAACAAGTATATTCATATGTTTTTATAACCTTTACTAATTTGAATTTTTATATAAATTTTGGCAATGGAACAAATTAAAGGTGTATATGCTGCTAGTTTATCAGTTTTAGATAAAAATTTAGCATTAGACATTAAAAATACCATTAAACACGCTGAAAATGTCATTGATTTAGGATGTCATGGTGTTGTTTTTTTTGGGAGCACTGGACAGTCCCAATTGATATCCTTGAGTGAAAAAATTCAACTAATAAATGAGCTACCTAAGAGTAGACATAAAAGTAAATTTATAATTGGAACTGGTCTCAATTCTTTAATCGATACAATAAATTTAATGAAAATTTCTAAATCTATGGGTTTTAATAATTTTTTAATAATGCCACCAGCTTATTATAAGTATGGAGACGAAGATGTGATCAATTTCTATTCTAGAATAATCAAAGAGATTAATGATTGTAAAATTATTCTATATAATTTTGAAAAACTTTGTGGATATAAATTTAGTGTTCAATGTGTGGAAAATTTGGTTCAAAAATTCCCTGATCAAATTATTGGTGTAAAGGATAGCAGTTATAATTTATTTGAAACTTTGAAAATTAAAAATTTTTCAATTTTTCCAGGTTCTGAGGTAAAATTATTAAAAGGTCTTGAATTGGGATGCCGTGGTATAATTACTGCAACAACAAATGTTACAGGTCACTTAGCTAGAAAAATTTATGATAATTTCCATAATAATCTAGATTTATCATCTAATCAAAATTTGTGTGATGTAAGAAAATCTTTCGACAAATATAATTTAATCTCAAGTCTCCACACTCTTATGGCAGAAAAAAATTCAATATACGGGTATCTTTTGCCTCCATTAAAATTATTAGATCAAGCAGAAAAAAATGATCTATTATCAAATCTTGAAAAACTAAATTTTAATATGGAGATATTAAAGGCGGCATAAAAATGAGTTTAATAAGTTTTTTAAATAATTTATTTAAGCAGGATGGTTTTGAACTTATAGACTCAAATTCAAAAAAATATGTTATAGGTAATCCAACAAAAGATAAACCTATTGTAATTAGATTTCTTGACCAAAAACTAATGCAAAAGTTACTTATAAATCCTGACTTGTATTTTGGGGAAGCTTATATGAATGGATCTCTAGTAATAGAAAACGGTACACTTACAGACTTTTTAGATTTAGCTTTTAAAAATATTGGTAGAGGGAATATAAATTCTTATGGAGCGGTAATAAAAAAAATAAAAGGTACGTTTGGATATCTTACGAATTTAAATAAAATAATAAAATCAAAAGAAAATGTTGCACATCATTATGATATATCTGAAAAACTTTACGATTTATTTTTAGATAAAAATAGACAATATTCTTGTGCTTATTTTAAAAATGATAGTGATACTCTTGAACAAGCTCAAAGCAATAAGATTCATCATATTATAAAAAAGCTAAACATCCAGCCAAACCAAAAAGTTTTAGATGTTGGTTCAGGATGGGGAACATTAGCATTAGCAATAGCAAAGGAGACAAAAGCTAGCGTTACAGGAATAACATTGTCTGAAAATCAATTTGAATATAGTCAGAATAAAGCGAAAGAAATGAATTTATCAAATCAAGTGAACTTTAAGCTCATTGATTACAGACAATTAAATGAGAAGTTTGATAGGATTGTGAGTGTCGGAATGTTTGAGCATGTTGGTAGAAATTTTTATAGAACATATTTTAATAAAGTTTTTCAGCTTTTGAACGAAAAAGGAATAGCACTAATTCATACAATTGGTTCCTCTATGCCTCCGAGAGATCCACAACCATGGATACAAAAATATATTTTTCCTGGTGGTTACACGCCTAGCTTAAGTGAGATATCGAAACCAATCGAAAAGTCTGGTCTAATAGTGTCTGATATCGAAGTACTTAGAATGCATTATGCTCATACTCTAAGAAATTGGAAAGAGAGATTTTTATCAAAAAAAGATACAGTTTTAGATATGTTTGACGAAAAATTTTTTAGAATGTGGGAATTTTACTTAGCTAGTTGTGAAATGGCATTCAAATGGGGAGATCAGGTTGTATTTCAATTGCAATTAGCTAAAGATAATAGTTCTGTTCCTAATACTCGGGACTATATTTATTAAAATATTACTGATAAGTTAATACCAGTAATAATGAAAAAAAATAAAAAAAAAAAAGTTAACAAGAAAAAAAAAATTAGCAAAATTACCTCAAAAATAAAAAAAAAAGTAAAGAAGAAGAGGAAAAATCTTAGGATTAGAGGAAAAAAAAATACAAGTAAAAAGTTAGTTCTTAAAAAGAAGACTAAAGATAATTTAATTACAAAGTCAGTAAGAGTAGAGGAAAATATAAAATCAAAATTAAATGTTAAAGTTAAATTTGACATTTTTGCAATTGATAGGGGTATCTCTAAATTCTTTAATTCTATTGATGGAAAAATTAATGAATTTAAATCTCAAAGAAAAGACGAAAAAAGAAGGTTAAAATTAATTGAAATTGAAAAAAATGAAAGAGAAAAAGAAAGAATAAAAAAACAAAAGATATTACAAGAGGAAAAGCAATTAAAATTAAAAGAGCAACAACTAAAAGATGAAGAAAGAATAGAAAAATTAAGAGCAAAAGACTTAAAATTATTTTTAAGAAAAGAACAAGCTCTTTTAAGAAAAGAACAATCAGAGAGACAAAAGAAATTTTTACAAGAATTAAAGATACAAAAACAAATTGAAAGATTTAGAATAAGAGAAGTAAAAGAATTAGAGAAACTTGAAAAAATTTCTTTAAGAGAAAAAAGAGAAGATTACGGGGAACTTCAACAAAGAATAGAGAACTTAAAAAATAAATATAGATTAATAAGAGATCAAAAAATTAGAGAAAGAGTTGAGGCACTTGGCGTTAAGACAGATGAAGCTGATGATAGATCTGCACTACTTCAAAAAGAAAGAGAATATAATTTAGCGAGACAAAAAATTGAGTTTGCTTTAGAAAGTTTTTATAGAAGCGCGAACAGCCTAGTTTTCCAATTAAACAAAAGATATATCACAAGACATATGTCTATTTTTAGATGTATAGACAAAAGATTTGAGACAGGAGAAATTTTTATTAAATGGGACGAGTCAACAGACGACGAGTGGTTAATTTTAATATATATAAAGGATAATTCACCCGATAAAGGAATAATTATAGAAGATAAGACAAATGAGGAAAAAAATATGTCTCATGAGTTTAAAGCAAATGAAATATTTAAAGCCTCAGACTTGATGGTAGACTCTCTTACTCAGCTTATTTCAAAGAAAAGGCAAAAACAGCAGTAAGCTATATTTTACTCATTTACGTAAACCGAAACTCCTCTAGAATTAATATCTACATCAAATTTTTTATGAAGAGGAGGGAAAGCTCTCTGTGAACAATCAAGTCTGTCACATGTTCTACATGATACTCCAATAGCTAATTCAGATTTTTTGTCACTGAGATCTAAGTTTTCAGTATATACAAATTCTTTCGCATATTTTGCTTCACAACCAAGACCTATTGATAACATACTTTTTTTTTGTCCATACCTTCCAACGCCCTTTTCAACAGTTTTTGCAATACAAACATATTTCTCTCCATTAGTCATTTTACTAACTGCTGCTTGAATAACACCTGGTCTTGAAAAAGCTGAGTAGACATTCCATCTTGGACAAGCTCCTCCATATCTTGGTATCTCTATACCTGATAATGAAAATCTTTTTGAAATATTTCCAGCAACATCTACCCTTAAAAAATGAAAAGGTATTCCAGGAAGTTTTGGATCTTGTAAACATGTTACTCTATGAGCTACCTGCTCAAAAGAGGTTGCAAATGTATTTTGCAAAAGTTCTAAATCGTATTTTAATTCTTTACATTCTTTATGAAAAAGAGCGTAGGGCATCAATATTGCAGCACCACAATAATTTAAAAGCGCAACTCTTGTTAATTTTTTTGACTCTTCAGTTGGAAAATTAAATGTAGTAAGGTATTCATCAATTTCTTTTGATGCGCCTTCTTGAGAAATTTGTGCTGCAGCAAAAAGTTTTTTTGTTTCAAGTGAAAGATAATCAGATAATAGTAATTCTTTGTCTTTTACTTTATATATCTTTGAGAATGGTTTTCCTTCTTTAGGTATTACATCTTTTACAGTTATGCCATATTCATCTTTTAAAAACTGACATAAGGCAATATATCTTGTTCTATTATTTTGTTTTACTTTGTCAAAAATATTATTGGCAAATTCTTCTAATTTTGGAAAAAAATTTTTATTTTCTTGTAAAAAATCTGAAATTACTTCTCCAGGAAACGCGTTTTTTCTCCCATCAATAATTTTACCTGAAATATTTTCTAATTTGTTAAAAATTTCATGATCTTTTTGTTTAAAGTTATCACCTAGTTTAATTAAAGCTTTAGCAATTTTTGGATTTGTATTAACTAAATCCTTTACTTCTGGTCCAAGGATATCAAGATCCTCAAAAAGTTCATCCCCCAATAATTCAGAAATATTATTCTCAAGATTTATGTCTGTTTTGCTTGTAAGATCGGAAAGCTCTATTTTAAGTTTATCACAAACCTTTAAAAGTAAGTCTCCATCAATTTTTCTTTTTCCACTCTCTATTAGATTTAAATAGCTTGGTGAAATAGACATTTCTTCTGCTAATTTGTTAGCCTGAATTCCTAATTGCCTTCTAAAAGCTTTGATTTTTGGACCAATTTTTGTATCAATTTGACTCATTTTACTATTTGTAAATTTTGTAAATTTAAATTTACACAAAATTATTCGACTTTACAAGCAAAATCAATTTAATTGTAGATTTTGTAAATATTGTAAATTATAAAGTTTACATGGAAAAAAACAAAATTAACAATATCGAAAATAACTACCAAATTACTAATACAGAAGAGCATTCTGAGCATAAGTCAAAAGGTATTTACATTAGAGACGATCATTGCGATTGGGGATCTAGTGGAATGAACGAATTTACTGAAGAATACAGTTCAAAATAGTTATTAGTCATTTCTAGTCATTTAATCAAAAGAGAGGGGTTTAAGTGTCAGCTGAGAACATTTCATACGATTTACAAAGATTTGCAGGTATTAAAAGAGATTATACTCCTGAAGAAGTTGAAAGATTAAGAGGTTCAATCAAAATTGAGTATTCTATGTGTAAAATGCAGTCCCAAAAGCTTTGGAAACTGCTTAATACAGAAGCTTATGTAAACACACTTGGGTCACTTTCAGGCAATCATGCAGTTCAACATGCAAAAGCTGGTTTAAAGGCAATTTATTTAAGTGGTTGGCAAGTTGCAGCTGATGCTAACAGTGCTGGTGAAATGTATCCTGATCAATCTTTATACCCATATGATAGTGCACCAAAATTAGTTGAGACAATGAATAATTCCCTAATAAGAGCTGATCAAATTCAACATATGGAAATGATAGATGGTGATATGGATAAAAGTAAGAGAACTGATTACATGTTACCAATTATAGCTGATGGTGAAGCAGGATTTGGTGGACCATTAAATGTATTTGAATTAACTAAAAAATTTATTAGAGCGGGTGCTGCTGGGGTTCACTTTGAAGACCAATTAGCTAGTGAGAAAAAATGTGGTCATATGGGTGGAAAAGTTCTTGTACCAACTGGAACAATGGTTAGAAATTTAAAGGCTGCAAGACTTGCCGCTGATATTGCAGATGTGCCGTTAATAATTTTAGCAAGAACAGATGCAAATGCAGCAAAGCTAATAACTAATGATTTTGATGAAAATGATAAACCATTTTTAACTGGAGAAAGATCACCTGAAGGTTTCTTTTATGTTAAAGATGGAATAGAGCAAGCAATTTCTAGAGGTCTTGCTTATGCGCCATACGCAGATTTAATTTGGTGCGAAACCGCTACTCCAAATTTAGAAGAAGCAAAGAAATTTGCTGATGCTATACATGAAAAATTTCCTGGTAAAATGTTAGCTTATAATTGTTCACCATCATTCAATTGGAAGAAACATTTATCTGATGAAGAAATTGGATCATTTCAAAGAAAGATTGGAGAAATGGGATATAAATTTCAATTCATTACATTAGCAGGTTTCCACACTCAAAATATCGCAATATTTGAATTAGCTGAAAAATATAAATCAGAAGGTATGACTGCTTACTCAAAAATTCAACAGCATGAATTTGCTAGAGAAAAAGATGGATACACAAGCGTTAAACATCAAAGAGAAGTAGGTACATCGTATTTTGATGCTGTTTCAAATACAATAAGCTCAGGCAAAAGCTCAACTACAGCAATGGAAGGCTCAACTGAGTCTGAACAGTTTTAGATGGTAGATTAATGTTTACTAGTGGTCTTCTTTTAATAGTAAGCTATCTTTTATTTAAATATACAGTTCAATGGATTAAATATTATAATCAAACTGATCCTAGGATGCCCGACTCAATATGGCGTTATACTTGTGATTATAAAGTTATTGGCATAAGAGATATTTGTGACTTGGATGATAAGCCATTTGTAAGACAAAGAAGGAAAAGAGATAAAATTGTTACAATAATGTATTTTATTGTGGTCCTTGCTTTTGTATTTTCTATGTATTTTATGGCGAGTTTATTAGGACTAATTCTTTAATTTTTGAATCTGATCCCATGCTGAATTGACAGCTCTCATTTTAGCTTTGCTTTCATCTATTACTTCTTGAGGAACACCTTTACTTAATAAAAGATCAGGATGGTGCTCTTTGCTAAGTTTAATATACCGTTTTCTTATTTCTTCGAGTGAGTCGTCAGGCTTACTTTCTAAAACAATATAAGGATTAAGTTTGTCTGATGACTTTCTGCTTTCTTTAATTCCATTAATTTGAGTCTGATTTAATCCAAAAATTCTTGCTATATCCTCTATCATTATTAATTCATTGTCACTTATGTGTCCATCAGCTTCAGCAATATAAAAAAGAGTATTAATTACTTCCTCTAATACATTCATATTTCCTCTATAAACTTCAGCAATTTGTTTTGCATATGGTTCATACCCGGTACTTTCCTCTTTAGCTTTATTAAAAATTTTACCAACTTGATCTAATTCACTTTCAGGTATTTTTAATTTATCTTTAACAGCAATTAACTCTTCACGACTAACTTGCCCATCAGCTTTACTTAGCTTTGCTGATAAAACTATCAAAGAGAGTGCAAATATTTGTTGTGGCTGTGCAAAAGTTCTAAATCCACCACCTGATCTAACCCTTGACATTTTTCCACCGATTAAGGATCCTAAAAGCATACCAAAAGGTCCACCAATTGAAAAACCTAGCATTCCACCAATTATGCTACCCCATATTGCCATTACTCAAAACTCCTTAATCTATATTCCCAACTACCCATTTTATTATAAGTTACTTTTAATATTAAATTATTTTCTGGATTATACCAAACATCAAATTCAAATTTTTTTTCATCAGAAAGACTTTCATCATTTGATTTAATATTAAAGTGTTTAGTTAAATATTCTTTACCATTTATATCAATATTTTCATCCCCTATTAAACTCACAGTCTGTTTTTTTATACTCCCGGATAAAGGACTGATTTGTTTGTTAGCTTTTAAAATTTTGTGGTTCCACCAATTCCCAATTGTACAATCTAAACTGGCTTCACCCTTGTATGATGATCCGTCTATAACGAATTTATTTATAGATTTATCGTAATTTAAATTTACATATTTCTCCTTATCATTTTGAAAAGTATTAGATTTAAAAAAAACTAATTTATCATCTTTGTACTTTTCTATTGTCTCACTTAATATCGAAAAAACTGTTATGCCAAATAACTCTACTTTGAAATTAGTATAATTTTTTACTACAAATAAATCTTTATCGAATTCAAAGAAGTAGTTGGTGCTACCAATAACTTCGTTATTTCTTAAAACATCCATCTCAATTTTTTTAAGACCTTCATAATGACTGCTATGTGCCATCACTTTAGAAGCAAACATGATAATTATTGATACGATAATAAAATGTTTCATTTTCATAGATTTTATTTAAAGAAAGTATAAATAATAGCGAAATATATGTTCCTTACTATCAAAAATATTCCCAAAGTCTCATGGAGTTCTCACGAGACTTTTAATTTAAAGCCAAAATTATCTACCTTATTCTTCCTTTGTTTTGGTCTAATATTATTCGGTTTTGGCGAAGCCTTAGTCGTTATTTCATTTATTGGCAATTCTCCATGGACTGTAATGGCACAAGGAATTTCAATTAATTTAGGATTATCCATTGGAATTGTCACTTTTATAGTAAGTGTTGTCGTTTTATCTTCATGGTATTTTTTAAAACAAAAACCTGGTCTAGGTACCATATTCAATATCGTAATTATTGCAGCAATGTTAGACATTACAATTGCATTAATACCAACCCCTGAAACTTACATTATGAAATTATTAATGGCTGCAGGAGGCGTTATGATAGTTGGAGTTGGGAGTGGTATTTATTTAATAGCTAATCTAGGTCCAGGGCCTAGGGATGGTTTAATGACTGGTTTACAAAAAAAAACTAATCTACCGATTGCTGCTGTGAGAGCCTTTATAGAAATTTCTGTAGCTTCAGTTGGGTGGTACTTGGGTGGAACAATTGGTGTTGGAACTTTGATATTTGCTTTTGGAATTGGTCCTTGTATTGCTTTTAGTTTGTATATTATTGATAAAATAATGAACTAAGTAGCAGTATTTTGTTTTTCGCTTCTTTTTCTTTCGTTTGGGTCCAGAATCGCTTTTCTAAGTCTACAAGATTTAGGTGTAATTTCTAACGCTTCATCAGTATTAAGTATACTTAACTGTTCTGCTATAGACATTTGTCTTACAGGCGTAAGAACAATATTTTCATCAGTACCTTGTGTTCTCATATTAGTAAGTTTTTTTCCTTTCATAACATTAATTATCATATCACCTGGTTTAGGAGCTAAGCCAACAATCATTCCTGTATAAACCGGATCATTGTGAGTGACAAACATTTCTCCTCTAGCCTGTAAATTAAAAATTGAAAATGCAACAGCTTTACCCTGGTCCATAGAAATTAAAGCACCATTTCTTCTACCCTCCATGTCTCCCTCAAAATCTCCGTAAGATTGAAATATTCTGTTAATAACACCTGTTCCTTTTGTTAAAGTTAAGAATCTACTTGTGTATCCCATTAAACCTCTTGTTGGTGCATGAAAAATAAGTCTTTTTTTATTTTTTCCAGTATCTTTTAATTCAATTAATTTTCCCTTTCTTTTATTCATAGAGTCAATAATCCTTGATGAATATTCTTCATCTAAATCCATAGTAATTTCTTCGATGGGTTCTAACTTTTTTGAATTTTCGTCAGTTTTAAATAAAACTTTAGGAGGGCTTACAGTCATCTCAAAACCCTCACGTCTCATTTGTGTTAGTAATATTTCGAGCATTAATTCTCCTCTTCCACTTATCTCAAATGCATCTTTATTTGCGTTTTCTGAGAAAGAAATTCCAACATTGTTTTGAGCTTCTAAAATTAGACGATCTCTAATCTGTGTACTTGTTAATTTTTTACCCTCAGTTCCTGCTAATGGTGAGCTATTTACTGTTATTTTTATGGACATTGTTGGTGGATCGATCGGTGTTGCCTCAATTGGTTCATTTACTTCTAAATCACAAATAGTATCTGCTACATTTGCTTTTTCTAATCCAGCTATAACTACGATATCTCCAGCTTCTCCAACTTCAATGGGCACTTTTTTTGTACCCTCATATCTAAAGATCTTTGTAAGTCTACCTTCATCTACTTTTTCACCTTTTAAATTTATTGCTTTAATTTGTTGATTTGCTTTTGCCGTCCCTTGTGAAATTCTTCCTACTAAGCTTCTGCCTAAAAAATTATCAGCATAAAGTAGCGTCGATAGCATCGCAAATGGTTTTGATGTATCAAATTGAGAGGGTTTTACATGGTCCAAAACTAAATCTAATAGCGGATTAAGATTTTCTCTTGGTCCGTCAATATCTTTAGATGCCCAACCAGACCTTCCACTTGCGTATAATACTGGAAAATCTAATTGCTCTTCATTAGCATCCAAACTAACAAATAAATCAAATGTCTCATTTAAAACTTCATCAGCCCTTTGATCACTTTTGTCTAATTTATTTATTACTACAATTGGTTTTAATCCCTGTTTTAATGCTTTGCTTAAAACAAATTTTGTTTGAGGCATGACGCCTTCTGAAGAGTCTACTAACAATAATGCACCATCTGCTAAACTTAAAACTCTTTCAACCTCTGCTGCAAAATCTCTGTGACCAGGAGTATCAATAATATTTATTCTAGTATCTTTCCAATTAATCGAAGTAGGCTTAGCAAGAATTGTAATTCCTCTTTCTTTTTCCAGCTCTCCAGAATCCATTAATCTTTCATTAACTACTTCGTTGTCTCTAAAAGAACCACTTTGTTTCATCAAATTATCAATTAGTGTTGTTTTTCCATGATCAACGTGAGCAATGATAGTGATGTTTCGAATATTATTATTCATGATTGAGGTTCTTATACATTTATACTTTTAATTGAAAACAAAAAAAAAGGGCAGAATAATCTGCCCTTTTTAAAATTTTTAGTTAGACTTTTTGGGTTACATTCCCATGCCGCCCATGCCGCCCATGCCGCCCATTCCTCCTGGAGGCATTCCTCCAGCAGCAGCATCCTTCTCTTCAGGTTTATCAGCAACCATTGCCTCAGTTGTTACTAATAATCCAGAAATTGAAGCCGCATCTTGTAAAGCTGTTCTTACAACTTTAACAGGATCAATAATACCTTCTTTAAACATGTCAACGTATTGTTCTGTTTGAGCATCATACCCTTGAGAAGATTTATTAGCTTCTAAAAGCTTGCCTACTATAACTGAACCATCGACACCAGCATTTGTTGTTATTTGTCTTATAGGTGCTTCTAATGCACTTTTGACAATTTCAACACCTGCTTTTTGATCTGAACCTTTGACTTTTAATTTATCCAGATCTTGAGAAGCATAAAGAAGCGCACATCCACCACCAACAACTATTCCTTCTTCAACAGCTGCTCTTGTAGCATTTAGAGCATCTTCAACTCTATCTTTTTTTTCTTTAACTTCTACTTCTGTTGCACCACCAACTTTGATTACTGCAACACCGCCTGCTAATTTAGCAAGCCTTTCTTGAAGTTTTTCCCTGTCATAATCTGATGAAGTTTCTTCAACTTGCTGTTTAATTTGATCGCATCTTGCTTCAATGTCTGATTTTTTACCAGTACCACTTACAATCGTACTATTTTCTTTATCAACTTTTACTCTTTTAGCAGACCCAAGATCAGTAATTTTAACATTTTCTAATTTGATACCAAGATCTTCAGATATAACTTGTCCTCCAGTTAAAATTGCAATGTCTTCAAGCATAGCTTTTCTTCTATCTCCAAAACCAGGAGCTTTAACTGCTACAACTTTAAGTCCACCTCTTAGTTTATTTACAACTAATGTTGCCAATGCTTCACCTTCTACGTCCTCTGAGATTATCATTAAAGGTCTACCTGCTTGAACAACTGCCTCAAGTAGCGGAACCATAGGTTGAAGATTAGTTAATTTCTTTTCGTGTAAAAGAATTAATGGATTTTCTAACTCTGTTGTCATTTTTTCAGCATTTGTAACAAAGTATGGTGATAAATATCCTCTATCAAACTGCATACCTTCAACAACATCAAGTTCTGTTTCAATACTTTTTGCCTCTTCAACAGTGATAACACCTTCGTTACCAACTTTTTGCATAGCTTTAGCAATCATGTTTCCTATTTCTTTATCTCCATTAGAAGAAATAGTTCCAACTTGAGCAATTTCGTCACTATCTTTAACTTTTTTAGCTGAAGATATTAGAGTATTTCTAACTTGTTCTACTGCAGCATCAATTCCTCTTTTAACATCCATAGGATTCATACCTGCTGTAACATACTTACAACCTTCTTTTACAATAGCTTGAGCCAGAATAGTTGCAGTTGTAGTACCGTCACCTGCTTCATCATTTGTTTTGCTCGCAACTTCTTTAACCATTTGGGCACCCATATTTTCAAATTTATCATCTAGGTCTATTTCTTTAGCAACTGATACACCATCTTTCGTTGTTCTTGGTGCACCATATGCTTTGTCTATAACAACATTTCTACCTTTGGGGCCAAGAGTAACCTTAACTGTGTTTGCAAGTATATCCACTCCCTTCAGCATTGCTGATCTAGCATCTGAATCGAATTTTACTATTTTTGCCATTATTAAACTCTCCTTTTATTAATTTATTTAGAAGTAGAGATACCCATAATGTCTGATTCTTTCATTATGCTGTATTCTTTACCATCAATTTTAACTTCAGTTCCTGACCATTTTCCAAAAAGAACTTTGTCACCAACTTTAACATCCATCGGTATAATTTTTCCATCCTCAGTTTTTGATCCACCACCTACTGCAACTACTTTTCCCTCTTGTGGTTTCTCTTGTGCAGAATCAGGGATGATAATTCCACCAGCAGTTTTTTCGCTGCTGTCCAAAACTTCGATTAAAACTCTATCGTGTAACGGTTTAAACTTCATATTTACTCCTTTAAATTAGAGTTCATATAGATGCATGTGACTATTATTTCAAGATCTGGCCTCAAATTTATAAATGAGAAAATTCAAGAATTTATTAGATTTTTAAGCTATATCTGAAATATGAGTAAAAATTTAGATGAATCAGGCTTAAAATCTATATTCAGTGAATATGACTTATTTTTCATAGATATCTGGGGTGTAGTACACAACGGAATAAAGCTGCATGAAAATGCTGTCAAAGTTTTAAATGAATTATCTAATAATGAAAAAAAATTCATATTATTGACAAATGCTCCAAGACCCAACCTGACAGTAATTAATACTCTAAAAAAGATGGGATTAAATGATTTTTCTGATACAGTTTTTACATCTGGAGAAGCTTCAAAAAGATATCTTTTAGAAAATTTCAACAATAAAAAATTTTTTCACTTAGGACCACCAAGAGATTTTGATTTATTTAAAACTTTTGAAGATAATAAAGTGCTTAATATAGACGACTCAGATTATTTATTATGTTCAGGTCTTTTTGAAGAACATGAAAATGACCTAGGGTATTACAAAAATCTTTTATCAAAACATATAACTAAAAAAATGATATGCACTAACCCTGATTTAATAGTTGATCGAGGCGACAAAAGAGAATATTGCGCAGGCTCAATTGCAAAATCATTTGAAGAAATTGATGGCAAGGTGATTTATTTTGGTAAACCGTATCCACCTGTTTATGAAATTTCAGCAGATGTAAATAACAAAAAAATATTATGTATTGGTGATAACTTAAATACAGATATAAAGGGTGCTAACATACAAAATTTTGATTCATTGCTTATTACAGGTGGTATACATAGAGAAGAAATTTCAAAATTATCAATTAAAAATGTACTTAAAAATTATGAAGCAAAAATTGACTATTTTCAGAAAGAATTAAAATGGTAAAAAAATTAAAGATTTTTAATAATTTTAATATTCCAGGTAAATTAAAAAAATCAATTATCTTGATAGGTAATTTTGATGGCTTACATTCAGGGCATCAAAAATTATTTGAGTTAGCTAAAAAATATAAAACAAAATATAAATCTAAAGTTGGTGTTGTTACTTTTGATCCTATACCTAAAATGTTTTTTAATACAAAAATTAAAAATTACAGAATATCGAATTTTAATCAAAAAGTTATTTATTTAAAAAAATTTGGTGTTGATTTTGTAATTAATAAAAAATTTGATAAAAATTTTTCCAAAATCACTTACTATCAATTCATAAAAAATATTTTATCCAAAAAACTTAGATCAAAGTTTATATTTGTTAGTAATAACTTTAGATTTGGCCATAAAAGAGAAGGCGATGTAGCAATGCTTAAAAAATTTGAGAATGATTTTAGTTATAATTTAATAAATCCAACGCCTTTGATGAAAAACAAAAAAATAATCTCATCAACAATAATTAGAAAGTTGCTTGAAGAGGGAAAGCTATCAAAAGCAAATACTTTTTTGAAAAGAAACTGGGAAATTGAAGGAAAAGTTCAAAGAGGCAGAATGATGGGACAAAAAATTGGTTTCCCAACTTGCAATATCGATATTGGAAATTATGTTATAGCAAAGCCCGGTGTTTATGCTGTAAAAACCAGAATTAATGATAGAAGAAAATTCTATAAAGGAATTGCAAATTTAGGTTATAGACCCACATTTAACCAAAAAAAAATACTTTTAGAGGTAAATATTTTTAATTTTTCAGGAAATCTTTATAATAAAAAATTATCTGTAGAATTTTTAAAATTTATAAGAGGAGAAAAAAAATTCAAAGGTATCAGTGATTTAAAAAATCAAATTAAAAAAGATATTTTAAAAGCTAGAAAAACATAATGAGCAAGGAACATTTAAACTTACCTAAAACTGCTTTTTCTATGAAAGCAAATCTACCAAATAAAGAACCAGAATATTTGAAATATTGGGATAAGATTAATTTATATGAAAAACTAAGATCTCAAAGTAAAGGCAAAGAAAAATTTGTCTTACACGATGGACCTCCATATGCAAATGGAAATATTCATATGGGTACTGCATTAAATAAAATTCTAAAAGATATAATAATTAAATTTCATCAAATGGATGGCAAAGACTCAGTTTATGTACCTGGATGGGATTGTCATGGCTTACCAATTGAATGGAAAATTGAGGAACAATACAAAAAAAATAAAAAAAATAAAAATGATGTACCTATTATTGAGTTTAGAAAAGAATGTAGAGATTTTGCAAGTAAATGGATTAACATTCATAAAGATCAATTTAAAAGATTAGGAGTAATTGGAGATTGGGAAAACTATTATTCAACTATGAGCTTTGATGCAGAAGCTCAAATTGTAAGAGAACTTGGAAAATTTTTAAAAGAGGGTAGTTTGTACAAAGGTTACAAACCTGTCTTATGGTCTACAGTTGAAAAAACAGCTTTAGCAGATGCAGAAGTGGAATATAAAGATCATGTATCTGATACAATCTATGTAGCCTTTCCAGTAAAAGAATCTAATATCCATGAACTAATTGGTTCGAACGTTGTTATTTGGACTACAACCCCATGGACGATACCAGCTAATAAAGCATTAGCCTATAACCAAAGTTTGAATTATGTTTTATGCGAGATAGATAACAAAGATATTTTACAGAATGAAAAAATAGTTATTGCAAAAGAACTTTTGACATCTGTTGCAAAAGATACTGATTACAAAATTAATATATTAAAAGAATTTAAAGGAAAAGAATTTGATGGAACTGTTTGTAGCCATCCATTTAATAAAATTGGATATGATTATGATGTTCCAATGCTCGAGGCAAGATTTGTAACAACTGAACAAGGAACAGGAATTGTTCATTGTGCACCAAGCCACGGACCTGATGATTTTAATTTGTGTATCAATAATGGAATAAAAGCAATTGAAACTGTTGATGATGATGGAAGGTACACGAAACACATACCTATATTTGAGGGAACTCACATTTTTAAAGCAAATGATATCGTTATTGAAAAGCTTAAAGAACTTAAAGGTCTTTTAAACAATGGTAAACTGACACATTCTTACCCACATTCTTGGAGATCTAAAGCTCCTTTAGTTCACAGAGCAACACCTCAATGGTTCATTTCAATGGAAAGTCATAAGCTAAGAGACAAAGCACTTAAAGCAATAAATGATACCACTTTTTATCCAAGCAAAGGAAAAGAAAGAATTAAAGCAATGATAGAGACAAGGCCAGATTGGTGTGTCTCTAGGCAGAGAGTTTGGGGTGTCCCACTTCCAATATTTATTTCCAAAAAAACTGGAGAAATTCTTATTGATGAAGAAGTTTTTGAGAATATTGCAAAAATTTATGAACAAGAAGGTTCAGACTGTTGGTTTGAGGATAATTTTCAGAGACTACTCGGTGACAAATATAAAGCAGTAGATTTTGATAAGACTAGTGATATTGTAGAAGTATGGTTTGATAGCGGATCAACACATTCTTTTGTTTTAGAAAAGAGAGAAGATTTAAAATGGCCTGCATCGATGTATCTAGAGGGTTCAGATCAACATAGAGGTTGGTTTCATTCTTCACTGTTAGAGTCATGCGGAACAAGAGGTAGAGCGCCGTTTGAAAGTATTTTATCCCATGGGTTTGTAGTTGATGGAAAAGGACTAAAAATGTCTAAATCAACTGGAAATGTAATTGCTCCAGAAGATATTTTAAAAAAATATGGTGCTGATATACTTAGAATTTGGGTAGCCTCATCAAATTATGCCGAGGACCTAAGAATAGATTATTCAATTTTAGACCAGCACTCTGAGTCATATAGAAAAATAAGAAATACTTTCAGATATCTTTTAGGAAATATACAAGACGAATATTCAAAAATAGATTTTGATAAAATTGATTTAAATAATATTCCTGAATTAGAAAAGTATATGCTGCATAGATTGTATGTGATAGATGAGAGTTTTAATGAATACTTTAAGTCATATAATTTTCATAATTTATATAAAGAATTATTAAATTTTTGTACTGTAGAACTCTCAGCATTTTATTTTGATATTAGAAAAGATCTTCTTTATTGTGACCCAAAAGACTCAAAAAAACGTTCAGATTGTATCTTAATTTTAAAAGTAATTCTAGAATGTTTATTAAAATGGTTTGCACCAATCCTATCATTTACTACTGAAGAAATTTATCATTTAATTAATAAGGAAGATGATAAAGGAAGTATTCATTTACAAAAATTTGTTAAAATTCCAAATAAGTGGAAAAATGAAGAATTGAACGATAAATGGAATAAACTTAAATTGATTAGAGACGAAGCAAACATTAGTATTGAAAGTAAAAGGGCAGATAAAATTATTGGTTCAAGTTTAGAGGCAAATATTGAGATAAAAATTAAAGATAAAGACATGTATAGTTTGGCTCAGAACCATGATTTTTCTGAAATTTGCATTACATCTTCTGCTTCAATCTTGAATGATAATAATTTAGAAAAAGAAATTGAGATCACTAGTTCAAAAGCTGTTGGAAATAAGTGCCCAGTTTGTTGGAAAATTAGAGAAAATATTTGTGAAAGAGATGGTAACTGTCATCTTTCATGAAAAGTGAAAATATAAAAAAAATAGTAATAAGTATTTTCATTTTATTATTCATTTTCTTATTAGATAGAATATCAAAAATACTTATTCTAAATATACTAGAGGAAACTGGACAAGTAGATATTTATATAAACTCATTCTTAAATTTTTATTTAGTTTGGAATAAAGGAATAGGTTTTGGCTTATTATCCTCCGACCAGGATCTTTTTTACAATGTAGTTACTACTTTAATTATTCTAATTAATTTTGTTATAATTTATCTATTATTTAAAGAAAAAGGACTAAAGTATTATTTTTTAATTATTATTTTAGGAGGCTCATTAGGTAATTTATTTGATAGAATATATTATAGAGCTGTCCCAGACTTTTTTGACCTGAATTATAATGGTTACCATTGGTTTGTTTTTAACGTGGCTGATATATTTATTACAATTGGTATTATTTTGCTTATTTTGGCCGAATTAATAAGTTATAAAAAAGTAAATGAATAAAATTTTTAAAATTACTAAGTTATTATACTTCTTATTATTTTTATATTCATGTGGTTCAGTTGGAGAAGCGTTACAAGGAAAAAAAAGATCAGAACAAGGTGATGAATTCTTAATCGATAAAAAAAATCCATTAGCTATGCCTCCAGATTTTGACAAGTTACCAAAGCCTGGAGAAGCAAATATAGATTCAACAAAAGATATTGTAAGTAATCAATCAAATATAAAAGATTTACTTAAAAAGCAGAATGATTGTTTAATAGAAAATAATTGTGATGCAAATACTCTATCCTCCGATGAGCCTTCATCCATTGAAAGTTCTATATTAAAAAAAATTAAGTAATAAATGTTTTCAAAAAACATACTATTTAAAAATTTTCAATTAAAGAGAAATATTAAGGACATAAAAAAAATAAATAAAATTTTAAAAAAAGAGCTGATATTAAGTGCTTCTTTATTTAGTTCGCTTTCGACTAATTATAAATATAGTTTTAAAAAAAGTATTATAAAAAAGTATAATAATTATCAAAATATCAATCTAATCGGGATGGGCGGATCGATATTAGGAACCGAAGCAATCCATGATTTTTTAAAATTTAAAATTAAAAAAAAAATAAAATTTTACAATAATTTAAATAATCAAATTAAACTTGAGTCTAATAGAAAATCTATTAATTTAATAGTTTCTAAATCAGGAAACACACTTGAAACAATTTCTAACTTTAATTTAATTCTTAAGAATAAAAATAAAAATAAAAATATATTTATTACTGAAAATAAAACAAGTTTTTTAACCTTACTAGCAAAAAAATTAAAAGCAGAAATAGTTGAGCATAAAAATTACATTGGTGGAAGGTATTCTGTTTTGTCCGAAGTAGGAATGTTACCCGCTCAATTATTGGGACTGAATGAAGCTAAATTTAAAAGATTTAATAATTTAATTCAAAATAAATCCTTCTTAAACTCATTAATTACTAATGTAAGTTTTATTTCAAAATGTGTCTCGCAAGGAAAAAAAAATTCTGTAATTTTAAATTATGATGAGAGCTCAGAAAATCTATTTAAGTGGTATCAGCAATTAACAGCTGAGAGTTTAGGTAAAAAAAATAAAGGAATTTTTCCCATTATATCATCTATGCCTAAAGATAATCATAGTTTACTTCAGTTATATTTAGATGGACCAAAGAATAACTTTTTCACATTTTTCGGTGTCTTAAATGAAAAAACAAACTACTTAGATAACAGTAATTTATTTAGAAATTTTTCAAATTTAAAAAATAAAAGTCTGAGCCAAATTGCGCAAGCTCAAAGACAAGCTACTCAAATAGTTTTTAAAAAAAAAAAAATACCATTCAGGAGTATTGAAGTTTTGAAAAAAAACGAAGAAACTATAGGAGAGCTTTTTTCTTTTTTTGTATTAGAAACAATTTTACTTGGAAGATTAATGAAGGTAAATCCTTTCGACCAACCATCAGTTGAATTAATTAAAACAGAGACATCAAAAATTCTTACTTAGTTTAATTTACAAAAAAATATTTTAGATAAACCATAACTTTTTTCTTCGATTACATTTAGATACTTTGAAATTTTATCATTTGATTTTTTATTACGGTGAATAATCAATAATGATTTTAAATCAGCAACTTTCGATTTTTTAATTTGGTCAATTAAAATATTTATTTCTTTATCTTTGAATGGTGGATCTAAAAAAATAATATCAAATATAATTTTTTTAAATTCTAAGTTTTCTAAATTATATGCACTCTCATTATATATAGTAGTTCTCTTTTCTAATTTAAGATTAAAGATATTTTGTTTTAGAATTTTCAAAGAATTTTGGTAATTTTCAAAAAAAATTACATTATCTGATCCTCTTGATAAACATTCAATTCCAAAAGATCCAGTTCCAGAAAATAAATCTAATACTTTTGAATTAGTTATTTTTTTAGATACTTTATTTGAATGTTCTAAAATATTAAAAATAGATTCTCTAACAATATCCTTTAATGGTCTAGTTGATTTATCTAATGGAGTTAATAATTTTTTTCCTTTGAGATCTCCTGATATAATTCTCATTTATCTATAATTCTAAAACCAATATCTTTTCTATAAAAACCGTTTTTCCAATTTAAGTTTTCTATTTCTTTAATCACAATCTCTCTGGAGACTTTTAAATCATCAGAAATACTAACAAAATTAAGCACTCTTCCTCCTGTTGAGTAAACTTTGTTGTTAATTAATTGAGTTCCAGCATGGTAAACAAATATATTCTTATCATTTATAATTTTATCTAAATTTGAAATTTCAACATTTTCTCTATACTTATCTGGATATCCTTTCGAACACAGAACAACACAAATACTTTTTTTGTCTTCCCACTCTACTATACTATTTTCTAAATTCTCATCACAGCAAGATAAAATTAGTTCTAAAAGATCAGATTTTAATAAAGGTAAAATTGTTTGACACTCTGGATCTCCCATTCTTACATTATACTCAACTAGATATGGATTATTATTTTTTATCATTAGTCCAACGTATAAAAATCCCTTGTACACTGCACCCATATCATTAATTGCTTTAAAAGTTGGTTTAATTATTTTTTCAACAATTTTAGCGTCTAACTCCTCATTTATAAGTCCAGATGGACAATACGCTCCCATTCCTCCAGTATTTTTACCATTATCACCCTCACCAACTCTTTTGTGGTCCTGAGCAGTGTTAAATTTTTTGAATGTTTTTCCATCAGATATTACAAAGTAACTCATCTCCTCTCCTTGTAAAAATTCCTCAACAAGAACTTGTTCAGCCTTACCAAATTTTCCATTAAAAATTTCTACTACAGCATTTTTTGCACTTTCAGTATCCTCGCAAATATAAACACCTTTACCTGCCGCTAAACCATCTGCTTTGATAACAATTGGTTTATTTGCTTTTTCTAAATATTTGTTAGCAGCTTCAATTGAGTCAAAAACACCAAACTGAGCAGTTGGTATTTCATATTTTTCACATATTTTTTTTGTAAATATTTTTGAACCCTCAAGCTGTGCAGAAGCTTTGTTAGGTCCAAATACTTTGATACCTTTATTTGTAAGAAAGTCTACAACACCTTCAACGAGTGGTTTCTCTGGTCCGACAATTACCAAACTTATATCATTTTCTTTGACAAATTTTTCTAATTTCTCAAAATCATAAAAATCAAGCTTTACGTTTTCAGCAATTAAATTGGTTCCTGCATTACCTGGTATACAATATAATTTTTTAACTCTAGAAGATTTTGATATATTAACTGCTAAAGCGTGTTCTCTTCCACCATTTCCAAGAATTGCAATTTTCATATTTTCAAATATATATCCTATAAATCATGAACAAGTTAGCAAAATTAAAATATCTTCCAAATAATTTTGAAGTTATTGAAGAAGGTGATTATGTGATTTGTGCAATTTCTGGAAAGAAAATTCCTTTAGGAAGTTTAAATTATTGGAATGTTGATGAACAAGAGGCTTATTATTCTTATGTTGAGGCCTCAATTAAAAAGGAAAAACAATAAAGTAATAACTATTTTCTCCATCTATTGTGTGTCCATATCCATTGTTCAGGATTTTTTAATATCATTTTTTCCAAAATTTTATTCAAATGTATTGAAATCTTTTCGTGAGATTTTTCTGAATTAATTATAATAGGCTTAGAAACATACATTTTAAAAAAATATTTTTTTACCCTTTCAATATAAATGGGAACCAAGTCACATTTATATTTTTTTATAATTTGTGCTGGTATAGTTGTAGTAGACGCTAAATCTCCAAAAAAGTTTATTTTAATACCTTCAGTAACCCTTTGATCAATCATTAATGCAATTGAGTTTCCTTTTTTAAGATTTTCCAAAATTTGCCTGGTTCCTGACCTGCCTTTTTTAATCTGATTTTTGCAAATAAAATTAGTCCTTATGTATTCCATGTTTTTATTTAAAAAAACATTATTTAAAGGTCTATATATTGCAGCTAAATTAATACCTGATTTCTCAATTTGCATAGCCATCAACTCGAAATTACTAAAATGCCCAGAAATAAAAACAACTGGTTTCTTATTCTTTTTTATTTTTTCTAAATTATCAATTCCATCAATTGAAATATATTTAGATAGATTATTATTTCTAAAGTCTTTTAAAAATGGATACTCTGCTAAAATTCTTCCATAATTACCCAGCACATTTTTTGCAAATTTATTTTTAGAAGTATCAATTGAAATCTTAGATTTTTCAATATTCTGAATAATTGATTTTTTTGTTCTAAATATATTACCGAACGTGCTTCCAATATAAAATCCAAGGTTGGATGAAATTTTATATCCTAATAATTTACAAAGTATAAAAAAAAATCTTATTACAATAAATTCAATAAAATATAATATTTTATTCATAATCTTTCTTCAAGAAACTTTCTAAATTCACTTAAATTTTTTATATTTATTTTTATTTTAAGATGCTCAATGTTTTTCTTATTTCTTTTACTCAATCTCTTATAATCTTTTTCTGTAGTAATAATTTTTAATTTTTCAGAATATGCAATTTGTTTGATTTTATCAATTTCTTGATTTTCAAAGTTATAATGATCTGGATATATAAATTTCTTAGCTATTTTGAAATTGTATTTTTTAAGTGTATATTCAAATTCTTCAGGGTTTCCTATACCACAAAAATATAAATATTTTTTTTTTCTATTTAGTTTTTTAATATTTGTTGGAAGATAGTTTGAGCGAAAGATATGATTGTTATGCTTTTTAAGCATTGAAAAAAGTTTTTTATTATTTTTTTCACCATTTAAAAAAACTGCACTATAATTTTTCAGTACTGATAAATTTTCTCTCAATGGTCCAGCTGGCAATAACAGTCCATTTCCAACACCATAACTCGAATTAAAACAAGCTATAGAAATATCATAACTTATAGTTTTTTCCTGTAATCCGTCATCTAGGATAGCAAGATTAAATTTTTTTGAATTTTCAACTTTTCTTAAACTTATTTTCCTATCAATATGACTTAGAAACTCTCCTTGCGATGTGAGTAATTGTTTTTCGTCAAACTGATCAGAGTATTTTTTTTTAATAAATACAGTCCTGAATTTTTTTTTTAAAATGTTATTTATTTCAATACAAAGAGAAGTTTTTCCTGTTCCACCAATATATATATTTCCTACACATATGGTTTTTATTTTATACTTTTTTTTTAAAAATAAATTTTTAAAAAAATTAACTATCAATGTAATTATTGAAATCGGAATTAATGATAAGGAAATCAGATTAATATTATTCCAAAATAATGGTTTTCTGATCATAGCTTAAATAAATTTTTTAATTTCTAAAATATTTTTATTTATTATTTTATCGCCTAAATAATTTAATCTGTATTTAACTTTAGTATTTCCTGAATAATTAATCTTTTTAAGAATAAGTTTTTTCATATCTTTAATTGCATTAATTTTTCTTGCTATTTTTAAATTTTCTAATGTCTGATAAACCTCTTTAAAATTGTTAATATATGGACCGTATAAAATATAATTTCCTTCTCGCGCAGGTTCTAATGGGTTTTGTCCACCATGCATGATCAATGAGCCACCAACAAAGGTTAATTTGGAGAGTGAGTAGAATTTCTTTGCATCTCCATATGTATCCACAATATATATATCACTATCTTTTTTTATAATTTTAGATAACGTATGAAATTCAGAATTTAAACCAATCTTTGATAATTCATCAGCTATTCCATTTTTTCTGTCTATATGTCTAGGAATAATAATGGTTAGCAAATTTTTTATTTTTGTTTTTAATTCTTTGTGAACTTTACCAATAAATAATTCCTCATTTTTATGTGTACTCGCAGCACACCAAATAGTTTTTTGACTAAATTTCTTTTTTAATTTTATATTATTGTAATTTGATAAATTAGTACCAAAAAATTTTATATTTCCTGCAATCTTAATATTTTTGGTACCTAGAAGTTTTAAATATTTTTTAGTTTCCGTATTTTGCGGCAAGGCTACTTTTATTTTTTCAAATATATTTTTTGAAAAAGTGGGGAAATATTTCCACCTATTAAATGATCTCTCAGTTATTCTTGCATTTAAAAGAATTAAGGGAATTTTTCTCTTGTCTAGATTGTTATACATGTTTGGCCAAATTTCAGAATCTACAAATATAGCTAGTTTTGGTTTCCAATAATTAATAAATAACTTAGTGAAAATATTTAAATCATATGGATAAAATTGGTGAATTGTTTTTTTAAATTTATATTTAGATAAAATATAAGATGAACTCGTAGTAGAGGAAGTAACTAATATTCTTTTAATTTTATTATTATTTTCAAAATTTTTAATTATTGGAATTATACTTGAAATTTCTCCAACACTAGCACCATGAAACCAAATTGTTTCATCGACATGGCTTTTTTTTGCAAAAAAACAAAACTTTTCCTTGAATCTGATTTTATCCTCTTTTCCTAAAAAAATTCTGATTGTTATAATTACAGGTGATATTAATAATATTATTAATAAAAAAATATTATAAATAAAATACATCAGTGTTTGTTTATTTGCTTGTTGTAGAAGTTTTTATAGGTTTCAGATTTCTTTAATAGTTCTTCATGATTTCCTGAGTCTAAAACACTACCTTTATCCATTACATAAATTTTATCTGAATTCAGAATTGTTGATAGTCTATGTGCTATAACCACTGTTGTTTTATTTAATATTAATTTATCGAGAGCTCTTTGGATTTTCTCTTCAGTTTCAGAGTCCAGTGATGATGTAGCTTCGTCTAAAAGAATAATTTTGCTATCTTTCAAAAAGGCTCTTGCAATTGAAAGTCTTTGCTTTTCACCTCCAGATAATCTTACTCCATTTTCACCAATCATTGTTTGATATTTATTTTCAAGTTTTTCAATAAAATCTAAACACATGGATTGTTCTGCAGCTTTATAAATTTCCTCTTCTGAAGCATTAGGTTTTGCATATTTGATATTATTAAAAATTGTGTCATCAAATAGAGTTACATTTTGATCAACAATTGAAATTTCTTTTCTAAGTGAATGCAAATTTACATTTTTAATATTTTGACCATCTATTTCTAGAATTCCTGATTTTGGATCATAAATTCTAGGTATCAGACTTAATAAAGAGGACTTACCCGATCCACTTTGACCAACTAAAGCAGTCATTTTTTTTCCATTAATCTTTATATTAATTTTATTTAATACTTTGTTTTCTTGATTTGATGAATAGTTAAAATTTATATCTTTAAACTCGATATCTCCATTTTTAAAATCAATAATTGGCTTATCTTCATTCGGATGAATTAAATTTTTATTATCAATTATTGGAAGTATTCGTTTTGCAGCTGACATACCTTGTCCAACACCCACATTAATTGTAGCAAGTGATTTTACAGGCTGATATGCCAACATCATTGCTGCCAAAAAAGAAAAAAAGTTATTTAAACTTAATTGTTCATTCATAATTAATTTACCTGAATAAAAAATTAATATAGCGATCATTATACCTGTAAGAATTTCCATTATTGGTGTTGCTCTGATAAATACAGTTGAAATTTTTATTGATTTTTCTTTTAAATCATTGACAAATTTTTCTGATCTTTTTTCCTCAAATTTTTCTCTTTGAAAAATTTTTATTATTTTATGATTTTTAAATATATCTATTAAATATTTATTTAGATCTCCTGATTTATCTTGAGCTTCTGTAACAACTTTACTAATCCTTTTACCTAATCTTTTTGCTGTTACCGATGCCAATGGAATCATAATTATAGCTATTAAAGATAATCTCCAATTTTGATAAAACATTACAGTAAGAAGCCCAATTAATGTCAGGCCATCTTTAAAGAAGTTTAAAAATGAAGTACTAAGCATCATCGTAATTTGATTAACATCAAAATTTAAATTTGAGATATATTTTCCTGTATGTTTATTTTCTATATATTCTGTATCTGCCTTTATGAATGAAGATAGCATATCGATTTGTATTTTTTTTTTGACTTCCTCGGCAACATTAATCATTAGAGTTTTAGCCAAATAAAGCGAAATACCTTTAGTGGCAAAAGCTATAATAATAAAAAACGGAATTATTAGTAATAAACTCTGATCTCTATTTAAAAATATTTTGTCGATCGCTGGATCTAGTAACCATGCAGTTGCCGATGTACTTGCTGCTACTAAAATTGAAAAAAAAACTGCTAGAAATATTTTATTCAAAAATTTTTTTGTATAATCTTTGTATAGTCTTTTTAATATTTCAATACTGGTCATTTATAATATTTTTCCAATTAAAATATTTATGAATACAATTAATCCAAAAAAATTATTACTTTTAAATTTTTTTAGACACTCTTTTGGATTGGTTACATTAAGATTTTTTATTTGATAAACTATTAATTGCAGAAAAATTACAATTAAACCTATGAAATATGAGATTTTAAAATTCATAAGAATTCCAATCGTTATTAATGAAAGAAAAAAAATTAAGTAACATAATGAAATAAATAGTTTAGGGTTATTTTTAAATTTTATTGAGGTAGATTTTACTCCTATAATCTCGTCGTCTTTTATATCTTGATATCCATAAATTGTGTCGTAACCGAGTGTCCAAAATATGGCCCCTAAATAAAACAAAATTGGAACTATAGAAATACTGTTATTTATTGAAATCCAAGCAAGAACAAGGCCATAATTAAATGTAATACCTAAAAATAATTGGGGCCAGTAAGTAAACCTTTTCATCAAAGGATAAGTAAATGCAAGCGGCATTGATAAAAGTGCCATCGATATTGTGAATAAATTAAAATTGATTAAAACTAAAAATGCCAAACCACACAAAACTGATGAATATATAATTCCAAGTCTAACTGAAACTTTCCCAGATGCAATTGGTCTATTTTTAGTGCGTTCAACTTTTTTGTCGAAATTTCTATCTACTATATCATTTACTATGCATCCAGCAGATCTCATTAATATTGAACCCATTAAAAATAGAAAAGAATAAAAATAATATATTTCTAAGTCATAATTGAAATCATAAGAAATAGTTAGACCCCATAAGCAAGGCCAAAATAAAAGCATATAACCTATTGGCCTGTTTAATCTTGTAAGCTCAACGAATAATTTAAAGTTTTGCATAATAATTTACTTGTAAATAGCAAAGCAGAGTTTCATAATCAAATTGATTCGAATGAATATAGATTACACTGTAACTGCTTTAATGTTTCCAGCAATACCTCTTATAATGAGTGTTTACAGCAATAGGTTTCACACCCTTAGTGGACTTATTAGAAAAATTCATGATGAATACGTTTTTGAAAAACACACCCCGCCAGAGTGGAAAGATCAACTTATCAACTTGAACAGTAGAATAGGAGTACTAAAATTTGCCATTATGTCAGCGGCATTTGGTTTTCTATTTAATATGCTTACTGTGTTTGCTCTTTATTTAGACAGTTTAATTATTGCAAGAGTAATTTTTGGGTCATGCTGTTTGTCCATGATGGTTTCAATTATTTTTTTTATAAGAGAAATACAAATTTCTGGAAAAGCTTTAAAACTTCATCTATCAGATATGGATGTACAATTTAAGGAATAATTACTGCTGGACCGGTGATCTTTCTTCCCTCTAAATCCTTGTGAGCTTGTACTGCATCCTCTAATTTATATTTTTTATAGATTTCAATTTTTACATTTCCTGATGAAATTTGCTTAAACAACATATTAGCAGCCTCATGTATTTCCTCACTATTTGTAAAATATTGATTCATTGCTGGTCTTACAAAATATATACCTTTTGGTTGCAAAGATTTTGAAACAATTATTGGATCAAGTGCTCCAGATGCATTACCGAATGAAACCATGGTACCCCTTAATTTTAAACATTCAATTGATTTGTCATAAGTTGATTTACCTACACCATCATAAACGACAGAAACACCTTTGCCATCTGTAAGTTCCGTGACTTTTTTTGCAAAATCTTCTTTTGAATAGTTGATTACTTCGTCACATCCATACTTTTTTGCTATTTCTATTTTTTCCTGACTTCCAACTGTTCCAATAACTTTTAATCCTAAACTTTTTGCCCACTGACAAAAGAATTGTCCAACACCTCCTGCTGCTGCATGAAATAAAACTGTTTCTCCCTTTTTTGGAACATATGTTTTGTGCAATAAATAAAAAGTTGTCATACCTTTTGTCATAGCACTCGATATAATTTCTAAATCAATATTATCTGGAACTTTAACAATATTTTTTGAAGGGTAATTTCTGTGAGTTGAATAAGAACCCAATGGAGCTGCAGCATAAGCAACTTTATCTCCAACCGAAAAATTAGAGACATTTGAACCAATTTCTTTAATTATACCTGCCGCTTCTAAACCAATTCCTGTAGGAAGTTGAAGAGGGTATAAACCTGATCTATGATAAGTGTCTATATAGTTTAATCCAATTGACACATGTTCTATCTGAACCTCATCAGCACCTGGTTTATCTAAAGTAATTTCCTCTAACTCAAGAACTTCAGGACCACCTGTATTTGTTACTTTAATTGATTTCATTTTTACAAAAGTAGTTTTATTTTACAAATGTACCTTTATGATAATCCTCGACTGCTTGCAAGATTTCTTGTTTAGTATTCATGACAAAAGGGCCACCTCTTGCAATTTGTTCGCCTATTGGTTTTCCTGCAATCAGAAGGAACTTGGCATTAGTTGAGCCATAAACCTTAAGTTTCTCACCCATTTTTAAAAGAATTAGTTTTGAATTTTCAATTTTTTGATGCTGTTGATTCCCAATTTTTATCTCTCCTTTAATTAAATAAATAAATGAATTGTGAGTTGAGGGTAAATCAAAATTGAACTCTTTATCTTTATTTAATTCAATATCAAAATAAATAGGTTCAACATTATGTTTTTTTATAGGTCCCTCAGCTTTTCTAAATTTACCAGCTATGACTTTGACTATTTTTTCTTCATCTAGGTGAGTTTGCATCTGATCAGCATCTATGTAGATGTAGCTAGGTTTACTCATTTTTAATTTAGCTGGCATATTGATCCATAATTGAAACCCATGTAACCTACCTTCTTTCATTGCAGGCATCTCAGAGTGAATTATTCCACTTCCTGTCTTCATCCATTGAACATCTCCTGCAGTCATTCTACCTTCACCGCCTGTACTATCTTTGTGCTCAAAGTCTCCAGCTAACATATATGTTACCGTTTCTATGCCTCGATGAGGATGAGGCGGAAAACCAGCTATATAATCTTCACTATTTTCTGATCCGAATTCATCTAACATTAAAAATGGATCAAAGTAATTAGGCTCTACACCAATGCTTCTTTTTAATTTTACCCCAGCACCGTCAGATGCTGGTATAGGTTCGATAATTTGTTTAACTTCAATATTTGACATTTTATGTTTAGAATTTTTTATCTAAGCTAAAATCTTTAGTTCCATTTACGAAAATAAATAAAAACCCACCTGCTAAAGCTATATTTTTCAAAAATGATCCAAGTTGCATTTGGTCAGAAAAATCGTTGTGAAATATTACAGCTGTTGCAATACAAAATAAACTTAATAAACCAGCGGATATTTTTGCCTTATAACCTAGTATAATTAATATTGGTGCAATTATCTCAAGTATTATTGCTGGAATAATTAAAATTCCAGGCAATCCAAAGCTCTCCATCCACTCAATAGTTCCATCATAATTACCAATTTTAAAAAAACCATTGAGAAGGAACAATGCTGAAATTAAAATTCTTGCGATGAGATCTAGAATATTTGTCATGGTAATAAAGTAGTATCTTGCCTAAACAATATCAAGCAACTGTTTAAGATTATTTATTTCATTTTTTGGTGTGTAATCTAAATTATCAAAAATTGCATTGTTTCTATTGACCCAAATTGCGTTAAAACCGTAATTACCACCTCCAGAAACATCCCAAGTATTTGCGCTTAAAAAAGCAACTTCCTTCTCTTTAATGTTATATTTTTTAATTGGCATATCGTAAACTTTTGAACTTGGTTTAAAAATACCTACTTCTTCTACAGATATAATATCATCAAAAATATCATTGAGATTATTTCTATTCACTAATTCATCAAGAAGAGTAGGGGTGCCGTTTGAAAGTATTGACAGTTTATAATTTTTTTCTCTCAATAATTTCAGGGTTTCTTTTACCTCAGGGTATGGAGATAAAATTCTGTAAAGATCCAATAATTCAGTTCTCATATCTGGATTAATATTGAAAACTTTCATTGATTTATCTAGGCTATCTTCTGTTACTTTCCAAAAATCTTTATGCCTTCCCATTAAACTTCTAAGCCAAGTATATTCTAACTGAGTAGTCCTCCAATTATTTGAGAAATTTTCCCATTTAATACCAATTTTATCTTTACACTTTTCAGCTGCAGAATTTACGTCAAATAGAGTTCCATATGCATCGAAAATTATTGCTTTAATATTTTTCATAAATTACTTTCTTGATATGAGTAATATTAGAATATTTTTCTCTGAAAGTTTATCTCTTAATTTAACTTCTTCACTTGCTAAACCACAATCACATTATTTGACGAAAGTCATGCGAGTGAAAATTGGAGAAAATTTTTCTTTATTTAATAAAACTGGTGAATGGTTAGCCAAAATAGACAAAATTCATAATGGAAATGTAGAATTTAGCATTCAAGAACAATTAAGAAAAAAAGAAAATCTCCAAGATATTTGGTTAGCATTTTCACCTATAAAATCAAATTATTCAAATTTTATGATTCAGAAAGCTACAGAATTAGGAATTACAAAATTTTTTCCTATTATTTTTGATAGGTCTATTGTTAGAAAAATTAACTCTGAGAGATTGGAAAAAATAATAATAGAGGCTACAGAACAGTCAAATAGATTGAATCCTCCATATTTAGAAAAAACTCAAAATTTGAAAACTTTTTTAGAAAAAAATCAAAGTACAATGGATCTAATTTTTACAGATCTTAATTCTAACCAAAAAAAAATCGATTTAGATAAAAAAAGCAAAAAACCTTTGTGTATCATAATAGGACCCGAAGGAGATTTTTCCGAGAAGGAAAGAGAAGCTATTTTAAATTTTAAAGATGTAAAATCAGTTAAGATCAATGAGAATATATTGAGGTCAGAAACAGCAGTTATATCTTCAATATCAATTGTTAATTATATCCTAAATCTATAAATATTTATTAATTAATTTTATAGATTTTTTAATGTCGTCTCTATGAGAAATCTTTGCAATATATTTTCCATCTTTTAAAAGTATCACTGGTGAACTATGATCAATATTATAATCACCATTTTCAAAAAATATTTTTTGGCTAATTATTCCCCAAGATTGTGAAAGTAAAAAAATTTCACCTGGATCTCCGGTAATCCCAACAAATTTGTTATCAAAATTGCTGAGATAATCTTTTACCACTTCAGGAGTATCTCTTTTCGGATCAACGCTAATAAAAAATACTTTAATATCTTTCTTTTTATTTTTTTTTATTCTGTTCATAACTATATCCATTTTATTTAATGTCATTGGACATATGTCAGGACAATTTGTAAATCCAAAAAAAATTGCAGTTAAAGGTCCATTAAAAGAATCTTGCGTTATTATATTGTTGTTCATGTCTTTAAGTTCAAAATCTGAGCCTTTAAATGCTGCGACTGATTGATCTTTTTGTTCTTTCATCGATAAAAAGACAGGAAGCATTAAAAATAAGAATATTGTTAAACAACCTGTTAATACTGCAATAGAGGTTTTTAATTTCATTATTGTAAAATTATATATTCGAACTATATAAATAATATGTCTTTGATAAAGAAATTATTTGGCGCATTAACTGAGAAACCTTGGGAACAAAACCAAGCAGTAATAGACAGTGGCCACTCAGGCAAAACATTTGAAATATCAAATCAAATGTCAGCAGTAATAATTATATTTGGAGTGAGCACAACTTTATTTAGTTTAATTTTCACTGGTTATCTTTATTCACTTCCACCTGAACAGGATACTACTTTTATTCTTAAAACAAATTTACTTTGGATAAATACGTTAGTATTAATTTTAGTAACAATATTTTTTAACAAGATAAGTAAAGATCTAAAAAATGGAATTACAAGTTCAATAAAAAAGAATTTAATTTATGTTGGAGGACTAAGTTATATATTTTTGTTTCTTCAGTTAGCTTTATGGTATCAATTAATGCAAACTGGAAATTTTGTTTCAACAAATACTTATTTCTCATCTTACTACTTCTTTACTGCATTGCATGGCATACATTTATTAGGAGGACTTTTTTTCTGGGGTAAAGTTAGTTCAAGAATTTTTAAATCAGAGGAGAGTGAATACAAAAAAGAGGAAAAAAGTATTAATGCACTGTCGCTTTACTGGTTATTTTTATTTATTGTTTGGTTAGTATTTTTTACAATAATGTTTGCCTATAACGATACTGTAATAGAATTTTGTAAATCTTTGATAGCTTAAATTTTATTTAAGAAATAAAACCATCACAGACCCAAACACAGCAATTATAATTAATAGTATGTTCACAGATCTCAGATACCTTTTAGTTTCAGGTTTTGTCTCTCCCTTTGAAAATCTTCCAGCACCTAAAGAGATAACAAAATAGAACGCCAACACTAAAGCGAGAATCGTTATTAAAATACCTAATTTACCAAGCATAAACATATTGATTATATTAGTATAATTAATATGTTTTATGACATTTTGTCATAGGTATTTATAGGATTATTCTTCTATATAAACATTATGCATGCAGGAATAATTTTTTTATTAGTGATCATTGGATCTGTCTTATTTCATATTTTTACACCATGGTATTGGACAGATATTGCTTCAAATTGGAAAGGTATGGATGATACCATCACTCTTACTTTTTGGGTAGGTGGAGGAGTTTTTGTAGCTGTTTGTCTTTTTATGATTTACTGCGTTTTCAAATATCAACATAAAGAAGAGAGAAGAGCTGAGTACAAACCAGAAGATAAAAAATTAGAGAAAATTTTAACTTGGGCTACGACATTAGGAGTTTGTGCACTGTTGGCTCCTGGTCTTATTATATGGAACCAATATGTAAACGTTCCAAAAAATGCAATTGAAGTTGATGTGATGGCATGGCAATGGGGCTGGCAATATAGGCTACCAGGTGCAGATGGAAAATTAGGAACGACTCAAGTTAGAAACATTGCAGACAACAATCCATTTGGCATAAATCCAGACGACCCGTTTGGAAAAGATGATATAATGGTTGAAAGTGATGTTATCAATTTAGAAAACAACAGACCTGTAAAAATTTTATTAAGATCAGTAGATGTACTTCACAATTGGTATGTGCCGCAATTTAGAGCAAAAATGGATGCTGTGCCTGGTACAGTAACTTTCTATTGGTTTGAGCCTAATAAGGTAGGTGAATACGAAGTTCTATGTGCAGAATATTGCGGAGTTGGTCACTATGCCATGAGAGGTGGAGTTGAAGTACAAGATAAAGCTGATTATGAAGTTTGGCTGAGCGAACAAGAAACTTTTGAGCAACTATCAGCAAGATATGAAAAATTAAACGTAGATGGGAATAAATTAGCTAAAAAATAACAATTTATTAATTTAAAAAAATATATATATAAAGGATAAAAATATGTCAGACGAATACGATAATAACAAATCATATCAAGCCCAGTCGTCAGAAGTAATAGACGGATCAGCTGGTTCTGTAAATCCAGATATAGATTATGTAAGGCCAGCAGAAGTTGGAGAGCAAGATTTATATCATGGACATAGTTTTATCGAAAAATGGGTTTTTTGCCAGGATGCGAAAGTTATTGGAGTACAATATTTCTTAACTGCAGTTTTTACTGGAATTGTAGGTTTAATTTTATCTTGGTTAATGAGACTTCAATTAGGTTTTCCTGGATTAGCAGGTTTTATGACAGCAGAACATTATTATCAATTTGTAACTATGCACGGTATGATAATGGTAGTTTACTTTTTAACTGCTCTATTCCTAGGAGGGTTTGGAAATTATTTAATTCCACTCATGGTGGGAGCAAGAGATATGGTCTTTCCATATGTGAATATGCTTAGCTTCTGGATGTTCTTTGTTGCAGTTGCAGTTTTAATGGCTAGCTTCTTTGTTCCAGGTGGACCGACAGGAGCCGGATGGACCTTGTATCCTCCACAAACTATTTTGGAGGGAACTCCTGGATCAGGAATGGGTATCTTACTTATGCTTATATCTTTATCTTTATTTGTAATTGGTTTCACAATGGGTGGACTAAATTATATGATTACAATTTTACAAGCTAGAACTAGAGGAATGACCCTAATGAGAATGCCTTTAACAGTATGGGGTATATTCACAGCAACTGTACTAGCAATGTTAGCATTCCCAGCACTACTAGTTAGCGCTATAATGATGACGTTAGATAAAGTATTACAAACAAGTTTCTTTATGCCAACAATATTAAAGGCAGGAGAGGTTCTTGAATATGGTGGAGGAAGCCCAATTCTTTTCCAACACTTGTTTTGGTTCTTTGGACACCCTGAAGTTTACATTGTTGCATTACCTGCATTTGGAATAGTTTCTGACTTAATATCAGTTCATGCCAGAAAAAACATATTTGGATACAGAATGATGGTTTGGGCAATTGTTGGTATTGGAGGATTAAGTTTCTTCGTATGGGCTCACCACATGTACGTAAGTGGAATGAACCCTTGGTTTGGATTTTTCTTTGCAACAACAACGTTAATTATTGCTGTTCCAACCGCGATGAAAGTTTATAACTGGATACTTACTTTATGGAGAGGTAACATCCGAATTAATACAGTAATGTTATGGTGCCTTGGATTTATTGTAACATTCGTAAATGGCGGAATTACAGGAATATTTTTAGGAAATGTGTCGGTTGATGTTCCATTATCAGATACATATTTCGTAATAGCCCACTTCCATATGGTAATGGGTATTGCACCTTTAATGGTGATCATGGGTGCAGTTTATCATTGGTTTCCACTAGTAGCTGGAAAAATGTTGCATGAGGGTTTAGGCAAATGGCATTTCTGGATTACTTTTTTAGGAGCATATTCTATATACTTCCCAATGCACTATTTAGGTTTTATTGGAGTTCCAAGAAGATATTTTGAAATGTATGACAGTCCGTATATGACATCTGCAGTTGGAATGAATGAGTTTATTAGTATTGCAGCATTTATAGTAGGTGCAGCACAGTTTATTTTAGTTTTCAATATTATAAAAACATTAAAAACAGGTAAAAAAGCTGAACAAAACCCTTGGAAAGCAAATTCACTTGAATGGTATACATCTACTGTTCCACCAGAACATGGTAACTTTGGTGACAGACTTCCAGTTGTTCATAGATGGCCCTATGATTTTAGTGTTCCAGGAGCAAAGGATGACTTTATCCCACAAACAACAGCACCTAGTGAAGTAATACACACAGAAGTAGAGAAAACTTAAGAGAAAAATAATGTCTGAACAAAAAATAGACGGCTTCGAACTTAAACCTGGGTTTAAGGGCATGGCTTCTGACACTGGTTCAGACCAAACGATGTTTAAAGGTGTACATTGGGGCAAAGCCATGATGTGGATCTTTTTATTGAGTGATACTTTTGTATTTAGCTGTTTTTTAATTTCTTATATGAAAGGTAGAGGATCAACCATTGTTGATTGGCCTAATACGAGTGAGGTTTTTTCTTTATATGTAGGAGGTGTACCTGTCCCGCTTCTACTGATTGCGATAATGACTTTTGTGTTAATCACAAGTAGTGGAACAATGGCTTTAGCAGTTAAATATGGTTACGAAAAAAATCGTAAAATGTGTGGTTGGCTAATTCTAGCTACTGCTGTAGGTGGTCTTACTTTTGTAGGAATGCAAGTTTTTGAGTGGTCTAAACTAATTCATGAAGGTGTTAGACCTTGGGGAAATCCTTTTGGTGCATCACAGTTTGGCTCTTTCTTTTTTATGATAACAGGTTTTCATGGTTTCCATGTCTCTATTGGAGTAATTTTTTTATTTATTTACACTTATAAAGTTTTTGCTGGTCATTATGAGAGCAAAAAAAGAGGCTGGTTTACTAAAATGAAAGGGGATTATGTTGAAATTGAAATATTAGGTCTTTATTGGCACTTCGTAGATTTAGTTTGGGTTTTCATTTTCGCATTTTTCTATTTATGGTAAAATAAAATATGGAAGAGACTAACAAAATGGAAGAAACAACAAAAAAAGAAGAGCAAACAAGTACTCAAAAGATTGGAATTTATCTTTGGATTTGGCTACTGTTATTTGTTCTAAGTTTTTTTTCGTACATGGTTGACTGGTACCAATTTCAAGGAATGTTGAGATGGTCATTGATATTATTCTTTATGTTTCTAAAGGCAGGGTTAATTATGGCTTTTTTCATGCACTTATTTTGGGAGAGATATGCTTTAGTAAATGTTCTGTTATGGCCAATGACAGCAATTGCCTGTTTTATATTTTTAATGACTGCAGAATTTAAATATACACTATTTTCAAGATTCTTTTATTTTGTAGTAGGGGGAGCTTAAAATGGACGCCTACGGATATTTAGCTTTTTTCTTAATTTTATTTGTTTTTTTTATTTATATAGTTTGGTTTGGTTATTCGGTAAAAGTTGAAAATCAGAAAGAACAAGGTGATAAAGTCACAATAAATCCTTATGATCAAATACCTTTAAGTAGAAGATTAATTGATAAAAAAAATAGCAAAGTGGGTATATTCGATCTTGGAAATCATATTTTAATAGCAGGCGTTATATTACTTGTAATATTTGTTTCACTAAATGTTGAGTAATAGTGACTGCAAATACAATTAAAAAAAAATCAGTTTCTATAAGTTTTTTTTCTTATTCAAAATATTTATTGTTATTGATGAAACCAAGGGTAATGTCTCTGGTCATCTTTACTTGTGCTGTTGGATTGCTTACAGCTCCTGTGTCGGTTTCTTTTCTAAATTCAATTATTGCAATATTTTTTGTTACAATTGGTGCGGGAGCAGCTGGTGCCTTAAATATGTGGTACGAAGCTGACCTTGATAAATTAATGACTAGAACATGTCTAAGACCAATTCCTACTGGAAAAGTAAATAGGGAACATGCTTTATTATTTGGAACAGTATTATCGATAGTATCTGTAGTTGGACTTTACTATTTTTCAAATTTAACATCAGCCATTTTATTATCAATAACGATTGCATTTTACGTCTTTGTCTACACGATATGGTTAAAGAGAAAAACTCCACAAAATATTGTTATAGGAGGCGCATCAGGTGCATTGCCACCAGTTATAGGCTGGACTATAGCTACCAACTCATTAACATTAGAACCAATAACATTTTTCTTAATCATATTCTTTTGGACTCCATCCCATTTTTGGGCATTGAGCCTTTACAAAGCAGACGACTATCAAAAAGCTAAAATTCCTATGTTACCTATTACTAATGGTATTGAGGAAACGAAAAAAAATATATTTGTTTATTCTTTAATAATGTTACCAATAGTTATTTTGCCTTATTATATTGGCTTTGTAGGCGAAACGTTTTTTATAGTCTCATTATTACTTACCTTTTATTACAACTATGTTTGTTATGATCTTCTTAAGTTCAAAAAAAATAAATTTGAAATAAAGAAGGCTAAAAAGGTATTTTCTTACTCAATTTTTTACTTATTTTTGCTTTTTGTCTTATTTTTGGTAGACCAGATTATAAAATAAATAATCCTATTTATTTTATAAGAAAATGGTAAAAAAAATTCATGAGATATGTAAGTACAAGAGATAATTCGAAAGAATATAGTTTTGAGGAGGTTTTCATTAAAGGCCTTGCTGATGATGGCGGACTTTATGTGCCTAAATCTTTAAAAAAATTCAGCTCAGGAGAATTGTCAGATCTTAAAAATCTTAATTACAACGATTTATCTACTGAAATAATAAATTTGTTTTCATCTGATTTTATATCTAAAGAAGATCTTTCTGAGTTAATTGAAAAATCTTATTCAACTTTTAGAGAAAAAGAAGTTATTAAAATCTCAAATCTTGGTGATCTAAAATTGTTAGAACTTTTTCATGGACCAACACTAGCTTTTAAAGATGTTGCTATGCAATTTATTGGTAATTTGTATGAATATTACTTAACTAAAAATGATAAAAAAATTAACATTGTTGTGGCTACTTCAGGTGATACAGGGGCAGCTGCTATTGATGCAATTAGAGGTAAATCAAATTTAAATATTTTTGTTTTACATCCTAATAATAGAATTTCACCAGTTCAAAGAAAATTAATGACAACAGTTGAAGATGAAAATGTTTTCAATATCGCAATTGATGGAAATTTTGATGACTGCCAAAATATTGTTAAGCAAATGTTTTCAGATTTAGATTTTTCAAATTCAATCAATATGTCAGGGGTTAATTCTATTAATTGGGCAAGAATTATAGCTCAAGCTGTTTATTATTTTTATACTTATTTTAAACTTGATATTGACAAACCAATTTCTTTTTCAGTACCAACAGGAAACTTTGGAGATGTTTTTGCAGGTTATATTGCAAAAGAGATGGGATTGCCCATAGATAAACTTATTGTTGCAACTAATGAGAATGATATTTTGCATCGAGCAATTTCTAAAGGTGATTATATTTCAAAAAAAGTTAAAGAAACACTTTCTCCAAGTATGGATATTCAGTTAGCAAGTAATTTTGAAAGATTAATTTATTATGTGAATAATTCTAATTCTGGCATTACATCAGATGTAATGAAAAAAGTTAAGAATAATGAATATAAAATAGAAAAATCAAACTTAGACATTATCCAAAAAGATTTTATTTCAGAAAGTTGTGATGAAAATGAAACTTTAGAAATTATTAAACAACATTTTGACAAAAGTAGTGTCATATTAGATCCTCATACTGCAGTTGGAGTAGGGGCTGCAAATAAGCTAAATTTTAGTGATTGCGTAGTTTTATCTACTGCTCATCCATGCAAATTCCCAGCTGCTACAGATAAGGCTATAAATAAACATGAAGAACTACCTAAAGAGCTACAATATGTTCATAGTAAAGAGGAAAATTTTCAACTATTAAAAAATGATACAGAGGCAGTAAAAAATTTCGTTAAAAGTAAATTATGAAGTTAAAAGTAAACGATCAAATCCCAGATGTAAAAATCTTCCATTTAGTTGATGGAGAACCTAAAGAGCAAAATGTATCTGAGATACTAGGACCAAAAAAAATAATATTGTTTGGTTTACCTGGCGCATTTACAGCTACATGCTCTAAATTTCACTTGCCGGGTTATGTTAAAAATGCTCAACAAATCTTAGATAAAGGTATTGATAAAATATTTTGCCTAGCTGTTAATGACCCTTATGTAATGAATGCTTGGGGTGAGGCGAATAATATAGGAGAAAATATAAATATGTTAGCTGATCCTTATTTGTCATTTACTAAGCTTATTGGTGCTGAAGTTGATAGAAACTCAAAAGGTATGGGAATGAGATCAAGCCGTTATGCAATGGTTATAGAAAATCTTCAAGTTCAAAATATCCAAGAGGAAGAGGAAACTAAAAATTGTGGAATATCCTCTGCAGAGGGAATTTTAGGTATTATTTAGCAAGAAGGTGCGTTCTGTTGCCAGGTGCCCCGTTAGGAGTTTGCAGCTTCTCTAGCAATTAAATCAACTTCATTATTTAATTTATCTGAAGAATGACCTTTTACCCAACTCCATTTTATTTCAAATTCACTAGTCATAAGATCTAATTCGGTCCAGAGTTCTTTATTTTTTACAGGTTGTTTATTTGCAGTTTTCCAACCATTTTTTTTCCAATTATGTATCCACTCTGTTATTCCTGATTTTACATATTTAGAGTCTGTGAAAATCTGAACATTACTTCCTTTAGGGATTTTTTTAAGAGCTTTTATTGGAGCAAGTAATTCCATTTGATTATTAGTAGTATCTTTTTTGCTACCCTTTATATGGGTCTTCTTTTTATCATCTATAATAATTGCAGCCCATCCACCATTTCCTGGATTACCTAAGCACGATCCATCAGTATAGATTTTTATCATTAATTGTAATCCTTAAATGAATTTAATTTTCTGTGAAAATTTAATTTATCTAAATATTCTTTTGGGTCTTTAATTTTAATTAATGCTTTTTTTGGAGTATTTAAATAGTCATATGATCTTGTAAGTAGATATCTCAAAGCCGAACCTCTGCATAAAGTATTGAAATTACTCTTTTCTTTAGTATTTAATTTACGTATTGATTGGTAACCTCTTAATAAATGTGCAGATTTACTTTTGTCTAAAATAAAAATTTTATTTCTTTTTTTAAAACATAATGCATTCACACATGTAGCTAATTCATAGGCTAAAAAATCATTTGCAGAAAAATAAAAATCAATGAACCCATAATATTTTTTCTTATAAAAAAAAATATTATCAATAAAGAGATCACTATGTATTATTCCATTGGGCATACTTTTTGGCCATTTTTTCTTGATATCGACTAAGTCAGTTCGCATAGTATCTATTAAATTACTTGAAAGTTTATTAATTTTTTTATCTATTTTATTCAATAAAGGTCCCCACGAATTGACTGATAATGAATTTTTTCTATATAATCTTAATTTTTTCGCAGCCAAATGTAACAGAGCTGCATTTTTTCCAACTTGAAAACAATCTTTATTTGTAAGTTGATTTTTGTCTTTTCCCTCTAAAAAACTTACCAAACAAGCAGTTTTATTTTTAATTTTGAATAAATATTTCCCTTTTTTACTCTTAATTGGTTCTGGACATTTGATTTTATTTTTTGATAAACCAAACATAAGGTTCATAAAAAATGGTAAATCTTTTTTTTGAACTCTTTTTTCAAAAATAGTCAGTATTATTTTTCTATTTTTTGTTTTTAATAAATAATTAGTATTTTCAATTCCTTTTTTTATTCCTGAAAATGATAGAATTTTACTTATTTTAAAGGTTTTCTCTATTAAACTTAAATCACCCTTATTTATTCTAGTATAAACAGCCATTAATTCAATTTTCCTGGGATTTTAAATGTTACATCTTCTTTGACTATTTCAATTTCCTCTATTTCTACGGTAAATTTTTTTTTAATTTTTTCTATGAACTCATTAACTAATACTTCAGGAGCTGAAGCACCAGATGAAATACCTATTGTTCTGCATTTAGATATTTTTTCTAGTGGAAAAGCGCTTTCTGAATGAACTAATTCAGCATGTTTACATCCATTGTTTTTAGCTACTTCTACCAATCTAACTGAGTTAGAAGAATTCCGACTACCAATCACAAATAGATTATCACACTGTTTTGCAATTTTTTTTATTGCAGCTTGTCTATTTGTGGTTGCATAGCAAATATCATCTTTTTTTGGTTCGTGAATATCAGGAAAGCGTTCTTTTAAAACATTAATAATATCTTTTGTATCATCAACGGATAATGTTGTTTGTGTAATATAAGCAAGTTTATTATTTTTTCTTCTTTGATAATTTTTTGCATCTTCTATCGTTTCTATTAGATCAATTTCTCCATCAGGGACTTGTCCCATTGTGCCAATTACTTCAGGATGGTTTTTATGACCTATAAGCAATACTTGAACATCTTTTTTATTTAAATTTTCTGCCTCTCTGTGAACTTTCGATACTAATGGGCATGTCGCATCAACAAATATCATATTTAAACTTTCTGCTTCTTGAGGCACAGATTTAGGAACACCATGAGCTGAAAAGATAACAGGTCTAGTTTTATCTTCAATTTCATCAATTTCTTCAACAAATATTGCGCCAATTTTTTTTAAGCTGTCTACTACATGTTTGTTATGAACTATTTCATGTCTTACGTATACAGGAGCACCATATTTTTCTATACTTTTTTTTACAATTTCAATTGCTCTATCAACTCCTGCACAAAAACCTCTGGGAGCTGCTAAAAGAATTTTTAGATGATTATTTTTCAATTTCATCCTTTCGAAAAAATGGGATTAAAAAAACAATACATGCAAATAGAAAAAAAAGACTCCCAAACATAGCCCAAAAACTTCCCACACTTGATATTATAAAACCCAACGCAGAAATAATGAATAATATCCAACCAATTAAATTAATATTTTTATTGCTCATTTTTTTCAATTAAATATTCGAGCAATATATGAGGAAAAGTTAATGAGGCCAATCCAATAAAAATTACTCGATATATAGTTTCGTTAAATTCGTTATAATTATTCAGAATTGATATTGAAACAACGTACCCAAAAATTGTTAAAATTGTAAGTGGAAAGGCTTTTTTAACGAATATTGGTAAACCTTTTGTCAAATTTTTATTTATTTCTCTAATCAAAGAAATCGAGTGTCTGATAGAGTGTAAAAAGCAAAAGTAAATCGTAAAAGCAATTATTGGATTAAGAAAATAATTTAGGATTAGTATTGATAAATAATCCATTAACAATAATGATTTAACTTCAATATTTTTTTTAAATGATAAAATAATTCCAGAGAGCAAAGATAAAAAAATAAGAATGAATAATATCTCGTCAGATATTATTAAATAATTTGAAATATTAAAATTTAATGTCTCGAAAATTGCGAGTGTTTCCTCTTTATGGAAAAATAAGGGTGATGTAATAATTAATGATCCTTTTAAAAAATAAATTAATTCGAAATTTTTCTTTTGATTGATAAATTCAGAGTCCTCTTTTCCAAAATGATAAGCAGCTATAATTAAAAATAAGAAAAGTAATGATTTTGGAAATATTAACCAAATTAATATTGTAACTGCACCAATAAGCAAATAACACAAATAAAAAACGCTCATTGATCTATATCCCAAATATTTAATCAGTTTTTTACCTTTAATATTATCAAGAGAACCATGAGATATTCCAATTGATAAAATTAAAAATAAAGAAATAATTAAGAAACTACCTTCTCTTAGATAATCAATTCCTGATAAAAATATACAAAAATTAAAAAAAATTAAAGAGTGGTAAAAATTAATTCTAATCATTTAATTTAAAAAAGTGCTTTAATAAAAATCCATTTAGGCATTTTTAATATTATTGATAAATCTTCAAACAAATTACTTCTATTCGATAAAAATTTTATAACAGTATTAGATTTATTATTAAACATCCTAAAAAAAATATTTGGCATTTTGCTTGGATTATTTTTAAGAACTTTTAAAAAAATATTATCAAGAAATTGGTATTTTTTTTTAATTCGAAAAGTTTTCAATTTACTAATGTTTTCGATATTTTCTCTTATGTATTTACTTTGTTCTTGAATATTTAGAAAAGTATAACCAGTACTTAACCTTGTCATACCACCAGCCGTTCCAATATGAATTTTATTTTTTACTTGGTCAATTATTGGGTAAAAAAGAGGTATTGCACCTACTTCTTTGTATGTAATCTTATAATCTTTTATTTTAAGATTATTCTCAATATAATCTTTAATTTGCTGATCATAATCTTTTTGGGAATCATCATTCATTTCTGATAACCAAGTTGTCTCAACTAATGCTGTTTTTTTTGAATATGGAAGTGTATAAAAAAAATGAACACTTCCTCTCTGCTCACAATCAAAATCCATTAAATTCATCATTTCTTCATCAAAAAATTCTTTTTTTGTCTCTATTTCTACCCCACAGAAATGTTGCCAAAGACCAGAGTTTTGATTATCTAAGTTTGGAACGCTATTAAATACTAAGGATTTATCAATATTTATATTATGATCATTTTTGTGAAATGAAATATTTTTATTCTCTTTTAATCTATTGTTTATCTTCTCATAAAATAGCCCACTATCAATACTTTGATATGGATAATTATTGCATTCTAGATGTTTAGTTTTTTTAGGCACATTTATTGAAAAATGTTTCCAATTTTTTTTTACACAATCTTCAAAATTATGTGAATATGTTTTCCAGAAAGACCAAGTTTTATCTTTCTTGTATTCATCTCTTCGTTCAATGATCGCTAAAGTTTTATTTTTTAACTTATTATTTGTCTCTAATTCATATGCCAAAGATAAACCTGCGCAACCTCCACCAATTATTACAAAATCAAAATCTTTCATTTAAATTTATTTCTTCACTAATTAATTCATGTTCTTTATCTCTAAGGTGATTATGTTTTTTAATCAATGATAGTTTTATCAAGTCAAATATAGATAATAATGTTTGCAATATCTTACCATTATTAGTTACAAAAATTTTACCTGATTTATTATAATTTTGAATTGTTTGTTTTTTAATAATATTTCTTCCAATTTGTCTATAAACTCTTCTTGCAACTAAAATTGAAAATCGAAGACTGAAAGGAATATCTTTTATTGATGAAAAGCTACTATCATAAAATAAATCTGCAGTAGCCAATGTTTCTTTTATTGTTTCAAAATTATGCTTTATATAAAATCTTTTATTTTTTGAGTCCTCTACTACATCTCTGGAAATATTTGTAAGCTGCATTGCTATACCTAAATCTATAGCTGATTTAAGAGAATTAGAGCTAGTTACATTTAAAATTTTTGCCATCATTAATCCAACAGTTCCTGCTACTCTATAAGAATAAATTAATAATTCCTTTTTTGAATTTAATCTTATTTCATTTTGAATATCAGACTCCACACCATCGAATAAGTCTTCTACAATCTTTGTGGAAATATTATATTCATCCATTAATACCCACATATTTTTAATTATATGGTTCTGAAATTCTTTATTGATAAAATTATTTTTGAAATTTAAAAATCTTCTTAATTTAACATCAATTGTACCTTCATCGTCTGCTATATTGTCTAAAGTTCTACAAAAATCGTATAAATTAGAACATTTTAAATAAGTTTCTTTGGGAAGAAAAAAACCAGCCCAGTTAAATGATTTTGCGTATATTGATAGAAAACTCTTTTTCTCCATTATAGAATTTTGTCTAAGACTTTTGCTGAAGATAGTACTCCAGGCACACCTGCTCCAGGATGAGTACCTGCTCCAACAAAATATAAACCATCAAAAATCTCTGACTTATTATGAAATCTAAAATAAGCTGATTGGGTAAATTTTGGTTGAATAGAAAAACCTGAGCCATATTTTGTATTTAACTCTTTCTCAAAATAATCTGGCGTTAAATAAAAATCCTCAACAATATTTTCACTTAGATTAGGTAATAAACTTTCCTCCATTTTTTTAATAACTAAGTTTTTCATTTTATTTCCCTCAATAGACCAGTCTATACCAGACTGGTTGTTAGGAACTGGTACTAACACATAAAAACAATCATGATTATCAGGCGCCATCGATTTGTCTGTAGCTGTTGGTCTATGTAAATAGTAACTAATATCGTCATTTAATTTTTTATTGTTAAAAATATCATCCAAGTGTTCCTTGTACTTGTCTCCAAATTTGATGGTATGATGTTCAATATTGTTGTAAACTTTTTTGGTTCCAAAGTAATACACAAACAAACCCATTGAATATTCCATTCTTTTCATTTTCCAATTAAAAAAAGAATTACTACTATTCGTGTTTGCTAATTTTGAGTAAACTGCAGGTGGATCAGCGTTACAAATGACATTATCTGTTTCTATTTTATCCCCGTTGTTTAATTCAACGCCAGTTATTTTATTTTTATTTGATACGATTTTATTTACTTCGCATCCTTTTAATATTTTAATATGTTCTTCATTCATTAATTTTTCCATGCCATTTATTATTTGACCAGTTCCTCCCATTGAGTAATGAATTCCCCATTTTTTTTCCAAATATAAGATTAGTCCATATATTGAAGTTGTTGTGAAAGGATTACCACCTACCAATAGTGGGTGCATACTAAGTAATCTTCTTAATTTTTCATTTTCTATGTAAGAAGAAACCAAACCATAAACAGATTTATAACTCTTTAAATTAAATAAAGAGGGTATTTGCTTTAACATAAAGGAGGGTTTATCAAATGGGACATCTGATAGTTCAGTAAAACCTTTATCAAAAATCTTTTTTGTGAAATTAACTAAATTTTTATATCCGTTAACATCTTTTTCGTTAATCTTTTTTATTTGATTAACCATTTCTTCTTCATTACCAGAATAGTCAAACTTAAAACCATCTTCAAAAACAAATTGATACCAAGTTTTTAAAGATTTTATTTCTAAATAATCTTTAGAATTCTTGTTAAAAAGCTGAAATAATTCATCAATTAAGTAGGGCGCTGTTATCACAGTTGGACCGCCATCAAACGTAAATCCATTTTTTTTAAAAACTCTCGCCCGTCCACCTAAATCTTCATGTTTTTCAATCAAGGTTACATTGTGGCCTTTAGCTTTTAACCTTAATGCTGCAGCCATGCCACCAAAACCTGATCCTATTACTATCGAATTCATAATTTGGATTTTATATTATTTTAAGAAAATGTAACGTAATTTAGTTATGAATTAATTTTTTTTAATTCAGTCTTTGCTTCTTCAAGATTTTTTTCAAACAGATTATCTAATTTAGATTTATCAACTGTAGTTGTAATAATTTTTTTCACTGACTTCAGTGCAATTTTGACAGAAGTATCTTTGATTTCTTTAATTGCTGCCTCTTTCATCTGATTTATTTTTAATTGTGTTAAATTCTTCTTTATTTCAGAAGATTTATGAAATTTTTCATTCATACTTATAACAAGTTGTTCAGATGCAGTTTTGGCTTGATCAAGGATTTTTTTGGATTCTCCTTCAACAGAGTTAAGTTTAGTCTGAGCTTCATCTAAAAGTTTTTTTGACTCAACTCTTAACTTTTCGCTTTCATCAATTTCTTTTTTAATATCTCCTATCATTTTTGTTAGGAGATTATTTATATTCTGAGGTATTTTAAAATATACCAATAGACCTATAAATATAAAAAACGATATTGCTACCCAAAAAGTTGCATCAAACATCTTTTCTCTCTTTGTTTATTTTTGATTGGTCTTCTACAATTGCTGCTATGCTGCTGCTATTTACTTCTTCACCAATCAGCTCTTTTATTAACTCAGCTGATGTTTCAGCTGCTATTTTATTTATTTTTTCCCCTGACTTGTTCTTTAGATCGGACAATTCCTTTTCTACTCCACCAATTTCTTCATCAAGATCTTTCTCTATCGCAGTTCTTTTTTTATTGATATCATCCAAAATCTTTTCTCTAGCGTCATTAAAGTAATTTTTAGCTTTAACCTTGCTGTCTAAAATAATCTTTTCATATTCATCAATTTTTTTCTGACTTTCCTCTTTTTGTCTATCCGCAATCTCAATATTTTCAAGTATTTGTGATTTTCTAGTTTCTAAGTTATCGCTAATCTTAGGTAATATTACTTTAGTTAAAATAATAAAAAGTATTCCAAACGTGATGATAAGCCAGAAGATTTGAGAAATCCAAAACTCTGGATTCAGTTGAGGCATACCACCACTTTCAGCGGCAAATACTGTATTAAAACATGCAAAGCATGTAATGAATAATAGAATAACTATTTTTTTTAACATTAACTAAAATGCAAATAAAATAATCAACGCAACTACTAGGCCAAACAATCCTGTTGCTTCAGCTAAAGCAAATCCTAATAACAAGTTAGGGAATTGTTTTTGAGCTGCAGATGGATTTCTCATAGCACCAGATAAGTAATTACCAAAGATAATTCCTATACCAACTCCCGCACCTGCTAGTGCGATAGCTGCCAAACCTGCTCCTATCATTTTTGCTGCTTCTAATTCCATTTTTCCTCCTTTTTTTATTAATGGTGTAGATTTAATGCATCATTCAAATAAATGCATGTTAAAATTGCAAATACATATGCTTGAAGAAAAGCAACTAGTATCTCCAAACCTGTAAGTGCAACCGAAAAACTAAGTGGAAGCCATCCACCTACAATTCCTAAGCTTATAACAAAGCCTCCAAAAACCTTCATCATCGTGTGACCAGCCATCATATTGGCAAATAATCTTACTGATAAACTAATTGGTCTACTTAAATACGAAATAATTTCAATAACAACTATTAGTGGAAGTAGAACTATTGGGACCCCACTTGGTACAAACAATTTTAAATATCCCAGTCCATGTTTCATAAATCCAATAATTGTAACTCCAACAAAAATAAATGCTGCAAGTACAAATGTAACTATGATATGGCTTGTAACTGTAAATGCGTAAGGTATCATTCCAAACATGTTACAAAAGAGTACAAACATAAATAGTGAGAAAATAAATGAAAAGTAAGGCTTTGCTTTTGATCCTGCTGTGTCACTAATCATTTTAGCGACAAAGGAATAACTTAATTCTGATAATAATTGTAATTTATCAGGTATTAGAGTTTTTTTCTTTGCTCCTAGATTAAAAATTATCAAAATAGCTAAAGAACTAATAACCATAAATAAACTTGCATTAGTGAAAGAGATATCAACTGAGCCTAATTTAATTTCCGGACCAATTCTATAAACATTGAATTGGTACATTGGATTTGATGCCATTATATTATCTTATTTATTTTTGCATTTTTTTTGCTGATTTAATTACATTCATTATTCCTGCAATTACTCCTACAAAAAAAAATATTAAAATTAACCATGGCTTAGTACCAAACCAATTGTCTAAAATAAACCCAATAATTGTCCCAACAGCAACTGCAGCAACTAATTCAGTGCTCATTTTAAAAGCATGACCCATTCCAGATGTTGAAGGCTCTTTATTATCAGAATATTTAGATTTTGCTCTATTTTTTGCACTTTTAAGGCGAGTTTTAAAATCTTCCTCTTCCATTAGCCTAAGCTACCATGCTCTCAGCTTTTTGAAGGTCAACAGCAACTAGTTGACTTATTCCTTTCTCTGGCATCGTAACTCCATATAATCTATCCATTTTTGACATTGTTAAAGCATGGTGGGTTACTATTATAAATCTTGTAGACGTAATCTTTGTCAGTTCATTTAATAGATTACAAAATCTTGTTACATTTGCATCATCTAGTGGTGCATCTACTTCATCAAGTACACAAATAGGGGATGGATTAGTAAGAAATACTGCAAATATCAAGGATAATGCAGTCAAAGCTTGTTCACCACCAGAAAGCAAGGTAATGGATTGAAGTCTTTTACCAGGAGGACTGACTAACATTTCCAAACCAGCATCTAGTGGGTCATCTGAGTCTACAAGTTCTAATTTAGCGCTACCCCCATTAAATAATTTTGTGTAAACATCGTTAAATTTTCTATTCACTCTCTCAAAAGCATCCAACAATCTTTCTCGACCTTTTCGATTAAGTTCAGTTATGCTTTCTTTTAACTTCAATATTGCCGTTACAAGATCCTGCCTGTCTTGTTCCATTTTTTTGATTTCAGTTTTATACTTTTCAGTTTCATCATCTGCTCTTAAATTAACAGATCCAAATTTTTCTCTTTCCCTTTTTTTTTCATCAAGTAATTCTTCTTGGGTCACTAAATCTGGAAATTCATTTCCTTTTTCTAAATTTGAATAATTAAGTATATTTTCTTCTTCTACGTTTAACTCTGTCATAACTCTTTCTAATAGATCACTTCTTCTTTTGTTTAAACCTTCAATTGTTGCTCCAGAGCTAGCTTTCTTCTCTCTAATTTCTATTGAACTTTCTTTTGTATTATTTAATTGAACTCTAATTTCTGCAATACTATTATCAATTTTTTCAACTAAAATTTCATTTTCATTTTTTTCATTTTCTGAAATTCTTAAATTTTCAGAAATCTTTCCTTTTTTTTCTGCTTGAGACTCTGGCTGTTTTTCTAGATCACTTAATTTATCTACAAGCTTACTCTTTCTCGCATTGAGTTCATTTACCATTTTTTCAGAATTATTTAAAAGATTTTGCCAGCTCTCAAATTCTTGGTCAATAATACTTATTCTTTCTTTTCTTTTAACAGACTCTTTCTTTATACTTTGGTTTTTACTATAAGTTTCAGCATAATCATCCTGTAATTTCTTTATCTGATCACTTTTGGATGTTAGAGTTGAAACTACATCATCATTTTCAACTTCTTTTATTTTCACAGTTAAGTAAGACAAATTAACTATACATTCATCTAAAATTTTTATTGTCTGGTGATTTCTATTTTCAGAAACTAGTTTTTTAACTTCTTCGATTTGATTTTTTATGGTTTTAATAATTTCGTTATGTTTTTTTAATGACTCAGAACTGAAACTCTCCAACAACACATCCATCCTGTCTTGTTCATTCTTTAATTTTGATTTAGAATTTTCAAGGTCTTGACTTGAGAGTTTTTCTGTCTCATAATATTTTGAATCAGTATCAATTAGGATATTTCTCTCTTCTTTTAATCTTTTTTCGTTTGAATTTGCGTCAATAACAATGCTTTTTTCTCTATCAATATCCTCATCTAAAACCTTTATAGAACTTTTTATTGCATCTATCTCTTCGTTTATTCTGGTACTTTCCTCATCTAAAGACTTTAGTTCAAGATTTAATCTTTGAATCTTGGATAAATTTTCAATATTTTTTTGTCTTATAGGCTCTACTCTTTCAATTTCATTTTTAATTTTAGTTTCTAATTCAACAATTTGTTTATTAAATTCCTCAACTTTGCTATCTGCCTCATTATTTACTTCATTTTCTAAAGTTATTTCTCTATCAATTTCTACAAGTCTTAAATAATAAAGTCCCGCCTCAACTTTTTTAATTTCTTCAGAAATTAATTTATATTTTGCAGCTTCCTCTGCTTGTTTTTCTAAGTTTGCTAATTGTTTTTCCTGTTGCCTTCTTAATTCATCGGCTCTTTTTAAATTATTTTCTGCTGCCCCTAATCTAATTTCTGCTTCATGCCTTCTAGCATGCAAACCTGCAATTCCAGCAGCTTCTTCAAGTATAGCTCTCCTATCTGATGGTTTTGCTGTAACTAATGCTCCAATTCTACCTTGACTTATCAGTGATGGTGAATGGGCGCCTGTGGATAGATCCGCAAAAAACATTTGTGCATCTTTTGCCCTAACTTCCTTATTGTTTATATAAAATTTTGACCCTTTGTCTTTTTCAATTTTCCTTTTAATTTCTATTTCCTCAAGATCGTTGTATTGGTGAGGTCCATCCTTATTTTCATTGTTCAAACTTAAAACTACTTCAGCAATATTTTTTGAAGGTTTATTTGATGTGCCTGAAAATATCACATCCTCCATTCCTGAACCCCTCATACTTTTTGCTGAAGTCTCTCCCATACACCATCTAAGAGACTCAACTATGTTTGACTTACCACAACCGTTAGGACCAACAATTCCTGTGAGACCTTTTTCAATTAAAAAGTTAGTTTTTTCTGCAAAAGACTTAAAGCCATTTAATTGGATTTTTTTAAACTCCATTCAATGACTTATATCAGTTTTTCAATATATTTTTTTAATTTTTTGTAGTTTTTTGGATTTTCGAACTTTTCACCGTTGATTATAAGTGTTGGAGTTGCTTCTATTTTGTAGTTTTTTGCCCCATCGATTCGGTCTTCTAAAATAAAATCTTCAATTTTTGAGTCGGCGATACATTTATCAAAATCTAATTTGAAAACAGATTCTTGAACTACTTTTTTTAAATTTTTATTGAGATCCTCTATTGTGCTTCCTTTAATCCAGCTACTTTGATTGTTGTATAAGTGATGAAGTATATCTGATTTTCCATCATTCCTACAATGAGCTATTTTTGATGCATTAAATGCAGCAATATCTAAAGGAAAATTTCTAAATTCAATTGATACTAAACCATTATCAATAAAATCTGTTTTTAAACTTGGATAAACATTTTTATGAAAATCTGCACAATGACTACATGTTAGAGACTCGAATACAACAAGTTTCACTTTTGCATCAAAACTGCCTTCTATTATTGGTTTAATTTCTGCTTTTAAATTAAAAGAAGTAAAAAATAATAATATTATTATTGTTTTTATAAAAATTTTTTTCATTTTGTTTTAAATAGTTTATTTAACTCAAGTAAAGATTGCTTAATTTTATCATTCTTAATATTGTTAATCTTCTTAATATTTTTACTTTTTGTCGCATAATTAATTTTGTTTTCCTTGATTTTTTTAAACTCTCCCTCAAATGTTTTTAGCTTTATGTTATCAACTACATTATAACCAAAAAATATATTTATTTTTTTCAAAATTTCTTTCTTAGAATATTCAAGGTCTACTTCATTTCCTCTTTTAACCATTATGCTTAAATAGCTTCCATTTATTTTTGAATTTTTAAAAGATATTGGATAGCAAACATTAAATAATTCTTTTCCAGCAAGAAATTTCCAATTATCTAGAGTATTTGAATAAATTTGGCCTTTTTTATTCAATATTCTTTTTGCTTCTTGGGGCAAAGTATCTTTAAAAGATCTTAGTCCTTGAACAGATTTATTTCTCTGCTTAGTATTATATTTAAAATTCATATGACAAGTCAAAATATACCAAATAAAATTTTAAAATGGTACGACAATAATAAACGTAGTCTTCCTTGGCGAAAAAAAATCTCTAAAAGTCAAAAAGAATACCTCACTTTGGTAAGTGAATTTATGTTGCAGCAAACTCAAGTTAAGACGGTAATCCCATATTTTGAAAATTTTATTTCTAAAATTCCAGATTTAAAAAGTTTATCAAAAGTAAGAGATGCTAAATTAATGAAATGTTGGGAGGGGTTGGGATATTATTCAAGAGCAAGAAATCTTAAAAAATCAGCAAAACTAATTATAAATGAATTTAATGGTCAGCTTCCAAATAATGAGGAAGATTTAAAATCTCTTCCTGGGATTGGAGATTATACATCAAAGGCAATCATGGCAATTGCATTCAATAAAAAAATAATTCCTTTAGATGGAAATGTTGAAAGAATTTTAAAAAGAGTATTTTATTTAAAAAAAGAAAAAGAAATTTCTAAAGAAAATTTACATAAAAAAAAAAATTTTTTTGGAGAAACAACTAGAGCTAGTGATTACGCTCAAGCAATAATGGAAATAGGTGCATTAATATGTAAACCATCCAGCCCGCTTTGTTATCAATGTCCTATTTCAAAAAATTGTAAATCTTTTAAAAAAAATGACTTTACAATTATTAAAATAAATAAATTTAATAAACAAAAGTTTTTTGAAGCAAATATTTTTAAAAATAAGCAGAATAATTATTATCTTTTAAAAAACAGAAAATTTAATTTTTTAAAAGATATGCCTATATTCCCTATGAATGAAATACCTAAGGTAAAATTTAAAAACCATGTAGGAAAAAGGATTAACATTAAAATGTCAAATATGGACATGAGAATTGTAATTAATATGAAAAAAAATTTTAAAGAGAAGAAGGATGGATTTTTTGTAAATATTAATGATTTAAGTAATTGGACTTTACCTTCGTTTACAAAGAAAATACTTCATAGTATCAAATAAATTAATGAAAAAAATTGCAATTATTGGTGGAGGAATATCAGGCTTATATTTTGCAAATATTTTAAATAATCAAAAAGATTTTGAATATAAAATATTTGAGAAAAAGGATAATTATAATTTTCTTGAAGGTTACGGAATTCAATTATCAGTAAATAGTATAAAATTATTAAATAGTATAGGATTTAAAAATCTACCTGCATCAGAGGTCAGTTTTCCTTCTAAAGTAAATTTTATACAAGCAAATAATTCCAAAAAAATTTGCGATATAGACCTTACACAATTTAATGATCCATTAAATCGATACACAACACTAAAAAGATCAACATTATTAGAATTTTTATTTAAGAATGTTCCTGAAAATCAGATTAAATTTAATTCAAATATAAAAAAAATAGAAAATGCTAATGGCTTCAGAATTACTTTAGATGAAAATAAACATGAAGAATTTGATTATTTGATAATTGCTGATGGTATTTTTTCAAAAACAAAGTCATTAATATTTAATGAAGTTAAAAATCCAAAATATAACCTTAATGTTGCGCTGCGAGGTAAATTAAAAGGTGATTATGGTAGTGATATTTCAATATATATGGGATCAAATAGTCACTATGTGATCTACCCTGTAAATCAAAATAATGAATACAATTTTGTAGCTATTATAAAAAAAAAATTATCCTCAGATGAATTACAAAATCATGATTTATTCAAATCTGAAGAATTTTTAGCATCGTTAGTATCAGGTTTACAAAAAACATCGCAAATAAGCTCAAAAAATTTAAGTGAATTAAAATCATTTCCTGTTTACGTTAGCAGCAAATTTATAAGTCTAAATAAAAAAAATATATTTTTGTCAGGTGATGCTTTATTTGCATTTCCCCCATCATTTGCTCAAGGAGCTTCCCAAAGTATTGAAACTGCAAACGATATATTAAAAAGTATTTTGAGCGGTACAAATGAATTCTATCAAGAAAGGATTCGAAATATTTCTTCTATAAACAATAAATCAAAGTTAAACCATTTTTCATTCCACTTATCAAATCCCATAAATATTTTTATTAGAAATAAAATTTTGAAATATCTCTCAAAAAATGAAACATTTCTTGAAAATTATTTGGGAAAAATTTACAGAGCTTAATTTGTAGGCCTTAATCTTTGTCTTAAATCATCAATTGGTTTTAAAGAATTTCCAGATTTATAATGCCAAAAAGTCCATCCGTTACAACTTTCTGTACCAATAATTTTTGCTGCAACTTTATGTATTGAACCCTCAGATTGTTGATATTTTATACTTCCATCCACCATAATTTTAGCATTTACTTTTTTCTTTTGATCATAAATTTCTGTTCCAGGTTTTATTAAACCCATTTCAACTAATGATCCAAAAGGAATTCTTGGTTTAGATCTATTATTTTGAAGTGTATCCAGATATTCATCTTTTATAATATTTGTATTTTCTAATCTTTTCCTTGCAGCATCGAAATAATACTTTTCTTTTTCAATTCCAAAATACTTTCTACATAATTTTTTAGAAACAACAGCTGTGGTACCCGATCCTAAAAATGGATCTAAAATAAAATCATTTTTATTTGATGAGGCTAATACTATTCTATGGAGCAACGCTTCTGGTTTTTGAGTAGAATGGACTTTTTTTCCATTATTTTTTAATCTTTCTTTTCCGTTACAGATTGGGAAACTCCATGTGGATCTCATTTGCAGGTCATCATTTAAACATTTTAATGATTGATAATTAAAAGTATATTTAGATCCTTCGCTCTTTGAGGCCCAGATAAGCGTTTCATGTGCATTGGTAAATCTCGTTCCTCTAAAATTTGGCATTGGGTTATTTTTATTCCAAATTACATCATTTAGTATCCAAAAACCCAGATTTTGGATTGTAGTACCAACTCTAAATATATTATGGTAGCTACCTATAGCCCAAATTGTTCCATCCTTTTTTAAAATTCTTTTACATTCTTTTAACCACTCAAAAGTAAATTCGTCATAGCTTTTAAAACTTTCAAATTGATCCCATTTATCATTAACAGCTTCCACTTTAGACCTATCTGGTCTACTTAATTCTTTTTTTAATTGAAGGTTATAGGGAGGGTCAGCGAATATAAGATCAAAAGTTTCGTTAGGAATTTTTTTTAATTCCTTTAAACTGTCTCCATTAATAATTTTATTTTTTAAAGTTTTAACACTCATTTTTTAAATATTAATTAGACTCCAGAGAAGAGTCTGCGTCAACCTGTGATTGAATTATTTTGAGTCTACTTGTTACTATTTTTTTTTAAGACTCAATATGTTGTGTATTGGATTGAATGTTTTTCGATGAAATCTAGTTATTCCATATTTTCTAATAGCGTTAATATGATCTTTGGTTCCATAACCTGCATTTGAGTCCCATTTGTAATTTTTGAAACTTTCTGACATTTTGAGTATCAGTTTATCTCTTGATACTTTTGCAACAATTGATGCTGCAGATATCTCTTTTATTTTTTGATCTCCTTTGATTACTGTTTTTGTAATGTAATTATTCAAATCTGGGGATATATTTCCATCAACAAGTACTAAATTTGGTTTAACTTTTAGTTTTTTTATTGCTCTCTTCATTGCTAATAGACTTGCATTTAATATATTAAGTCTTTCTATTTCTCTAATTGATGCTGATCCAATAGCCCAAATAGAATTTTTTTTTATATACTTAAATAATTTTTCTCTCTCAATTTTTTTCAATTTTTTGGAGTCTTTAATTTCTTTTTTATTTATTTTAGGATTTAATATGACTGCTGCCGCATAAACTGGACCAATCAAACTACCTCTACCAACTTCATCAACACCAGCAACAATTTTTTTCATTGAGCAATAAAAAAATGATACAAAAATATTCCAATTATTAATCCTTTAATGAATATGATCCACAATAATCCATAATTCGAAATATTAAATTTCTCTTTCCACCAACTAATATATTTTTTATGTATTTCTATCATTTTAGATTTAAACAGATATTTTTAATTCATCTATTTTTTTCCTGATTAATTTTAAATCAGCCCAAGAATATTTTTTTTGATCTGCTTGTCTTAATAAGTAGGCAGGATGAAATGTAATCATTGTTAAATACGTTTTGTTATGAATTATTAATTCTTTCCAAACACCTCTTTCTTTTGAAATTTTTATTTTTGAACCAAAAAGCGACTCCATTGCTGTACTACCCATTAGAATTAAAATTTTAGGATCAATTATTGAGATATGTTGTCTAAGAAAATTCGAGTATCTATTTATTTCTGATGGCTCAGGCTTTCTATTATTTGGAGGTCTATAATTAACAACATTTGTTATATAAATATTATTTCTTTTTATTTGAATTGCCTCTAGCATTTTGTTCAATAGTAAGCCTGCATCTCCCACAAACGGTTTTCCTTGTTCATCTTCTTTTTGTCCCGGTCCTTCGCCTATAATCATTATTTTGCTTTGGTTATTTCCATCAGCAAATACTAATTGCTTAGCATTTTTTTTTAGCTCACAATTATCTATGTTTTCAATTTCACTTCTTAATTTATCAAGAAGTTTAATTTTATCTTCTAGCTGTGGTTTAGTTTTAAATCTATTAATTGGTTTATCCTTAAATACATATTCAATTTCATTTGTGTTAAGCTTTTCAAGGTTTAATATGTCATTTTGATTTTTGAGACTTAAAGTCATAAGTTTAGGTATGAAAATATTATTAATAATTTTATCATTTTTAACTCTCCAAACCAGCACATATTCAAGCACGACCGTGGATAAAAAATTCAACCAGAAGTATTTATCTGATTATTTTTCTGCTTTGGTCTCATCAGGAAATCAAAAAAACAAAGAGGCACTTGAATATTTTAATTCATCAAAATTTTTAATTCAAAAACATGACGAATTTTTAAAAAAATACGTATTTTCACTAGTTTTGAATGGACAAGTAAAAAAAGGGATAGATCAAATAAAGATTTCAAAAAATGATATCAATTCAAATACTTTCGAACTTAACTTACTTTTGTTAATTGATAGTTTAAAGAAAAAAGATTTCAAACAAGCTAATAAAAGATTTAAAGAATTTCAGTTTAATAAAGATGATGGAACTTATGAATATGTAATTTACAAAATTTTAAAAGATTTTAATTATCTATTTCTTAAAAAAGAGAATATCGAGGATAACAAGTATGGAACATTAAGTTTAATCTCTTCAGCTTTTCAAAATTGTTATTTAAATTCTCCAAAAACAAGCTCATATTTTGAAAAATTACTAAATAGTTCTGATGGAGATTATTCTAGATACATGTTTTTTTATTTTGCAAATTTAATTGAAAATAATGATATTGAAAAAGTTATACAAGTTTCTAAAACGATCGAGCCTATTGGTGACAGCATATTATTACATCAAATCAAAGATTGGATTGATAACGATCAATACAAAAAATTTGAATCCCATTTCTCATGCTATAATGAAAATGATATTTTAGCTGAAATTTTTTATTTAATATCTAATTTATTTTCAACGCAGAATATATATGATCAGTCAAATTTTTATTTAAGAATTTCTGAGTATTTAAATCCTAAGTTTTATTTTAACAAATCTCTTCTTGCTGAAAACTATTACTTAAATAAAAATAATGAACAAGCTACCAAAATTTTAGAAAATTTTAAAAAAAAAGATAAATTATACTTTTGGTATAAAACAAAAAAGATAGGAAGAATATTATCTGAGGATAATAGTGAGGAAGAGGCTATCAACTATATAAATAAGAATTTTAATTCTATAAAAAAACCTACGGAAAAAATACTTTATGATTATGCGAATATAAATAAAGGTTTTGAAAAGTATGAAATTGCAATCGAATATTATACAGAGTTACTCAAAAATGTTGATCAAAGTTCATATGCAATCTCAAGAATTTTATATAGGAGGGGTAGCTGTTATGAACGAACAGGAAATTATGAGAAAGCTGATAGAGATTTAATTAAAAGTTTAAAAATATATCCAAATGAACCATACACATTAAATTATCTAGCTTATAGCTGGTTAGAAAGAAATTATAAAATAGATGAAGCGATAGATATGATACAAAAAGCACATAAACAAAAAGAAAATGATCCATACATCACAGACTCTGTTGGATGGGGATTTTATTTAATTGGAGATTATATCAATGCTGAAAAATATCTTAAAAAAGCATTGCAACTAATGCCAGATGATCCAATTGTTAATGATCATTATGGTGATGTCCTTTGGAAATTAAACAAAAAATTACAAGCAAAATATTATTGGCAAGCAGTTTTAGGGCTTGAAGAGACAGAAGATGAAATGAAATTGAAAGTAAAATCCAAATTATTAGAAGGTTTAGAAAAATCATAATTAATGAAATTTGAAAAGATTAAATCACATGCAAAAATTAATTTATCTTTAAACGTTCTAGGAAAAAAAAAATCTAAACTTCATAACTTAGAAACTCTAGTTGGTTTTTTAGACTTACATGATGATATTTATATAAAGAAAACAATTAAAAAAAAACATATAATAAAATTTACTGGAAATTTTTCTAATAAAATTCCAAAAAAAAATACTATAAGTAATTTATTAAAAATTTTAGATGAATCAAATAAACTAAAAAATCAAAAATATTTTATTTCAATTAAAAAAAATATACCTCAAGAAGCAGGGTTGGGAGGCGGGTCAATGAATGCGGCTTCATTAATAAATTATTTGATTCAAAAAAATATAATTTCATTGACAATGAAGGAGAAACAAAATTTATGTTCAAAAATTGGTTCAGATGTTATTTTAGGTATAGATCAAAAAAATCTTGTACTATCTTACAAAAACAAAATAAAAAAAATCAAAAAAAAACTTAAAATTTTTACTTTGTTGATAAAACCCAATTTTGGTTGTTCTACAAAAAATATATATGCTCAAGTTAGGAACTATTCGAAACCACAATTTTTTAAAATTAAATCAAAAAATATTAATTTCAATACACTTTCAAAAATGAAAAATGATTTAGAAGTTATATCTTTCAAATTGTATCCAAGACTAAGGAAAGTTAGACAATTCTTTTTGAACATAGATAAAAATTCTTATGTCAGAATGACAGGATCAGGCTCAACAATTGTAGGATACTTTATGTCCAAAAAAGCCGCACTAAATGCAAAGAAATTATTGAAAAAAAAATATAAAAACTATTGGTGTAATTTATCTAAAACTATATAAAGCTTTTTTTTTGTGATATATGAAATTAATTTTGGGGTGTAGCCAAGTGGTAAGGCAGCGGTTTTTGGTACCGCCATTCCTAGGTTCGAATCCTAGCACCCCAGCCAAATATGTATAATTTTTTAAAAAAAATTTTTAAAAGCAACAAAAAACCTACTCAAAGAGAAAGATCTTTTTTAAACATTTATAATAATACAGAAGTTTCTAAAATTTTTGACTCTGTATCAAATTTTAACGAAAATAGTGAGATAAGATATGTAGGTGGATGCGTTAGAAAAATATTAAATCAAGAAGAAGTAGATGATATAGATTTAGCAGTAAATTTAAATCCGGATGAAGTTAAAAAATGTTTGCAATCAAATAACATTAAATTCTTTGAAACTGGTATAAAACATGGAACTATTACTGCAAATATAGGACAAAAAAATTTTGAGATCACATCATTAAGAGAAGATGTTGATACCGATGGGAGACATGCAAATGTTAGATATACAACAGACTGGTTGAAAGATTCATCAAGAAGAGATTTCACCATTAATTCTATTTATGCTGATAAAGATGGTAATTTGTTTGATCCAAATGAAGGTGCCAAAGATATAGAAGAGGGAAAGGTAATTTTTATTGGTAATCCAGATTATAGAATTCAGGAAGATTATTTAAGAATTTTGAGATATGTGAGATTCTTTATAAATTATAGTAATCACCCGCATAATTCATCAGTAAAAAAATCAATCAAGCAAAACATTGCTGGTGTAGCCAATCTTTCAAAAGAAAGATTAATGAGCGAATTAAAAAAAATTATTTTATCTAAAAATTTTTTACAATTATCAAAAGACTCTTTTTCATTAGAAATTTTAACAATAATTTTTCCTCAGCTTGTTAATCTTAATAATTTAGAAAAATTGAATGACTACTCAAAAAATATATTTAAAAACAAAACGTTTATTTTCTTGATTTCCTACTTAATTATAGATGAAACTGATAATGCAAATTATTTTTTATTTAAGTATAATTTATCAAATGAAGATAAAAAAAGAATAAAGTTTCTTATTGAAAATTATGAATTATTCTCTCAAAAAGACTATTTCAATAAAAAAAATCTTCAAAGGATTTTTTATTTTAATAATAAATCTTACGTTATTGATTTACTAGATTTAAAAATTTTTAACTCTAAAACAGTACCAAAAAAACTAATTCAATTAAAAAAATATTTTGAACAGTTTAAGAAACCTATTTTTCCGTTAAAAGCACAGGATTTACTTGAAAAATACAATTTAAAAGAAGGTAAAGAATTTGGACAAAAAATTAGATTACTAGAGGACTTATGGTTAAATAATAGCTTTAAATTAAGTAATAAAGAAATTGATAACGTATTAAATAATTAAATATATTTAACGTCTTTTATTTCAAAATTTTTTACACCTGCAGGAGTTTTAATTTCAACTAAATCACCCTTATTTTTACCAATTAGACCCATACCTATTGGTGATTTAAAATAAATTAGTTTTTCTTTTAAGTTTGCCTCATCCTTTCCAACAATCTTATATTTCAAACTTTCTTCAGTATCTAAATTTTGTAGCATTATAGTTGAACCGAATATAACTTTTCCGTCGTTATCTAATTTTGAAACATCAATAACATTTGCTCTAGCTATAATATCTTCAACTTCCTGAACTCTTCCTTCATTGTGAGATTGCTGCTCTTTTGCAGCATGATATTCTGCGTTTTCTTTAAGATCACCGTGTGATCTTGCTTCAGCTATGGCTGCAATTATCTCAGGTCTTTTCTTCTCTTTTAAGAAAATCAATTCTTCTTTTAATTTTTCTAAACCTCTAACTGTGATCGGCTCTTTTTCCATAATTTATTTCCATTTAGCGACAGGTGGCAGCGACATTAAAATAGCCTCAACATTACCGCTCGTTTGTAAACCAAATTTTGTACCTCTATCATAAAGTAAGTTAAATTCAACATACCGACCTCTTTTTTCTAATTGAATTTCTCTTTGTTTATTTGACCATTTTTTTTTATATTTTTTTAATATAATTTCTCTAAAAATATTTTTAAAACTTATTCCTACTTCTCTTACAAAACTAAAATCTTTTTCCCAATTTTCTTTTTTATAATCAAAAAAAATTCCTCCTATACCTCTTGGTTCTTTCCTATGCGGCAAGTAAAAATATTCATCACACCATTTTTTATATTTTTTATAAAACTTTTTATTATGTTTATTGCAAGATTTCTTTAATTCATTATGAAACCATTTTTCTAAACTTTTATCTTTAAGGCAAGGAGTAACATCCATCCCTCCACCAAACCATCCATGAGAAGTATAAATATACCTAGTGTTAAAATGCATAGCAGGAACATGAGGGTTTTTCATATGCATTACTACTGATATACCAGCTGCCCAAAAGTTTGGATTTTTATCTCCACCAGGAATTCTATTTCTAAATTGTTTTGAAAATTTTCCGTAAACTTCAGAAAAATTTACTCCTACTTTTTCAAATATTTTCCCATTTTCTAATATTCTAAATTGGCCACCACCTTCATTTGAGTTTTTTCCTCTTTCCCAATTTTTAATTTTGAAGATATTTTTTTTTCCTTCCAATTCCTCTATTTCTTGACAAATTACTTCTTGCAAAGTCTTAAACCAATTTCGTGCTAATTTTTTTTTAATTGTTTGATCCATAAATATTTGACTGTCTTATATTTTCTGACAATACTATTGCAACTGAAGATGCAAGGTTCAAGGATCTTTTTTTTTCAATCATTGGTATTTTTATCCTATTCTCTAGTCTTTTATGAACCTCATCTGGGACACCTGAACTCTCTCTTCCAAATAGTAATGTGTCATTGTATCTAAATTTAAATTCAGTATAAATTTTACTTGCCTTAGTAGTCATCAAAACTACTCTATCATTTTTTTTTGCTTCAAAAAATTCATCTGAACTTTTGTAAATCGTCATCAATTTTTCATCTAGGTAGTCCATCACAACTCTTTTAAAACGCTTGTCATTCAGTAAAAATCCACAAGGCTCTATAATCTCAAGAACAGCCCCAAGGCAAGAACAAGTTCGAGCTATCGCAGCCGTATTTTGGGGTATATCAGGCTCGTAAAGTGCTATTTTAGGCATCGATTTAGTTTTTTTGTGTGTCATTGTTACCATGGAAAAATAACGTTTTTCTTCATATATGAAATTATATATTAAGAAAAAATTAAAATAATAATAAATGTCAGATCCAGAAAAAAAGAAGCCAAATAGACGAGATTTTATAGTGACTGCAACAACGGCAGCAGGTGCAGTAGGAGTGGGCGCGGTTGTTTGGCCGTTAGTTGATCAAATGAACCCTGACGCATCTGTAAAGGCATTAGCGAGTACAGAAGTTGATATAAGTGCAATAGAACCTGGTCAATCAATAACCGTTTTGTGGAGAGGTAAACCAGTTTTTATAAAAAGAAGAACTCAAGATGAAATTGATAGTGCAAGAGCTGTTGATTTAAGTGAATTAAAACATCCTGAAAAAGATGAGGATAGAGCAAAAAATCCAGAATGGCTTGTGATGTTAGGAGTATGCACTCACCTTGGATGTGTACCTTTAAATGATAAAGGAGATTATGGGGCATGGTTTTGTCCATGTCATGGTTCACACTATGATACATCTGGAAGAATTAGAAAAGGACCGGCACCTACAAATATGGAAGTGCCAAAATACGAATTTGTAAATAGTAACACTATTAAAATTGGATAGAAAATTTTATGAGCGATCACGAATACACACCTAAATCAAAAGTTGGAAAATGGTTTAATGATAGACTTCCATTACTAACACTTGCAAACCATTTAACAGATTATCCTACTCCCAAAAACTTAAATTACTGGTGGACATTTGGTGGAATTCTTACTTTTTGCTTAATCACTCAAATAATTACCGGTATTGTTTTGGGTATGCATTATGTGGCTCATGCTGATTTAGCGTTCCAGAGTGTAGAACACATAATGAGAGATGTTAATTATGGTTGGTTAATCAGATATGTTCATGCAAACGGTGCATCTATGTTTTTCTTAGCCGTTTATATTCACATCTTTAGATCTTTGTATTACGGGTCATATAAATCACCAAGAGAAGTTATTTGGATTATAGGTATGTTGATTTACTTCCTTATGATGGCAACTGCATTTATGGGATATGTTCTTCCATGGGGACAAATGAGTTTTTGGGGTGCAACAGTAATAACTAATTTATTTAGTGCTATTCCTTTAGTAGGTGAGAGTATAACGAATTGGCTATGGGGAGGCTATTCAGTTGATAATCCAACTTTAACGAGATTTTTTAGTTTACACTATCTGTTTCCATTTTTGATTTTAGGTTTAGTAGTCCTACATATTTGGGCACTACATGTTCCTGGGAATAATAATCCTATTGGAATTGATATAAAAAAACCGTCTAAGGACACAGTTCCATTTCATCCATATATAGTAATAAAAGATGCATTCGCACTTTTAATATTTTTATTAATATTTGCATTCTTTGTATTTTTCTCACCAAATATTTTGGGTCATGCAGACAACTATATTGAGGCAAACCCACTAGTCACTCCTGCACATATTGTTCCTGAATGGTACTTATTACCATTTTATGCAATTTTAAGATCAGTACCTGATAAACTACTTGGAGTAATTGCAATGTTCGCTGCAATATTCGTACTAGTAATTTTACCTTGGTTAGATACGTCCAAGGTAAGGTCAACAGTGTTTAGACCTATTTATAAACAATTCTACTGGTTTTTAGTTGCTGATGTTTTAATACTTGGCTATGTGGGCGCAATGCCTGCAGAGGGTATCTACTTGTTGATAGCTAGAGTTGCTACAGCTTATTATTTTGCACATTTCTTATTAATTCTTCCATTCTTAGGTTTTAAGGAAAAAACTACTCCGTTGCCACTAAGTATAACTGAACCAATTTTAGGTGGATCGCCAGATATGGCAATGGCTAGAGATAATTCTAACTATAAAGAAAAACTGTGAGAAACTCATTAAAATTAGCTTTTTTTTTCATTTTATTTTCATCTTTATTTTTTTCAAAAGTCCAGGCAGCTGGAGAGCAAAATGATCTGTTGGAAGTAGACTGGTCTTTTAAGAGTTTCTTTGGCAAATTTGATAGAGCATCTTTGCAAAGAGGATATCAAGTCTATACAGAAGTTTGTGCTTCATGCCACTCACTTAAACATTTAAGTTATAGAAATCTTGCAGAAAAAGGTGGACCAGAGTTTACAGAACTTGAGGCTAAAGCGATTGCCTCAAATTTCGAAGTAACAGACGGACCAAATAGCGATGGAGAAATGTTCGAAAGACCAGCTAAGTTGTCCGACAAATTTGTAATGCCTTATGCAAATGTTCAGGAAGCAATTGCAGCAAATGGTGGAGCATATCCCCCAGATATGTCAGTGCTTGTAAAAGCAAGAAGTGGTGGAGCAAACTATATTTATTCAGTTTTAATGGGTTATGATGAACCGCCTGCAGGCATGGAGCTTGATGATGGTGTGTATTACAATAAGTATATGTATGGAAATAAAATTAAAATGGCATCTCCTCTGGATGATGACATTGTAGAGTATTCAGATGGAACGAAAGCAACAGTAGACCAAATGGCCAAAGATGTAACAACTTTTTTACAGTGGACAGCTGAACCACATTTAGAGGCAAGACATAAACTAGGTTTTAGGGTGATTATATATTTATCAGTGTTAACAATTTTAGTTTATTTCAGTATGAAAAAAATCTGGTCACGTATTGAAACGAAAGTTTAAAATATCTCCATCCTTAACAATATATTCTTTACCTTCTAATCTCATTTTTCCAGCCTCTTTGGATTTTAACCATCCCTGATTGTTTAAAAAATCTTCATAAGAAATTGTTTCAGCTCTTATAAATCCTTTTTCAAAGTCAGAATGAATTTCCCCTGCAGCATTTGGTGCTTTAGACTCTTTTGTAATAGTCCAAGCTCTAGTCTCTTCTGGTCCTGATGTAAAAAATGTTTGTAAGGATAGAAGTTCGTATCCTTTCCTTATTAATGAATTAAGTCCTGTCTCTGACATATTGATCATTTTCATATAATTTTTTTTTTCATCTTCATCCTCTAATTGGTTTATTTGATTTTCTATGTCTGCAGAAATTACCAATGTATTTTTTTCATCAAATTTTTTTATAAAGTCCTCAGTATATTTGTTACCTGACTTAATACTCTCCTCGTCTACATTACACACATATAGTTTTGGTTTAGTACTAAGAAGTCCACTATTCTTTAAAAGTTTTTCATCAAATTCATTTGTGATGAATGTTAAATCACCATCTTCATCGATTATCTTTTGAGCTGCCTCAAGTAATTTAAGCTCTTCATTGTCAACATTTTTTTTATTTTTTTTATCAAGTCTCTTTTGAATCGATTCTAAATCAGCTAACTTCATTTCAGTTTCTATGATCTCTAAATCTCTTACAGGATCAACGTTAGGGTTAACATTTTGAATATCATCTGAGTCAAAACATCTAATCATATGTATAATTGCATCAACTTCCCTGATATGAGATAAAAATTTATTTCCTAGTCCCTCACCTTTGGAAGCACCTTTAACAAGACCGGCAATATCAACAAAAGAAATTGTTGTATTAATTTTCTTTTTTGAGTCTGAAATTACAGCCAATTGATCAAGTCTTTTATCTGGAACTGCTACAACACCAATATTTGGATCAATTGTACAAAATGGAAAATTTTCTGCTTGTGCTTTATTTGAATTTGTTAAAGCGTTAAACAATGTAGACTTACCAACATTTGGTAAGCCGACGATTCCACATTTAAAACCCATTTAGTTGTTGTTAACTGTACTAGAAAATAAGTCTAATTTTTTATCTATTAAAATAGTCAAGGACTCAATTATATTAGTTGTAATTGTATCCAAATGGACCTGTTCATCCTCATTAAAATCGTTTAGCACAAAATCAGAAACAGATATTTTATTTTCTGGCTTACCTATACCAATCCGAACTCTTGAATATTCTTTACCAATAAACTTATCAATAGATGCAATACCATTATGTCCCGCACTTGACCCACCAAATTTTGCTTTAATTTTTCCAAATTCAATATCTAAGTCATCATGGAATACTATTACATCTTCTGCATCTATTTTGAAATATTCAAGAAGTTCTCTTATGCAAATTCCAGAATTATTCATAAATGTAAGAGGTTTGATTGCATAAACTTTCTTATCACCAATATTTCCAGTGGTTAACAATCCCTTAAATTTTGGTTTTTGCTTAGACAATCCAAATTTTTGGTTAATTGCATCCACAATTTTAAAACCAATATTATGTCTATTATTTTGACTATTTGGAGTCGGATTTCCTAAACCAACAAGTAACAACATATTTTATTAATTTTGGAAAAAATATTTCACTATTTATTATTTTTTATCTGATGAAGGTTTATCTTCTTCTTTAGATTTCTCACCATCTGCCTTATCACCATCACTTGAAGTTTTTTCACTGCCTTCTGCAGCTGCTTCTGCTCCTTCTGCAGCTTCACCTTCAGCCGTCTCTGCTGGTTTTTCTGGCTCTTTAACTACCGTAGGTGCAGCAACTGTAGCAATTACAAAGTCTCTTCCTTGAATCGTAGGAGTAACATTTTCAGGTAATTTAATTGAAGAAATTTTTATACTTGTACCAATTTCTAAACCCTCTAAATCTACAACAAGTTCAGTTGGAATATTTTCTGCAGGACATTTTAGTTCAACTTTACGTCTTACGATATTAAGCACTCCTCCGCGTTTAAGTCCCGGAGATAGTTCATTATTTAAAAATTTCACAGGTATTTCTAAAATAATTTTTCCGCCTTTGACAATTCTCATTAAATCAAAATGAATTGGCTCATCAGTGACAGTGTCGAAAGAAATATTTCTTGTTAAGACTTTCTGTTCTTTGCCATCTAAATTAATAGAAATAACATTAGAAAGAAAATTTTCATTATTTATTAAATTTTTTAGTTCTTTAGTAGTAATTGAAATTTTTTCATTTGGCAGATCTCCACCATAAACTATACCCGGAACATTTCCTGTGCTTCTCAAGTCATTCACTTGGCCTTTAGTTTTTGTTTCTCTTGTTGTTGCTTGTATTATGCTCATAAATTGCAGGTTTTATACCGCAGTTTGGTAATTTTACAAGATTTATTTAAATAGATCTGAGACAGATGTTGAATTAGAAATCCTTTTGATAGCCTCAGCTAGTAAGATTGATATTGATAATACTTCAATATTTCTTGCTTTTTTTAGTTTGTCTGAACTATCTATACTATCTGTAATAACTAAGTTTTTAATTTTTGAATTTTTTATCTTTTTAACTGCATCACCGCTAAAAACCCCATGAGTTGCATATACATGAACTTCTTTTGCTCCTCTTTTTAATAAAGCATCAGCTGCATTTACTATCGTTCCTCCAGAGTCAATTATATCATCAGTTAAAATACAGACTTTATTTTTTACATTTCCAATAACATTCATAACTTGCGATTTTCCAGGACTAGGTCTCCTTTTATCAACTATTGCTAAACCGACATCTAATTTTTTTCCTAAAGCTCTTGCCCTTTCAACTCCTCCCACATCAGGGGCAACACATATAATATTTTTGCTTTTAATTTTTCTTTTAATATGCTTTGCAAAGATTGGTGTAGCAAATAAGTTATCTACAGGAATATCAAAAAAACCTTGAATTTGACCTGCATGCAAATCTACTGTTACCACTCGGTCAGCACCTGCATTCGTTATAAGGTTTGATACTAATTTTGCAGAAATGGAAGTTCTTGGTACAACCTTACGATCTTGTCTCGCATACCCAAAATATGGAATTACTGCAGTGATATTTTTTGCAGAAGATCTTTTAAGTGCATCTATACAAAGAAGTAACTCCATTAAATTATCATTTGCAGGCGATGACACCGATTGGATTATAAAAATACTGTTACCTCTTATATTTTCATTAATTTCAATATATATCTCACCATCTGCAAATTTTCTAATACTGGTATTTACTAATTTATTTTTTAGATTTTTTGAAATTTTATTACTTAGCTGTTTGTTGCTATTTCCAGTGAGAATCTTCATTTTTTGAGAACAATTTATTTAATCATAATTACAGAAATATTTCTACCATAATCATTTAATTTATTTTTAACTGATCTCCTAGCACTGAAAAAGTTGTTACTTAATAAATATGTATCTTTTTTGATGATTTCAATGTTTTTAACCCCAAATTTCACTAGTTGCTCTTTAATATAATCTGTTAAACTGAAATATATTTTATTTCTTTTGGTTTTAAAAAATTTTATATTAGATTTTTCTTGTTTAATAAATTTATCCAAGAAATCATTTCTTACCTCATAGCTATCTTTTCCTATACAAGGTCCAATAACAACTATTAAATCATTAAAATTACTACCACTTGACTTGAATTTTCTTAATGTAGTAGATACTATTTTTTTGTATGCTCCCTTCCATCCTGCATGTAGCGCACTAATTAAATTATTAACTGGGTCATATATAAACACAGGAGCACAATCAGCTGTCAAAATTCCCAAAGCGATACCTTTTTTATTTGTTACTAATGAGTCACCTTTTAATTTTTTCTTTGGAATTTTGCTTATTTTATAAACATTGTTACTATGAATTTGATTTAACAATATAAGTTTATTTTTATTACAACCAATTTTAAGACAAACTTTTTCTATGTTTTTTTTAACATCTTGAATTTTATCTTTAGATCCGAGACCACAATTTAAACTTTTATAAATACCTCTTGAGAAGCCACCTTTTCGACTAAAGAAACCATGTTCTATCCTTTTGAATTTACCAAGTTTTTTTGATTTTAACATTACTCAAAACCAAAAAAATCATTATTTTTATTTTTGTATCCAAAAATCACTTTGAAAAGGTTTCCCATTTGTTTTTCTTCAAGTAGCCGAACTAAAGTTTCCTGCATATATTTTTTTTCTGCATTAGTCATTTTTTTTTCTAAAATCTGCGCTCTTTCAATTATACCCATTCTTTCTAAAAAAAACCTTTGAGTAACTATTTTTTTAACTTTTAGATTATTTTTAAGGAAATATTCTTTTAACAAACTAAAATTTACTAGTGAGCTTATATCTGCCCTGCCAAGATTTCTTATCATTGCCTTATCTGAAATCTTTTTATTGTTCATCACTGCTTGTATAGTGCTAGAGCTATTATTATTCAAATATCCATAATCTATAAGTAAAATACCACCTGAGAGTTTTGAAATTTTTTTAATGATCGGATTTAATTCTAAAAATCCCTTTTTGGGAAATTCAATAAAATTGAGTTTTTTTAATGTCTGAAATGTCTTTATTTGATCAATGTCTTTTTTGTTACCTTTTATAAATTCTTCCATAATATCGATTTTGTTTTTCACCGAGTAACATTTTTCGAATAAATAGTTATTTCTATTAGAAAACTGTTTAATTGGAATTGCATCAAAAAACTCGTTTCCAAAAAAAATAACTGGACCCTCTTTTATTGAGTTAAAGTTTTTTATCCATTTAATATGCTTGTTATTTATATTTTGTTTTTGCAATTTTTTTAAAAACGTACTTTTCTCATATAAATAAATTTTTATAGCTTTATTTAACTCAGGAAATTTTTTTAGGGTATGAACTATAACTTTAGTTAAACTTCCATCTCCTGGTCCAAGTTCTATAAAATTAAATTTTTTAGGCTTACCCATTTTTTCCCAGGTAGAAACCAACCATATACCAATAATCTCTGAAAATAGATTTGAAATAGTAGGAGAAGTTATAAAGTCTCCATTTTTACCAAATGGATTATTATTGGAGTAATAACCTACTCTAGGTTCATATAGAATTTTTTCGATAAACTCATCAACAGGTATAGGTTTTTTTGAGAGAATATTAAATTTTTTGAGATTTAGTTTCATCATTTCTTTTAAAATAAATTACAAACCCAATTATAATCATAATAACACTTAACAGTATGCCCATGCTAATGTGTCCAAATAAGTATCCAATTTGAATATCTGGCTCTCTAAAAAATTCAGAAGTAATTCTAAAACACCCGTAAAGTATTAAGAACATGAAAGAACAATTTCCAACTTTATAATTTTTGTTAAAAAAAATATAATTCATCAAAATAAATAAAATAACTCCCTCTAGAAATGCTTCATATAGCTGAGAAGGGTGTCTCAACTTATCATCATAGTTTAGAAAAAAAACTCCCCAATTAGAATTTGTAGCTTTTCCTACTAATTCACCATTTATAAAATTTGAAACTCTACCAAATAGAATTCCTATAGGTGCAGTGACAGATACTAAATCTAAAAATACAAATATACCTTTCGCATTTTTTTTTGAAAATAAATAACTAGAAATAATGACACCAATTAAGCCCCCATGAAATGACATTCCACCATTCCAGATCATAAATATTTCAATTGGCTTATTTAGAAAATACGGAAGATTATAAAAAATTACATATCCCAATCTTCCTCCGACAATAATTCCTATTATCAAGTATGTGATATAGTCTTCAAATAATTTTGAAATTAAACTGTCCTTAATAAGAATTTTTTTACAATATACCCAGCCGAAAATAATCCCAAAAATGTATGCTAGTGAATACCACCTGACACTTAAAGAGAATATTTCAAAAGCTACTGGGTCAAAATTATTAGTAAACATTTGTAAAATTTATTATAAGCTATTAAATATAATTCTAGTAAATAATTATTATGTCAAAATCAAGATTCGTATTTGATAAATTTGCAAAATTAATTGAGCAAGGTTTGATTAATTATAAAGATGTATCTGATGAAGTAATCACAATACTAAAATCTAAGAGAGATGAAATTGTATTTAAAATGAAACTTGCAAGCAAAGAAGAAGTTGATGTTTTAAATAAAAGAATAAGTAATCTTGAAAAAAAATTAGAGGAAAAACAAAAAAGAAAAAAAACTAGTAAGGTAAAGAAATAGTCACTTTTAACCCACCCAGTTTTGATTTATTGAAATGAATGTCTCCTCCATGAGACTTAATGATATCAGAAGATATAGATAATCCTAAGCCAACACTTGATTTTGACTGGGACCTACTTTTATCAATTTTATAAAATGGTTTGGTAATGTTATGAAATTCTGATTTATCTACTCCAGGACCATCATCATCAATTGATAAAAGGATAGTTGAATTTTTTTTTTGTAAATTAACCGATATTTTTTTTGCATATTTTAAAGAATTATCTAGTAAATTATTTATGCACCTTGTGATTAGATTTCTTCTTCCATTGAAATAGATTTTTTCTGAGCTTTGCACCTCAATATTATTATTTTCATATTTTAAAATTGTGTCATTTAGAAGTTTTGAAATATCGAAAGTTTCAGTTTTATCTTTTGCGCTTGTGCTTGTAAATTGAAGATACTCATTGAGCATTTTTTCCATCTCATCAACATCTCTGGAAATTTTTGATGATAAATCTTTATCTTTAATGACAGCAAGTTGTAGTTTTATCCTAGTAAGTGGCGTTCGCAAATCATGACTGATACCTGAGAGCATCTCAGATCTTTGATTTAAGTGTCTTTGTATTCTTTTTCTCATTTTTTCAAATTCAAGACCAGCTTTTCTTATTTCTAAAGCTCCTGAAGGTCTAAATTCTTCAATATCTTCTCCCCTTCCAAATCTTTCAGATGCTTGAGCTAATTTTGTTATTGGCCTAGTTTGATTTTTTAAAAAAATCATTGCTATCGCTATCATTAAAATTGCTGGAATAGTAATCCAAAATGCAAAAATTCTTATAGAAGATACTTGAATTCTCTCTTTAGGAAAAAATATTTGCAAAACTCCATCTCTAAATTTAATTCTTAAATCTACAACTTCCTTATAGGAAATAGTGTTAAACCAATGTTGACCGATTTTAGGTTTTAATTCCCTCCTTAAGGTCCTGTCCATCGGACTAAACCATCTCTCAACCTTAATATCTGGTAATTTTTCATTTTCTAAAAATCTTACGGAAAAACTAAAATTTTTGTTGTAAAGATCTGTAACTATTTTTTTATTATATTCACTTTCATTATTATATATATCAATAATAGTAACTATTTCGCTAACTAAAGCTTTTGTTAACCCTTTATTTGTTTTAATCCATAAACTATCAAAAAATACTAATGAAATAGTGATTTGCAAAATTATTATAGGCACTGCAACAATTAGTAGTCCCCTATAAAATAATCTTTTAGGAAGTATATTTTTAATAAATCTACTCAATCCAGAGAACATATCCTTCTCCCCTTATTGTTTGCAAGTATTTTGGACTTTTTGGCGTTTCTTCAATTTTTTTTCTAAGTCTAGTTACTATTACATCAATAGATCTTTCTTTACTTAAATCTATAAAACTTGCAATTTCCTCTCTCTTAAAGATTTTACCAGGTGAATTTATCATTTTTTCTAATATTATTTTTTCAGTATTATTTATTTTGAGACTTTCACTATTTTTGTAAATTAGTAACTTTTTAAGATCTATTTTTATATTACCAAATTCAATTACTCTTTTAACTTCTAATGATTTGGTTTTACTTAAAATATTATTTATTCTTAGAATTAATTCCTTAGGTTCGAAAGGTTTAGTTAAATAATCGTCTGCTCCTACTTCCAGTCCTTCAATTCTTTCAGCAGGCTCACCTTTAGCTGTCAACAACAAAATTGGAGTATTAATTTTTTTTTTATTGTCTTGAGTAAATTCTAATCCAGTTTTTCCCGGCATCATTATATCTAGTATTATTAAATCAAATTTAATAATTTTAGTTTTTTCAGATGCATCATTCGAATCTTTAGCAGTTGAAACAAGATAATTATTCTGGTTCAAATATTCTTTTACTAGATCTCTAATTCTATCATCGTCATCTACAATCAATATATGGGCTTTAAAATTTTTCATTAATTATTTTTTTAAGAACTTTATCGAAACTTATAACATCGTTAGAATCTGAACTTAAAAATGCATCATAGATTCTTTTCTTTTGTACAGAAAAAAACTCATCAAATATTTTTTTTCCTTGTTCTGTTAAATATACATGCTTTACTCTTGTGTCTATTTCATCTCTTTTGAATTCAATTGCTTTAATTTCCACCAAGTCATTAAGGACTCTATTTAAACTTTGCTTTGTGACTTTTAGTTTTCTTAGTAAACTTGAAATAGTAATGCCTTCATATAAAGATATAAGGTGAATTACTTTATTATGAGCAATTCCTAGCGCATGTTTATCTAAAACTTTTTTAGCATCAGCGACAGTTTCTCTATATCCATTGAATATTTTTTCTATATATTCTTTCAATTGATGATCTTTTAGATATAAAAGTTTTTTCATAATGGTAAGTTATATTGACATATTATATATACAAAGATATTTTTTCTAAAAAATAAATCAAATGATACCGTTCGATAAAAGAGAAGGAAAAATCTGGTACAATGGTGATCTTGTTGAATGGCGAGATGCTAAACTTCATGTCATAAGTCACGGTCTACATTATGCTAGCTTAGTTTTTGAGGGGCTAAGAGTTTATGATAGTGAGATATTTAAGTTAGAGGATCATACAGATAGGCTTTATCACTCAGCTAAAAGAATGGATATTACAATTCCTTATACAAAAGATGAAATTAACAATGCATGCAATCAAATAATTAAAATACAAAATGTTCAAAATGGTTACGTAAGACCATTTGCCTGGAGAGGAAGTGAAATGATGGGCGTGTCAGCTCAAAAAACAAAAATTAATGTTGCAATCGCTACCTGGGAGTGGGGTGACTATTTCAACCCTAAGTTGAAAACTGAAGGAATTAAATTAAATATTTCTAATTGGCGTAGACCAGCTCCAAATACTATTCCATGGGATAGTAAAGCAGCAGGTTTATATATGATTTGTACATTATCTAAGCATGAAGCAGAGAGACAAGGATTTAGCGAATCCTTAATGTTAGACCATGAGGATAATATAGCTGAATCAACAAGTGCAAATATATTTTTTAAAGATAAAAACGGAGAGCTTCATACTCCAATTCCTGATTCTTTTTTAAATGGAATTACAAGACAAACTGTAATTGAATTAGCTAAATCAAAAAATATTAAAGTTCATGAAAGAAAAATAAAACCTGATGAACTTTCTAACTTTGAAGGATGTTTTTTGACTGGCACAGCTGCCGAAATTACACCAATATCACAAATCGCAGAAAATAATTATAAAGTTTGTGATGTTATTTTAGACTTATTGTCTAGCTATGGAAAACTAGTAAGAAAAAAAAGAGCTGCTTAATTTTTATTATCTTCAGATATTGCATGGTCAATACCTTTTCTTAAATATTCATAACCGGTATACAATGTAAGAAATGCAGAAAGCCACAATAAAATTATACCAATTGTTTGAGCATTATAATCTTGGAAATTTATAATTTTATTTCCAGTATCTCCTGTAAGCAAAACAGAAATTGAAAACATTTGAAGAAAAGTTTTAACTTTTGCTAAACTTGAGACAGGTAGTTTAACACTTCCTTTTGCCAAAAATTCTCTCAAACCAGAGATTAGTATCTCCCTTGTTAATATAATTATTGCAGCTATGACTTCATAATTTTTAATAGTCCCATCCATAACTAATAATATGAGTGCAGTTGCTACTATGATTTTATCTGCAATTGGATCTAGTAATTCGCCAAGTTTAGATTCTTCCTTAAACATTCTTGCTAAAAGTCCATCTAAGAAATCAGTAAAAGAGGCAATTACAAACAAAGCAAAAGGAATTACGTCTCCATAAAATCCAGGTAAATAAAATGTAAATACAAATATTGGAACGATAATAATTCTACCAATTGTGAGATAATTTGGAATTTTGATTTTCATTCGTGAAAGAAATTATATATCTTTTTGGCAACTTTTTCTTCAACTCCTTCAACTGTTTTAATCTCATCTAGGCTGGCTGATTCAACAGCTCTTGCTGAACCAAAATGGTTTAAAAGAGCTCTTTTTCTAATAGATCCAATCCCATCAATTTGATCAAGCAAAGACTTACTAATACCCTTTTTCCTCTTAGCTCTATGAGCGCTAATTGCAAATCGGTGGGACTCATCTCTTAATCTTTGTAAGAAAAAGAGAGTAGGGTCGTTCTTTTCAAATTTGAATTCTCTACCATTATGAAAAAAAGTTTCGTTTCCACTGTTTCTATATTTCCCTTTTGCAATTGCTATCATTGGAATATCATGAAGTCCTAATTCATTAAGTGTTTCTCTTGCTACAGAATATTGCCCTTTTCCTCCATCGATTATTACTAAGTCTGGCATGGTTAAATAATTATCTTTTTCTTGAACAGCTCTTTTAAATCTTCTGTTTAAAACCTCACGCATCATTCCATAATCATCTTGTTCATTCTTTTTAATTTTAATATTAAATTTTCTATATCTTTTCTTAATAAAACCTTCCTCACCATATGTAATTAGTGCACCTACACTATTAGTTCCCTGAATATGACTATTGTCATAAACTTCGACTAAATTAATATTATTTTCTAAATCAAATTTTTTAGATACATTATCAAAAAGCTCTTTATTATTTTGGCTTTCATAAATTTTTCTATTTAAGCTGCCTTTTGCATTTTTGAGTGCTTGATTTACAACTTTAAGTTTAGATCCTTTTTTTGCTACTGAAATATTTATTTCTTTATTTTCTTTTTGTGAAAGTGTTTTTTCAATTAAAACTTTTTCTTTAATATCTTCACTTAAAATAATAGAGCTCGGGACACTTTTGTTTTCATAGAATTGAGATACAAAAGAATTAAGGATTTCTTTTATGTTATCATCTGGATCATGTTTCGGAAAAAAAGCTTGATTACCCCAGTTTTGTTTTGATCTATAGAAAAAAACTTGAATACAAGTTTTTCCAGACTCTTTGTAGCCAGCTATTACATCTGCCTCTACTAAATTTGCCTCATTTATTCTTTGAGATGACTGAATAATATTTAAAGATTTTATTCTATCTCTTAATATTGCAGCTTTTTCAAAATCTAAATCTTCACTAGCCTTTTCCATTTGGTTTGATAAATTTTTTTGAATTTTTCTTGATTTCCCTGATACGAATTCAATTGCGTTGTCTACTGACATCTTATATTCATCCTCTTCTATATATCCAACACATGGCCCAGAACATCGTTTAATTTGATAAAGGATACATGGTCTTTCTCTTTTTTTAAAAACTGTATCATCACAAACTCTAAGCTGAAAAATTTTTTGGATCATTTTGATGGTCCAGTTTGCCGATCCTGCCGAAGCAAATGGTCCAAAATAAAAACCTTCCTTAGTTTTTTTTCCTCTGTGTCGTCTAATTTGAGGCCATTTATCTTTATTACCAATAAAAATAAATGGAAATGATTTGTCGTCTCTAAGTAGAATATTAAATCTTGGTTTATACTTTTTAATTAAGTTTGCTTCTAAAAGTAGTGCCTCACTCTCATTTGAGGTACTGGTAATCTCAATTTTGGTTGTTTGAGATAACATTCTCTCAGTTCTAATTATATGATTTTTCTCTGATACATAACTTTTTAACCTATTTGGCAAGTTTTTTGCCTTACCAACATAAAGTATCTCGTTTTTAGAATTTAACATCCTATAAACTCCAGGAAGTTTGGGTATAAGTGGTAACTCCTTTTTTATTGCTTCTTTACCAATATCAGAGCTTACCATGACTTCTTTTTTTTGAAATTTGAATACCAACGGATGAACAATCTTTCATGATTTCTAACTTCTCAATTTGAAGACTTATTTTATCAATTCTTTTGTCTTTGAATAGTTCATCGAACACATCTTCAGCTAATGTTTCAAGAAAATTATAATGTTTATTTTTAATTAGTTTTTTTATCAATTTTACAATTTTTGCATAATTTACGATTGATTTAATATCTTTGTCGTTAGAAGGTTTTTTGTCTTCATAATTTACCTCTAAGTTAAATTTTACTTTCTGGGGAGCTTTCTTTTCAAAATCAAAATACCCAAGTTTTAAGTCAAGAATAAGCTCTTTAATAAGTACCTTTTTTTCATAATTAAATAGAGTTTTATTTTTGTCAATTTTAACAATTTTTAGATTATTTTTTTTCATTCTTTACTTCCCATAATATCGGGTGTTTGCCAGTTTAAACTTTGACCGCTATCAATTGAAATTACCTGTCCTGTAATAGATCTATTTTTTATAAAAAAGTCAACAGCATTACATATCTGTTCAACATCTACCTGTCTTTTTAATGGAGTTGCCATGTATTGTTTTTTGAAATGTTTCTCACTTTGCCTCTTGTTTTTGATTGTAGGGCCTGGCGCAATACCATTTACTCTTATTTTTGGAGCTAAACTCATTGCACTAGTCTTGGTCAAAGTATAAAGACCAGTTTTACTGATAGTATAAGAAAAAAAGTATGGTGTTAGTTTAAATACTCTTTGATCAATTATATTAATAATATTGTTATTTTTTCCTTTAATATTTTTAGCAAATTCTTTTGATAGAAGAGCAGGTGTTCTTAAATTAGTTCTTAAGTGATGCCCCCAACTATCAGTAGTAAAATTCTCTAATTTGTCATTTTCAAAAAGTGATGCGTTGTTTATCAGACAGTCAAAATATTTAAGTTTATTTTTTGCAAACTTAACAATTTTATTTACATCTTTTTCTACACTTAGATCTCCTTTTACTAAATAAACCTTTGTACCATTTTGTGATAATTCTTTTTTAAGGATTTCTGCTTTTGTTTTTGATTTATTGAAATGAATAACTATTTCTATTCCTTTACCAGAGAGTTTTTTAGCTATAGCAGCTCCAATTCTGGTGGCCCCACCCGTAATAATTATTTTATTTGCTTCCATTTCTTCTTACCTTTTTGAGCTCTAGTACCCGGCATACCCATTGTAGATCTCCCTTTAGGGTATATTTTGTTCTTTAAGTTATATTGTTTTACCTTAGGATTAAGTGTAACTTCTAACTCAGTACTTTCAAGTTTTCTAATCTCATCTCTTATTTTAGCAGCTTCTTCAAATTCTAGATTTGTGGCAGACTCTTTCATTTTCTTATTAAGTGCCTTAATATGTTTTTTTAAATTACCACCAACATTTGCTCCTGTACCAATTGTAACATAATCTTTTTCATATACGCTCTCTAGTACATCGCTGATCTCTTTTTTAACAGTAGAAGCGCTAATTTTATTTTTTTTGTTGTATTCAAGTTGGATATTTCTTCTTCTTTCGGTTTCTTTTATTGCTTTTTTAATACTTTTTGTTTCTTTATCAGCATACAAAATAACTTTTCCATCTAAATTTCTTGCAGCTCTACCTATTGTTTGAATTAAGGATGTTTCAGACCGCAAAAATCCTTCTTTGTCAGCATCTAGTATTCCGACTAAGGCACATTCAGGAATATCAAGTCCTTCCCTTAATAGGTTTATACCAACCAAAACATCAAATACACCTAGTCTTAAGTCTCTCATAATTTCTATTCTCTCAAGGGTATCTATGTCAGAGTGTAAATATCTAACTTTGATACCATTTTCATGCAAGTATTCTGTCAGATCTTCAGCCATTTTTTTAGTTAATGTCGTAACTAATACTCTATAATTTTTCTCGATAGTCTTTTTGCATTCATGCATTAGATCATCGACTTGATTTTTAGCAGGTTTGATTTCAACAGGGGGATCTATTAATCCAGTAGGTCTTATAACTTGATCTATAAATTTTCCTTTTGTTTGTTCTAACTCCCATGGACCAGGCGTAGCAGAAACAAAGACTGTTTGAGTTCTCATCATATCCCATTCCTCAAATTTGAGAGGTCTATTATCCATACATGATGGAAGTCTAAATCCATATTCTGCTAAAGTACTTTTTCTTGATCTGTCTCCTTTAAACATTCCATTTAGTTGAGGTACCGTAACGTGACACTCATCAACAAATATTAATGTATTGTCAGGAAAATATTCAAACAAAGTGGGAGGGGGCTCTCCAGGTTTCCTTCCTGACAAAAATCTTGAATAGTTTTCAATACCAGCACATGAACCAGTTGCCTCTATCATTTCAAGATCAAATTTTGTCCTCTCTTCTAACCTTTGTGCCTCAAGCAATTTATTTTGCTCTTTATGCTTTTTAAGTGTTATCTCCAACTCTTTTCTAATATTAATTACGGCTTGTTCAATCGTTGGTTTGGGGGTTATATAGTGACTGTTTGCATAAACCTTAACTAAATTTAATTCTCTTACAAGATCACCTGTTAACGGATCAAATTCCTCAATTTTTTCTAGCTTATCTCCAAATAAGCTTAGCCTCCAAGCTCTGTCCTCTAAGTGAGAGGGAAAAATTTCTAAATATTCGCCTCTAGCCCGAAATGTACCTCTATAAAAATTCTGGTCATTCCTTTTATATTGAAGTGCGATTAAGGATTTGATTATTTGTTCTCTATTATAATCATAATTTTTTTGAAGAGTTAAAGTCATTTTACTGTAAGCTTCAACTGATCCTAGACCATATATACATGATACACTTGCAACAATTAAAACATCATCTCTTTCTAGAAGTGATCTAGTAGCTGAGTGTCTCATCCTATCTATTTGTTCATTTATAGATGCTTCCTTTTCTATATATGTGTCTGATCTTGGTACATATGCTTCTGGAGTATAATAATCATAATAGGACACAAAATATTCAACAGCATTATCTGGAAAAAACCCTTTCATCTCCCCATAAAGTTGGGCAGCAAGGGTTTTATTTGGTGCAAGTATTAGGGCAGGCCTGTTTGTTTCTTCAATAACTTTAGCCATAGTGAAGGTTTTACCTGATCCTGTAACACCTAATAAAACTTGATTAAACTCGTTCTGTTTTGCACCTTTTACTAAATTTTTAATAGCTTCCGGTTGGTCACCAGCTGGCTTAAAATCTGATTTAATTTTGAATTTCTTTCCACCTTCAAGTTTTCCACCAATTTTTGGATTTTTACTTTGAATATCTGTAATTAAATCTTGATAAGTATTTTCCATATATTAAATAAAGTAATAGAATATAAACAATTTTCAATGAGCATAATATCAAACAGTTTAAAAAGAATTAAACCTTCACCAACGATAGCAGTCACTCAGAAAGCAAGAGAATTGAAAGCTGCAGGCAAAGATGTAATTGCTTTAGGCGCAGGTGAACCTGATTTTGATACACCTAATAATATAAAAAAGGCAGCAGTTAAAGCGATTAGAATAGGAGATACTAAATATACGCCTGTTGATGGAACACCTGCAATTAAAAATGCAGTAATAAAAAAGTTTAAAAGGGAAAATAACTTAATTTATACCTCAGACCAGATAACAGTAGGTACTGGTGGAAAACAAGTTTTGTATAATGCTTTTGTAGCAACATTAAATAAAGGTGATGAAGTAATTATTCCAGCCCCGTTTTGGGTATCGTATCCAGATATGGTTTTGCTCGCTGGGGGAAAACCAAAATTTATAAAATGTGGAGAAGAAGATGGTTTTAAATTAACTCCATCAAAACTCAAAAAAGTAATTACTAAAAAAACAAAATGGATAATTTTAAATTCTCCTTCAAACCCAACTGGTGCGGCTTACTCAAAAAAAGAAATTATTAATTTAGGAAAGGTGCTATTAAAAAATAAGAATATACTAATCTTGAGTGATGATATTTACGAGCATGTAAAATTTGATAATTTTAAATTTTTTACAATAGCACAGATAAAAAAACTTAAAGATAGAACACTTACAATGAATGGTGTAAGTAAAGCATATGCCATGACTGGTTGGAGAATTGGTTATGCAGCTGGTCCCAAAAATATTATAGCTGCTATAAGAAAAATCCAATCACAATCGACTTCTAATCCGTCATCTATAAGTCAGGCAGCTGCCGTTGAAGCTTTGAATGGAACCCAGAGTTTTATTAAAAAAAGAGCTAAATCTTTTAGTGACAGAAGAAATTTTGTTGTGAATTATTTAAATAGTATTCCAGGAATTACTTGTTTAATGCCAAAAGGTGCGTTTTATGTTTTTCCAAGTTGTAAAGGGTTAATTGGAAAAAAAACAAAAATAAAAAATGATACAGATTTTGTACAAAAACTTCTAGAAAAACAGAATGTAGCTGTAGTCCAAGGTTCCGCATTTGGACTTGATGGTTATTTTAGAATTTCATACGCAACATCAATGAAAAAATTAATGATTGCTATGAAAAGGATTAAGCTTTTTTGTGAAAGTTTAGGCTAAATTTAGTCTAATTACTGATTTTGCTGCATCAACTACTGAAACTTCTGGTTCTATAAATTTCATTTGAAGAATCTCCTCAGCATATTTTGTATCTGTCTGCATTTTAAGACCTAAATCAGGAACTAAATTTTTTGCACTTGAATCTAAATAACTAATAAGTTTAACCATAAAATTAGGTAATTCTTTCTTAGGAAGTTTCTTGGAATGACTTGGAATGTTTTCAGTCATTATTTTTGACAATTCAAGAATTGATCTAGTTCCAGATCCAACAATTAATCTTCTTCCTTCAGCTTTTTTATTATTTAATGATAAAACATGTGCTTTGGCAATATCTTTAACATGGGATATCATCACTGAAAATTTTGGAGCTGCCGGGTATTTACCTTGCAGTAATTGTTTAATATATTCCATTGATGTACAACTTTTTTCATTCAAAAAGTCTCCCAAAACAAAACCAGGATTGATACAAGTAAGTTTATTTTTAATACCTTTACTCTCCATTAGCTCCCAAGCAGCTATTTCGGCTCTGGTTTTAGATACAAAATAATCTGTAGTTTTATTCCATTCTAAGTCTGTCCAATCATTTTCACCAAATGTATAAGGGTTGGTTCTATTTGGTTTTCTATACATGCAAACTATAGATGATGTTTTTACAATATGTTCCACATCTGCATTTATTCCAGCATTTAAAACTCTTAAAGTCCCATCTTTTGCAGCTGGAGTAAGTGACTCTCTATCATTTGAAACTTTTAATGGGAAAGGAGAGGCAACATGAATGATATATTTACAACCTTTTGCAGCTTCATTCCAACCATCGTCTCTTAGCAAATCTAATTCTATAAATGATAATTTATCTGTTGAAACATCATTTTCTTCTAATGTTTTTTTAGTTTGATCTATTGAGTTTTTATTCCTCACCGTTCCTAAAACTTCAAAGCCTGAATTCAACAATTCTATAGCCACATGTTTTGCAACAAAACCACTAATTCCAGTTAATAATACTTTGCCGCTCATATGGTGAATAAATTATTTATTTTTTTTCTTTTTTTCTAAACCAAATAATGGTGAATTTCTAAATCTTAAAACAAGTATTGCTATAGCAATTAAAACAATTGCTCCAGCTTCATATAGTAATACTTCTGGATTTATTGATTTTCCTTGCAAAATAATAAATCTTGATAAGGCAGTTATCGCAATAAATAATGGTAAGGTAATTTGAATTGATTGACTTTCCCAAAATACCCTAACCATAGCCAATACCTCTAAGTATAGAAAGAGTAGTAACAGATCAGCAAGTGTAACTTTTTGAATGGAAATCATTTGATAAACTTCTATACCAAATGCAATTATTGTAGCTATAAGAATTATTACTAAAGCCAATAATTGTATTTGCTTAACAATATTTTCCATTTAACTCTTATAGATGATATTTAACTAATTTGAAGCCAAATATTTCTCAGCTTCTAATGCAGCCATACAGCCCATTCCTGCTGCAGTTACAGCTTGCCGATAAATTTTATCTTTAACATCTCCAGCAGCATAAACACCTGGAATATTTGTTTCTGTAGAATCACTTTTAGTAATTAAATATCCTGTATTGTCCATTTCTAATTGATCCTTAAAAAGTGCAGTTGCAGGGTCGTGGCCAATAGCTATAAACAAACCATCTATTTTTAATTCTGATATTTCATTAGTTTTAACATTTTTAATTTTCAAGCCTTTTACATTTTTTGGTTCACTATCACCTGTTACTTCTTCAACAACAGAGTCCCAAATAATCTCAATTTTTTTATTTTCCATTAATTTTTTTTGTAAAAGTTTTTCTGCTCTTAGTTCATTTCTTCTGTGAATTAATTGTACTTTTGATGCAAATTTTGTTAGAAACATTGCCTCCTCAACTGCCGCGTTACCACCACCAACTACTGCAACTGTTTTATCTTTAAAAAAGAAACCATCACATGTTGCACATGCCGAAACTCCAAATCCTTTAAATTTTTCTTCTGACTCAATATTTAGCCATCTTGCTTGTGCACCTGTTGAAATAATAATTGAGTCTGCAGTATATTTTTGTCCACCATCTCCGATTGCTTCAAAAGGTTTAGATTTTAGATTTACTGATTGAATATGATCATCAACTAAATCTGTTCCTACGGCTTTTGCTTGCTCTCTCATTTGTTCCATTAACCATGGACCTTGTATAACATCAGCAAACCCTGGATAGTTCTCAACATCAGTTGTAATTGTTAGTTGACCACCTGGCTGCATACCTGCAACTAGCATTGGTTTCAGCATAGCTCTTGCTGCATAAACTGCAGCAGTGTAGCCCGCTGGACCAGATCCAATTATTAACACTTTTGTATGTTTAGTTGGTTTTTCACTCATAGAGGTCTATATAGTTAATAATGAGCAAATTAAAAGGTATTTTATTGACCGAGGGTATGCACGGAATGCTGAGCCAGGTTGAAGGCTTAGCTAAAGCTTTGGATATAGATTTTACTCACCATAAGGTTGAACTAAATAATTTATGGAAGTTAATTCCACCAAAATTTACGCCAATTTCTCAAAGAGTTTATAAAAAAATTAATCAATCAGATTATGATTTAATTATATCTTGCGGAAGAAAAAGTATAATTCCATCTATTCATTTGAAAAGTATTTCAAATAAAAAAGTCTCTAATATTCATATTCAAGACCCAAAAATAAACTTTAATTATTTTGATTTTATAGTTGCACCAGAGCATGATGGAATTAATGGATCTAATGTTATTACTACAAAAGGAGCTCTCCATTACCTCTCAGAAAATGAAATATTAGAGAGTAAGGATTATCTAAACGCCTTTATAAAAAAAGACCATAGAAAAATTTGGTGTTTAATAATGGGTGGACCAACAAAATACTATGACTATTCAACTAAGAATATGAAACATATTTTTTCAATTTTTTATAAACTTTTAAAAAAACATGATTTTCAAATTGTTGTTATCCCATCAATGAGAACACCATTAAATACTATTCATTATGCAAAAGAATTTTTTGGTGAAAATCACACAGTTATAATGAATGTTGATAAAAAGGCTTACTTATCTGCGCTGGCTATATCTGAGAATATAATAGTAACTTGCGACTCTAGTTCAATGATTTCTGAGGCTGCCTTAACTGGAAAACCTGTTTATATTGCAAACATTTTACCCAGAAAAAATGATATAAGATTCCAAAGATTTAGAAATTTATTTAGAGAATTAAATATCACTAGAAACCTTGGAGAAGAAATAGAAACTTGGACCTATGAAAAACTTGATGAAACTAATAGAGTTGCGAAAATTATTAAAGAGAAAATAAATAATTAATGTCCTATTTAAATTCGATACTTAATAATTCAAAAAAATTTGATAGTCCATTTGTACATTGGGAATTAGATAAACCCCTCACTGATATTCAAATAAATGAGATAATAACAGCAGATATTTCTGATCCTTCAAAACATAATCTTAATTACGATGGTACAAGAGCAATTGATGGAGGAGAAGGAAAATTTAGAAAAGGAATTTCAGATGGAGGTAAGGCCTTAAAATTTAGATGCTTTGTAACTAAGGAAAATTCAAATGAATTCCCTGGACTTACCAATCTAATCAAAGAACTTCAGAGAAAAAAAACCTATCAAAAAATATCAGAATTAATCAATAAAGATTTATCAAGTTCATATGTAAGAGTCGAAGTAATATGTGATCGAGAGGGTTTTTGGTTAAAACCGCATTGTGATATCAAAGAGAAACTTATGTCTTGTTTGCTATTTGTAAATAAACATAATGAAAGTGAGGATTTGGGGACAGATTTTTATGATAATAATTTAAAACTCATAAAAACACTGCCTTATAAAGATAATTATGGATATTTTTTTTCAAGTGGTCCTGATACTTGGCATGGGATGGAAAAAAAAGAAATAATCAAAGAGAGAAGATGTTTACAAGTAAATTATGTTACTTTTGAAACAGATTGGAAAGTAGATAATTAATTTTCCCAATCAAACCTTGGAAATGTATCAAAAACTTTAAAAATCCCTTCAGACCATGTATTACAAACTTTCGAATAATCCTCATCATTTAAACTTAAACATTTCAAAGAGGCTAATTTATTTTCATCTTTTTTATATATGGCAAAATCTATTGGTGGGCCTACAGTAAGGTCACTTTTTAATGTTGAGTCCATTGATATCAAAGCACACCTAGATGCATCTCCAATTGAAACATTCGGTTTTATAACTCTATCAAGTATTGGTTTTCCATATTTAACTTCTCCAATAACAAGATACGGTTTACTGTCTGCTGGTCTTATGTAATTTCCTTGTGGGTAAATTAAATACAACTCTGGCCTTTGACCTTTAATTTGTCCACCAATTATAAAAGTAGAACCTAGAAGAACATTATCAGTGTTAATTCCCTGAGGAGATGAATGTTCTATATTTAATGAACCTACATAAGAAGCTATTTGTTCAAAATCTTTGCAAGTATTTAAATTCATTATTCCAGATGAACTACTTAAATCTTTTTCGATTGATTTATAGACTGCCTGTGATGTTCCTAAATTTCCTGATGTAACAATTACTATTGTTCTATCCCCAACATCATGTGTAAACATTTTAGAATATATATTTACGTTATCTAAACCTGCGTTAGTCCTGGAGTCTGATGCAAATACCAATCCTTCGTTTGTTTTAATTCCTATACAATATGTCATGACCAATTCTTATTTAAAAAAGCCATATTTTTCAAACCTTTTATGTCATAGCTGATATTTAATTTTAGCATTTGTTTTGCAAATTTATTTAATAAAAAATCTTAAATATGGTTACTTCGTTTTGGAAAAACTATGATGCTAAATCCGCTTATGATGGATATTTAACGGAAGATAATAAGCTTAGAAAACACGCAAGAATTATGTCTGGTATTTTAGAAAGACATGGAACTAAAAAACTCCAAGAAATTGAAAAAAATTGTCAAAGTACGATAAGTGCTAGAGGAATAAATTTTAGAGTTTATGCAGCAAACAATAGAGCTGAGGAAAAAAAATGGCCATTAGATATTATTCCTCGAATAATTCCTAAGACACAATGGAATAAAATTTCTAGAGGCTTAGTTCAAAGGGTAAAAGCATTAAACTTGTTTATTGATGATGTCTATAATAAGAAAAAAATTTTTAAAGATAAAGTGGTACCAAAAGACTTAATTTTTAACTCACCATATTATCTTAAAGAATGTGATGGAATTTCTCCAAAGTTTAAAGCGTGGGCTAATATCTCAGGTGTAGATTTAATTAGGAATATAAACGGAGAATATTTAGTTCTTGAAGATAATTTACGTGTTCCATCTGGAGTTTCTTATATGTTAGAAAACAGAATGGTGATGCGTGATGTATTTCCAGAATTATTTACAAGATATAAGGTTGCATCCGTTCATCAATATTCAAATAAACTTTATCAAAGCATGATCGAGTGTATACCAAAAAAAACTGATAACCCTCATATGGTAGTTTTAACCCCTGGAATTTATAATTCGGCATACTTTGAACATTCCTTTTTAGCTGAGCAGATGGGCATAGCTTTAGTTGAGGGTAAAGATTTATTTGTTGAAAATGATCATGTTTATATGAAAACAGTTAAAGGAAAATTAAAAGTTGATTGTATTTACAGAAGATTAGATGACACGTTTCTTGACCCTAAGGTATTTAATAAAAATTCGTTAATCGGTGTCCCTGGTTTGTTTAAATGTTGGAAAAAAGGGAACGTCGGAATAATTAATGCACTTGGAACCGGTGTAGCGGATGATAAGGCGGTTTACTCTTATGTGAATAAAATGATCGTCTATTATTTGGGTGAACAACCAATATTAAACCAAGTTGAAACATTTCTTTGCGAAGATAAGGTTCATCGACAGCATGTAATTGAAAATATTTCTAAATTAGTAGTCAAACCTGCAAATGCTTCTGGAGGTTATGGAATAATGATAGGACCTAAGGCTCCCAAAAAAGAGAGAGAAGAAGTTATAAAGAAAATTAAAAAAAATCCTAGAGATTTTGTGGCACAACCTTTAGAGATATTATCCACAACACCAACTATATCAGAAAATGGAATTGAGCCGAGACATTTGGATTTAAGACCTTTTGTATTAAATGGTAAATCAACTTATGTCACAACAGGTGGACTAACAAGAGTTGCATTGAGAAAAGGAAGCACTATAGTTAATAGTTCACAAGGTGGAGGATCTAAAGATACTATGGTCGTCGATACCTAATTTTCTTGGAGTGCTTTAACTCTAATTTTCTTTGTTTTAAGAGAGTTTATTGCTTCCAAAAAAGAGTATGCGGTTGACATGTTAGTACAATAAGGAATTTTATTTGCTAAAGTTCCTCTTCTTAAAGCTACAGCATCATTAATTCTGCTTTCACTATTTCCACCACCTGTATTTATAACTAAAGCAATTTTTTTAGAATTTAAAACATCGACTATATGTGGTTTACCACTACTTACTTTGTTGATTTTTCTGCATTTCATTCCATTTTTTATTAATATTTCTGCAGTTCCACTTGTAGCTGACAAAGTAAATCCAAGTTTTATTAATCTTTGAGCAACACCAATAATCTCTTGTTTGTGTGAATCTTTTACAGATAAAAATGCTAAACCTTTAGTAGGAAGGGAGTTTGCTGCTGCAATTTGACTTTTAGCGATTGCCATTCCAAAATCATCATCAAATCCCATCACTTCACCTGTTGATTTCATTTCTGGTCCAAGTAATAGATCACTATCTGGGAATTTGTTAAATGGAAATACAGCTTCTTTAACAGCAAATTTTTTAATTGTTTTATATTTTAACTTATATTTTGAAAGTTTTTCACCTGCCATTATTCTTGATGCAATTTTGGCCAATGGAATACCATTAGCTTTCGATACAAATGGAACTGTTCTGCTCGCTCTTGGGTTTACCTCAATAACAAATATTTCATCTTTTTTAATTGCAAATTGAATATTTAAAAGTCCTTTAACTTTTAATGCTAAAGCTAATTTTCTCGTTTGTATTTTAATTTCTTTTAAAATATTATCTTTTATAGAAACTGGAGGTAGACAACAAGCAGAGTCTCCAGAATGTACTCCCGCTTCTTCAATGTGCTGCATAATACCAGCAACATAAACATCTTTACCATCAGAGATAGCATCCACATCAACTTCCATAGCGTGATCTATAAATTTATCGATTAAAATAGGATTTTGTTCTGAAGCTTTAAAAGCCTCATTAATAAACTTTTTAAGTTGTTTTTTATCATGAACAATTTCCATTGCTCTTCCACCTAAAACATATGAAGGTCTAACAACAACAGGCAGTCCAATTTTTTCACTTATTTTAATTGCTTGATCAAATTTGTTAGCAATTCCACTTTCTGCTTGTTTTAACTTTAATTTAATCAATAAATCTCTGAATCTATCTCTATCCTCTGCAAGATCAATGGAAGTATATTGAGTACCAAGTATTGGTAATTCATTTTCATGTAAAAATTTTGCTAATTTAATAGGAGTTTGGCCTCCAAATTGAGCAATAATCCCTATAAGATTTCCCTTTGATTTTTCTTTTAGAATAATATTTTGAACATATTCCTCAACCAGTGGCTCAAAATATAGTCTATCGCTGGTGTCATAGTCTGTTGAAACTGTTTCAGGGTTACAATTAACCATTATTGTTTCAAATCCAGCTTCTTTCAGAGAAAAGCTTGCCTGACAACAGCAATAATCAAACTCTATGCCTTGTCCAATTCTGTTTGGACCTCCTCCAAGAATAATTATTTTTTTCTTATTACTAGGATCGGCCTCACACTCAGTATTCATTGAAAAATTTCTTTGATACGTTGAATACATGTAAGGAGTAAAGGATTTAAATTCTGCTGCGCAAGTATCTACTTTTTTAAATACAGGCAAAACTTTAAGAGCAACTCTTTTAGATCTAACTATTTTCTCTTTAATTCCTGTAAGTTTTGATAATTTTATATCTGAAAAACCAATGGATTTAATTCTATTAAACTCATTGAATGTTCTTGGAATTCCTCTCTTAATTATATTTTTTTCTTCATCAACAATATCTTTAATTTGATTTAAGAACCAAGGATCAACTTTTGATAGTTTGTATATTGTATTTAATGGAATATTTTTCCTAAAAGCTTCACCAATTAATAATAGTCTATTTGGAATGCTAACTTTTAAATTTTTTAAAATCTCTTTTTTTGAATAATTAAAAAAATTGTCCAGTCCTGATAATCCAGTTTCTAATGAAACTAAAGCTTTTTGGAAGGATTCTTTAAAATTTCTACCAATTGCCATTGCCTCTCCAACCGATCTCATTGATGTTCCAAGTACAGCTTTGGTGTCAGAAAATTTCTCAAATGTAAATCTAGGTATTTTAGTAACCACATAATCAATTGTTGGTTCAAATGAAGCAGGGGTTACCTTTGTTATTTCATTTTTTAATTCATCAAGAGTGTATCCAACTGCAAGTTTAGCAGCTACTTTTGCAATTGGAAAACCTGTGGCTTTAGAAGCTAGAGCTGAGGATCTTGATACCCTTGGGTTCATCTCAATTATAACCATTCTTCCATTTCTAGGGTTTATTGCAAACTGAACATTTGATCCTCCAGTCTCAACACCTATTTTTCGAAGACAAGCTATAGATGCATTTCTCATTACTTGATACTCTTTATCTGTAAGTGTCAATGCTGGAGCTACCGTTATTGAGTCTCCAGTATGTATTCCCATTGGATCTACATTTTCTATAGAACAAATGATTATACAGTTGTCATTTTTGTCTCTAACAACTTCCATTTCAAATTCTTTCCACCCCTCTAAAGATTCCTCTATTAAAACCTGATTTTGAGGTGACTCATTCATTCCATTTCTTACAAGTTTAAAGAATTCTTTTTTACTTTTTGCAATACCTCCACCTAATCCACCCAAAGTGAATGAAGGTCTTATAATTGCTGGCAAACCAATTTCTTTTAAACATTTCGAGGCATCTTTGAAATTATTTATTATCCTTGACTTCGGCAAATCTAAACCAATGTCAGACATATTTTTTCTGAACTTTTT